>NZ_SACN01000001.1:0-304162 GCF_004005865.1 Sphingomonas crocodyli
TGTGTAAGCAGGACAATATGGAACGGCATTAAGTTTACCGACTAACCGTGGCCTCAACGCCCACAGCAGCCGGCCAACCGCCGTCCACACGTCCCTTCATCAATCCAACAATGTCAAAGAACCGAAAACCTCTCCGTCCCCGTAAGCTAGGCTTCTGGGGTGATCGAGTTAACGATCTGGAAAGTCGGTAGAAACTCGGTCGAAACCGCGTCGCCGCCGTCGGTGGAGTGGCTTCTATGAGCGACCTCCCCCCCGGTCAACAACAAAATTACACGACTGTTTCAAAAGCTCAGGAAGCCCCGTTTCACCGGGGTTCGCGCGATATCGCCTTCCGCCAGTTGCGAATGAATCGCGCCGAATCGAGCCACTTACGGCCCGAATCGACGAGAATCACACCGACTCAGCCCCTAACCCGACATCGAATCACGCCGTCTGGATGTAATCGCGCATCGCCGCGGCCTCGGCCTCGATCGCTTCGATCCGCGCCTTCACGAGATCGCCGATCGAAACGAAGCCGATCACCACGCCATCGTCGACCACCGGCAGATGCCGGATGCGCCGCCGCGTCATCATCGCCAGTGCATCGAACGGGGTCATGTCGCTGCCCACGGTGATAACCGACGTGGTCATCGCATGGCGCACCGGCTGATCGAGGAAGGCGGGTCCATCGCGCCTGAGGCCGTAGATCATGTCGCGTTCGGACATGATGCCGACCAGATTGTCCCCATCCATCACAGGCACCGCGCCGATCCTCTTGTCCGCGAGGAGCGCGAGCACATCTTTGACAGCCATGTCGGGTGCCACCGTGACGACGTGATCGTCGCTGCGGGTGCGGAGTATTGCCGCAATCGTCATTTCGGCCTCCTTCTCCAGGCGCCGCGCTTTCATGACGGCGCTTCGGGAATTGATGGTCTCATGTTCGCAAGGCAAAGAAAAGCCCATGAGTCGTCGTCCCAACCCACAGCCGCCACGCCTGTCCGATCCGCAGACCGCTTCGGCGGCCTGGGCGCGTTATCGCTGGATCATGCGCTGGGTGTTGGCGGCGGCGGTCGCCGCGGTCGGCGCGACGATCCTCTATCTGCGCGCGGACGGATCGCCGCTGAGCTGGGCGACCCTGATCGCGGTGATCGCGGGGGTCGGCCTGTCGGTGCTGCTGGCGGGGGCGCTGATGGGGCTGCTCTTCATGAGCGCCGGATCGGGGCACGATGCCGACGTCGCGGCGTTCCGCCCGGAGGACAAAAGCGGCGACTGGCTCGATCGACGCGACCCGGACAAATGAAAAGGGCGGCCCAAGCGGACCGCCCTTTCCTGTTCAGCTGAGAACGACTCAGGCGTCCGCAGGAGCGGAGTCGCCACGGGCGCGGCGCGTACGGCGGCGGGGGCGGTCTTCGCCATCGCCATCGGACGCATCGTTGGCCGGTTCGGCGGCCGGAGCCGGCGAGAAAGCCGGGGGAAGCCGATCCATCTCGATCCGCTCGCCACCATCCTGCGCGACGGCCTCCGCCCGTGGACGACGACCGCGACGCGGACGCGGCGCTTCTTCCTCATCACCACCTTCGGAAGCGGCGGGAGCGCTCGCTTCGACCGAACGATCGTCACGACGATCCTGGCGATCCTGGCGATCTTCACGCGGCTGCCAACGCTGCTGGCGGCGGGGCGCTTCGTCGTCCGAGCGATCCTGCTGCGCGCGATTGCCGTCGGCGGCCTCGGCCGCTTCCTGACCGCGATCGCCCTCGTCGGCATAATCCTCGTCGAAACTGTCGGCGCCCTGGCTGGCGAAGTCGTCGCGGCGCTGGCGCTGCTGCGGCTGCTGATCCTCGAAGCGCGAACGGCTTTCGGCCAGGACACGGAAATAGTGATCCGCAAACTGCAGATAATATTCGGTGTTGACGCGATCGCCCTGCATCTGTGCGTCGCGCGCCAGCGTCTTGTATTTCTCGAGAAGCTGGGCGGCATTGCCGCGCGCGCGGTTATCGATGCGGTTGCCACCGCCATTGCCGCCGCCGTTGGGGCGAGGCGCACCCGCGCCACCGCCACGGCCGCGCCGGCGGCCGTTCTGCCGATTATTCATCAACGTAACGATGTCCTCGTACTGGTGGTTTCGGTTCACCACTCCCAATTTCCGGGACCGTCCCGGATACGTCATCGGGGCTGCACGCCCCGAAACCCAATCACGTTGCACGCCGCCAACAGGCGGCCCGCAAAGGGCGCCCGCGCCGCCATGATCAAGGGGCCTGCGACGGACGCCCCTTGGCTTAAAGCTCGGCTGCTGCGAGTCGGATGCCTGCCCCATGCATCCGATATCAATGCCTCTTATGTAAGGGGCCGCCCGTCATTTTCCAAGTGCATTTGTAGGGGCCTGTGCGACTTTCATCGCGTCAGGACGATACAGCGATCGCGCCCGCCCAGATCCTGCCGCACCGTTCCGGCCAGCCCTTCGTCCGCAAAAAGCGCCAGAACGGCCGCCGCCTGATCGGCGCCGATCTCGATCGCCGCCATCCCGCCGGGCGCGATCAGGCGCGGCAACATCGGCGCAAGCCGGCGATAATCGTCGAGCCCGTCCGGCCCCGCATAGAGCGCCGAGGCCGGCTCGTGATCGGCGACTTCGCGCGCCAGCGTGGCGATGCTTTCGACATAAGGCGGATTGCACAGGACAAGATCGAACATCCGATCGACGCCCTCCGCCCAGTCGCCGATGCGGATCTCGACCCGATCGGCGAGATCGAGCCGATCGGCATTGTCCTGCGCGATCGCGACCGCACCCGGCGAAGCATCGATCCCCAGCCCGCGCGCCATCGGCCATTCGCTCAGCGCCGCAAGCAACAGCGCGCCCGATCCCACACCGAGATCGAGGATGTCGCCCGGCGCGCCTTCGCCGAAATGGTCGATCGCCGCCTCGATCAAAGTCTCGCTATCCGGGCGCGGGATGAGGACGCCGGGCGCGACCGCCAGATCGATCGTCCAGAAGGCGCGATGGCCTATTATATAGGCGATCGGTTCGTGCCCCAGCCGGCGGGCGAGCAGCGCATCGAATCCGGCGGGCGCAGGCGCATCCATATGACCGAGCAGCATCGCCTCCCGCGACAGGCCCAGCGCGTGCGCCATCAGCAGTTCGGCGTCGAGCCGGGGCGTCGGCCCGATCGCCTCGATCGCGCGCGTCGCTTCGTTCAGTGCCTGGCGAACCGTCATCATCTCACTTGCCATATTGTTCGCGCGCCGCCTTCCAGTCGCGCGACTGGCAGCCGGTCGATCCGCCGGGGCCGATCGGACTGCACGATCGCGTGCCGCCGGCGCCAACATCGAGCATCCGATGCCGCTCGCGCGAGACGCTGTCGACCGGGCCGGCCGGATCGAAGCCGTCCTGCTTGATCGGCAGGCGATAGCGCAGAGCCACCCGCTCCTTCGTTCGCGCGCAGACGACGATGCCCGCGCCGCTCTGATCCTTCGGGCAGGGCCTCAATTCCTTGTCGATCGCGCGGCCAAGGTCGGTGCCTTTCGGTGCGATGCTCTGCGAAACGGCCGGGGCGGCGATGGCGATCAGCAGGAGCGCCGCCGCCCGCATCCTCATCCGTCGAGCTGCGCAAGCCGCGCGGCTTCGTCCTCGGCAATCAACGCGCCGATCAATTCGTCCAGACCCGGTCCCTCCAGGATTTCGGCGAGCCTGTGCAGGGTCAGGTTGATGCGGTGATCGGTCACGCGCCCCTGCGGGAAATTATAGGTGCGGATGCGTTCGGATCGATCGCCCGAACCGACCATCGCCTTGCGATCGCCCGCCCGCTCGTTCGCCAGCCGCTCGCGCTCGGCCTCGTACAGGCGGGCGCGCAGCACCTTCATCGCCTTTTCTTTATTCTTGTGCTGCGACTTTTCGTCCTGCTGGATCACGACGGTGCCGGTGGGCAGGTGGGTGATGCGCACGGCGCTATCGGTGGTGTTGACCGACTGGCCGCCCGGCCCCGACGACCGATAGACGTCGATCCGCAGGTCCTTGTCCTCGATCCGGACGTCGACCTCTTCGGCCTCAGGCAGCACCGCGACAGTCGCCGCCGACGTGTGGATACGCCCGCCGCTTTCGGTGACGGGCACGCGCTGGACCCGGTGGACCCCGCTTTCGAACTTGAAGCGCGCGAACACGCCGCTGCCGGTGACCGAGGCGACGACTTCCTTGAAGCCGCCCAGTTCGGCGGCGCTGGCCGACATCAGTTCGACGCGCCAGCCGCGACTGTCGGCATAACGCTGATACATGCGGAACAGATCGCCAGCGAACAGGGCGGCCTCGTCCCCGCCGGTGCCCGCGCGGATTTCGAGGATCGCCGAACGCGCATCGGCCGCGTCGCGCGGGAGCAGCGAGAGCGCGAGCTTGCGCTCCGCCTCGGCCAACGTTGTCTTGAGTTCGGCCTGCTCCTCGACCGCCATCGACTTCAACTCGGTGTCGGCCTCGGCGGCGATCATCTCGTCAAGCGAAACGATCTCGGCGCGCAGCCGCCGCACCTCGCCCGCCGCTTCGGCGACCGGCTCGATCTCGGCATAGTCCTTGGACAGCTGGACGAACTGCTCCCCCGCCAGATCGCCCCGCGCCATCGCCGCCTGCAATTCGTCCCGCCGCGCCTCGATCTGCGCGATGCGTTGGGAAGTGATGGAGGTCATCAGGCCGCCAGCGCCCCTTCGAGGATCGCCTTCACCTTCAGATGTTGATCCGACAGAGACGCCGATCGGATATTAAAGGCGGGCTGACCGTCGTTCGAGTTCACGGTCACGAGCACCTGCGCCAGAACTTTGGTCGCTTTATCATACCTCTTACGCGGAGACCCGGTCGCAATCATCTCCGCTGAGACGTCTGCACGTCTGAGACGATTCAGTCCGCTGATCGCTGCCTCAAGAACGCTATCATCCTCGACCGCCATTATTACGCCGAGAACCGCCGACTCCGGCTTCTCAATCAACATAGCCAGCCGCTCGATCCCCGCCGCCCAGCCGACCGCCGGCGTGTGCGCGCCACCCAGCGTTTCGATCAGGCCGTCATAGCGGCCGCCGCCCAGCACGGTGCCCTGCGCGCCCAGCCGATCGGTGACGAATTCGAAGGCGGTGTGGCGATAATAATCGAGGCCGCGCACCAGCCGCGCGTTGCGCTGATAGGCGACGCCCGCCGCCTCCAGCCCCTTGGTCACCGCTTCGAAGAAGGCGCCCGCCTCCGCCGACATATGCGCGTCGATTTCGGGCGCGGCATCGGCGATCGGGCGGTCGCGCGAATCCTTCGAATCGAGGATGCGCAGCGGGTTCTTGATCAGACGGTCCTGGCTTTCTTCGGACAAATCGCCGCGATGCGCTTCGAAATGCGCGATCAGCCCCTGGCGCCACGCCTCGCGGGTCGCGCTGTCGCCCAGCGTGTTGAGCTGGAGCGTGACGCCGTCGTCGACCTTCAATTCCTTGAGCAGCTGATCGGCGAAGCACAGCAACTCCACGTCCGCCGCAGGCTCGCCCGCGCCGATGATTTCGGCATCGAGCTGGTGGAACTGGCGGAAGCGGCCCTTTTGCGGACGTTCGTAGCGGAACAGCGGCCCGTGGGTCGCGACCTTCAGCGGCGCATATTGCTGCCATCCCTCGGTCAGGTAGGCGCGCGAGATGCCGGCGGTGAATTCGGGGCGCAGCGTCAACGAATCGCCACCGCGATCCTCGAACGAATACATCTCCTTCGACACCACGTCGGTCGTCTCGCCGAGCGATCGGGAGAAGACCGCGGTCGATTCGAACACCGGCACTTCGACCCGCCCGAAACCGTACAGCTTGCGCACGCGATTGAAGGTGTCGACGACATGGTCGAACCGTTCGACCTCTTCCTTCAACATGCTTTGCGTGCCGCGAATGGGCTTGGGCGTTTCGATCCTGCTCATGCGCGCCCGTTTAGAGTCTTGGTGGCCATGAGGAAAGCGCATCGTGACGCCCAAGAAAAAGCGCCGATCGGTGCCGAAAAGACTTCAGTTGATGCTTGGCAACTGGTGCGGTGCAGCATAATAGGCTGCGCTCATGAACATCGACCTCATCCCCGTCGGCGACGATCCGCCCAACAGCCTCAACGTCATCATCGAGGTGCCCGTCGGCGGCGAGCCGGTGAAGTACGAGTTCGACAAGAAGTCGGGCGCGCTCTTCGTCGATCGCATCCTGCACACCCCGATGCGCTATCCGGCGAATTACGGTTTCGTGCCGCACACGCTGTCGCCCGATGGCGATCCGCTCGATGCTCTCGTCATCGCGCGCTCGCCCTTCGTGCCGGGCTGCGTCGTCCGCGCCCGCCCGATCGCGGTGCTGAACCTTGAGGATGAGGCCGGCGGCGACGAAAAGCTCGTCTGCGTGCCGATCGACAGCACCTTCCCTTATTATTCGAATGTCGGCGAAAAGGGCGATCTGCCCGAGATCGTGCTCCAGCAGATCGAGCACTTCTTCACCCACTACAAGGATCTCGAAGCCAAGAAGTGGGTGCGCATCGGCACCTGGGGCGGCGCCGACGAAGCGCGCCGCGTGACGCTCGAGGCGATCGAAGCGGCGAAGAAGGCCAAGGCGGCCTGATCCTTCCGCGAGGTTGAATGGACAAGGGCTGGGCCGCAAGGTTCCGGCCCTTTTCTTAATGTCCGTCATCCCGGCGGAGGCCGGGATCTCAGGAGGCTCCTGCGACCAGCGTGCGCCTAGATACTCGCCGAGATCCCGGCCTCCGCCGGGATGACGGGTTTCAGCGTTTCCGCTTCTTCTTCGCCGGAGCCCGACGGCTCGCCTCCAGCGCCACCCCGGCCCAGTGGCGCATCGCATCTTCATCGTCGTGCACGTCCGAAGGCGCGCGGCGATAGTTCATCGTCCGGGTCTCGCCCTTCGCATCATAGGTGAAAGGATCGCAGCCCTCGGCATCCCACACCGGATTGCTGATCGCATCGGACTTGAACCAGAGATCGTCGAGCGCCGCGATCGCGAAGACGTGGCCGTCGAGATAGAGCGTATGCCCGCCCATCATCCGCCGCGACGTCACCTCCCCCATCGGCGCCAGCGCCTCGGCCACCCAGTCGACCAGCGGATCCATCAGTGCGCACCCCGCATCCAAGCCCTGAGGTGATGTAACCACCCTCCCTCACCCCGTCATGCTGAACTTGTTTCAGCATCCACCGGGAGGCCGGAGCAAGACCGGCGGCTCCTGCTCCGGCGCTGCATCTACCAACTAAAGCCTGCCCAAGAGAGGGAGTGGATGCTGAAACAAGTTCAGCATGACGATCGCGCATGGAGCGTCCTACACTCCCCGCCATGACCGCACCCCGCCTTGGCCTTGGCAACCGCATCGCGCCGCCGCGTTTCCTGGCCTTCATCGCGATCAGCGTGGTGGCGTTCGTGATCGCGATCCGGACCGCGGGCTGGCCGCGCGCGGCGCTGATCGGGTTCGATGTCGGGGCGGTGGCCTTCCTGCTCTCGGTCATCCCTTTGCTCGATCGGCCGGCGGACCGGATGCGCGAATCGGCGGTACGCAACGACGCCAATCGCGCCGTCCTGCTCGGCATTACCGGGATCGTCTGTTCGGTGATCCTGGTCGCGATCGCGGTGGAACTGTCGCAGAGGCGGGCGCTCGACACGATCAGCATCGCTCTGGTGATCGCGACCCTACTGATCGCCTGGCTGTTCAGCAACATGGTCTATGCGCTGCATTATGCCCATCTGTTCTACACCGAGGCGGAAGGGGGCAAGGGCGACAGCGGCGGGATCGATTTTCCCGGTGACGATGATGAACCCGGCTATTGGGACTTCATCTATTTCGCCTTCACCTTGGGCATGACGTTCCAGACATCCGATGTGGAGATCGCCAGCGCGCGGGTCCGCCGGATCGTGACCTTCCACTGCTTCGCCGCCTTCGTCTTCAACATCGGCGTGCTGGCCTTCACGATCAACGTTCTCGGCGGCTCCTGACGTTGATGTTCCGGACATAAAGGGGCAAGGTCGCCGCATGGCACAGACAGACGATCTCGGCCCGGTTTCGCGCAGTTTCATCTCGCAGCGTTTGCGGCTCAACTATGTCGACTGGGGCAATGCATCGGCCCCGACCCTGGTTCTCGTTCACGGCGGGCGCGATCATGCGCGCAGCTGGGACTGGGTGGCGCGCGAGCTGCGGCACGACTGGCACGTCATCGCCCCCGATCTGCGCGGGCATGGCGACAGCAGCTGGTCGCCCGACGGCGCCTATCAGATGGGCTATTATACCTATGATCTGGCGCAACTGATCCACCAGCAGGGCGATGCCAGCGTCACCATCGTCGGCCATTCGCTGGGCGGGGCGATCTCGCTGCGTTATGCCGGCCTCTATCCCGATACGGTGCGCAAGATCGTCGCGATCGAGGGGCTGGGCCTCTCCCCCGAATCGCGTGCGAAGTTCGATGCGCGGTCTCCGGTCGATCGCTGGGTCGACTGGATCGAGGAACGCCGCGGCCTCGCGATGCGCGACGCCCGCCGCTACCCCACGGTCGATGCCGCACTCCAGCGGATGAAGGCCGAAAACGCCTATCTGACCGACGAACAGGCGCGCCACCTGACGATGCACGGCGTCAGCCGGAACGAGGACGGCACCTATAGCTGGAAGTTCGACAATTATGTCCGCTCGCACGCGCCGACCGATCTGACGCGCGACGAGCAGAAGGCTTTGTGGGCGAATATCAGCTGCCCGACTTTGCTCGCCTACGGGCGCAACAGCTGGGCCTCGAACCCGGCCGAGGATGGCCGCGCCGCGCATTTCAAGGATGCGCGCGTCAAGCTGTTCGACGATGCCGGCCACTGGCTCCACCACGACCAGTTCGATGCGTTCATGGCGGAGCTGAAAGGCTTCCTCTGATCCCTCCCCCGATCGCTCGGGAGAGGGATCGCGAGATCAGAACGCGTCTTCGGCCATGTCCATCATCGAGGCCTTGCCGGCCTTGATCGCCATCAGCAGCCCCGCCGCCTGCGACAGGATGCGTTCGTAGAAGAAGCGCACGGTCGTGAGCTTGTTCTTGTAGAAGCCGTCGGCATCCTCGCCCGCCATCAGCTTGGCCATCGCGATCTCGGCCGAACGCGCGAACATATAGGCCATCGCGACGAGGCCGAGCAGGCGCAGATAATCGGTGCCGGCAGCGGCAGCCTCCTCCGGATCGGCCATGCCCTTTTGCGCGATCGTCGCGGTCGACAGCTGGAGCGCGCCGAACGCCTGTTCGAGCCCGGCGACCAGCTTGCCCCACGGATTGGCCTTGTCTTCCTTCGCTTCCTTGTTCGCTTCGATGAAGTCGGACACGGGGTGGAAGAAGCTCTTGAGGTAGCGGCCGGCATGCGCGCCGAGCTTGCGCCCGACCAGGTCGAGGCCCTGAATGCCGTTGGTGCCTTCGTAGATCATCGCGATCCGGGCATCGCGGGCATATTGCTCCATGCCATGTTCGCGGATGTAGCCGTGGCCGCCATAGGTCTGGACGCCCAGATGCGCGGTATCGTGGCCCAGATCGGTGAACAGCGCCTTGACGACCGGAGTCATCAGCTGGACGAAATCGTCCGCGCGCTGCTTCTCCGCCGCGTCTTCCGAATGGCGCACGATATCGAGCGCGCGCGACACCCACTGGCCGACCGCGCGGCACCCTTCCATATAAGCGCGCTGCGTCATCAGCATGCGGCGCACGTCGGGGTGGACGATGATCGGATCGGCGGCGAGATCGGGGCGCTTCACCCCGGTCAGCGACCGGCCCTGGATACGATCCTTCGCATAAGCGACCGCGCCCTGATAGGCGGCCTCGCCGATGCCGAGACCCTGGATGCCCACCGAAACGCGCTCGGTGTTCATCATCACGAACATCGCGGCCAGGCCCTTGTTCGGTTCGCCGACCAGCCAGCCGATCGAATCCTCGAAGCTCATCTGGCAGGTCGCCGACGCCTTGAGGCCCATCTTATGCTCGATGCCGGTGCACAGAACGCCGTTCGACGGGCCGACCGAGCCGTCTTCCTTCGGCAGATACTTCGGCACGATGAACAGGCTGATGCCCTTCACCCCCTCGGGCGCGCCCTGGATGCGGGCGAGGACGAGGTGGATGATGTTGCCGGCCAGATCATGCTCGCCGGCGGAAATGAAGATCTTGTTGCCGGTGATCTTGTAGCTGCCATCATCCTGCGGCACCGCCTTGGTGCGCAGCATGCCCAGATCGGTGCCGCAATGCGATTCCGTCAGGCACATCGTGCCGGACCATTCGCCCGACGTCATCTTCGGCAGGAAACGCTGCTTCAGCTCGTCCGACGCATGGCTTTCGATCGCGGTGGTCGCGCCGTGGGTCAGGCCCGGATAGAGGCTGAACGAGACGTTCGCGCCGCAGATCATTTCCTCGACCAGCTTGTTCACCGTCTCGGGCAGGCCCTGCCCACCCCATTCGGGATCGTTGGCAAGCGCGGCCCAGCCGGCATCGCAAAACTGCTTGTACGCATCCTTGAAGCCGGCCGGCGTGCGGACGACGCCATTTTCGTGGTGGCAGCCTTCCTCGTCGCCCGGCGCGTTGAGGGGCAGCAGCACCTCATGCGCCATCTTGGCGGCTTCCTCGAGCACCGCATCGAGCAGGTCGGGCGTGAATTCCTCATGCGCGGCGATCGTGCCAAAGCCGTCATGCTGCGCAAAAAGCTCGTGCAGCACGAAACGCATATCGCGCAGCGGCGCCTGATAGACCTGCATCTTACTCTCCGTTCGAACCTCCCCCACCGGGGGAGGGTTTTACACCATCAATTCCTGAGCGGCTTGCCGGTTTCCAGCATCGTCTCCACCCGCGCCTGCGTCCGCGGATCGCGAACGCGGGCAAGGAAAGCCTTCCGCTCCAGCTCCAGCAATTGCTGCTCGCTCACCACGTCGACCAGATCGGCGTCGCCGCCGGTCAGCACTTCGGCCAGCGCATCCGAGACGACCAGATCATAATCGGTCGCCAGCCCCTGCTTGTGGAAGCCGTGGGCCGCAAGGCTCAGCGCGGTGCGGCCGCCGACGCCCGGCAGCTTGAACTCGGGCGGCGTGGGTGCAGCATAGCCATCGACCAGCGACAGCGCCTTGGCCTTCGCATCGGCGAGCAGGCGATCGCGATTCATCGTGATCCCGTCGCCCTTGCGCAGGAACATCAGTTCCTTGGCTTCGGCTGCCGACTTGCTGACCGTCGCGGTCGATACGGTTTCGAACACCTTCGCCACCGCCGGCATCGGCCCCTTGGGGAGCACGCCCGCCTTGGTCCAGCGATCGATCATCTCGCCGCACCCGCCCCAGCCGGGGACGAGGCCGACGCCGCATTCGACGAGGCCGATATAGCTTTCGGCATGCGCCTGGATCGCGTCCGAATGGAGCAGGATTTCGCAGCCGCCACCGAGCGCCAGGCCCGCCGGGGCCGACACCACCGGAAAGGGCGCATATTTCAGCGCCTTGTAGGCGAACTGCCCGCCCGCAACGAGCTTTTCGATCTCGCCCCAAGCCGCGATGTTCACCGCGAAGATGGCGAGGCCGAGATTCGCGCCGGCCGAGAAATTGCCGCCCTCGTTGTACACGACGAGCGCCTTCATCTTGGTCGACACCAGCTCGACCGCCTTGCCGATCAGCTTCAACGTCTCGCCGTCGAGCGCGTTCATCTTCGACGTGAATTCGAAGCAGGCTACGCCGTCGCCGATATCCCAGACCGCCGCCGAGCCATTCTTGAGCAGCGGCTTCGACGTGCGCTTGATATCCTCGAGCAGCAGCACACCTTCGGGACGGACGACGTCGTGATAGTCGCCGTCGCTCCCAAGGAACTGACGCTTGCCGCCTTCGATGCGGTAGAAGCTGCGCTCGCCCGCGGTCGTCAGGATCGCCGGAACCGGCTTGCCTTCGTCGGCCAGCCGCTTGGCAAGGTTCGCCGCGCCGATCTGGTCGATCAGCTCGAACGGGCCGAACTTCCAGTTATAGCCGAGCTTCATCGCCTCATCGATCGCGACGATATCGTCCGCCGCTTCGCCGACCAGGTTCGCCGCATAAGGCAGCACCGCGCCCAACAGACCCCAGGCGAACTCGCCCGTCTTGTCCTTGCGCGCAATGAGCGCGGGCAGCTTGTCGCGCGGCGGCTGCGCCGACACCGAGGGACGATAGTCGCCGGTCGCGAGGTCGATCGCTTCCTTGCGCTTACCCGCCTCGCGATTGATGCGGTAGAAACCGCCCTTGCCCTTTCGGCCGGTAAAGCCGTCGGCGATCATCTTGTCGACCAAAGGTATCGGCCGCACGGTCGCGTGGAAAGGATCGTCGGGCTTGAGGGTCGCGCCCAGCGACTTCTGCAGCAGCGGCATCAGATCGATGCCGACCAGATCGATCAGCCCGAACACACCCGTCTTCGGCACGCCCATCGGCTTGCCGCCGATCGCGTCGGCCTGCTCCACCGTCAGCCCCAGATCCATCGCGGCATTGACCGCAACCTGCAGCCAGTAGGTGCCGATGCGGTTGGCGATGAAGCCCGGCGAATCCTTCGCGCGGACCACCGACTTGCCCAGCGACCGATCGATGAAGTCGGCGACCTTGCCGGCCACCGCCGCATCGGTCTTCGGCCCCGTCACCAGTTCGAGCAGCCGCATATAGCGCGGCGGATTGAAGAAGTGGGTGATCAGGAAATCCTGGGCGAACGCATCGCTGCGCCCCTCGACCAGCTTTTCGAGCGGGATGGTCGACGTGTTCGACGACACCGCCGCACCCGGCTTCTTGAGCGTCTCCAGCTTCGCATAGAGCGCCTGCTTGATGTCGAGCCGTTCGATCACCGCCTCGACGATCCAGTCGCATTCGGCGACCTTGGCGAGATCGTCGTCGATATTGCCGGTCTCGACCAGCTTCGCCGCGCCCTTCGACATGAAGGGGGCGGGATCGGTCTTGAGCATCTTCGCGACCGCGCCTTCGGCGATCGCGTTGCGGTTGCTGCCTTCCTTCGGAACGATATCGAGCAGCAGCACCGGCACGCCGGCATTGGCGACCTGCGCGGCGATCCCCGCGCCCATCGTGCCCGCGCCGATGACGCAGACTTTGCTGATAGGACCGGCCATGATCAGATCGCCTCGAGCACGGTGGCGATGCCCTGCCCGCCGCCGATGCACTGGGTGGCGAGCGCATATTTGCCGCCCTCACGCTTCAGCAGCGCCGCCGCCTTGCCGACGATGCGCGCGCCGGTGGCGCCCAGCGGGTGGCCGATCGAGATGCCGCCGCCGTCGAGGTTGACCGTCTCGGCCTTCAGGCCCAACTCATTGCCGCACGCGATCGCCTGCGACGCGAAGGCTTCGTTGATCTCGACCACGTCGAGGTCCGACACCGACAGGCCGGCACGCGCCAGCGCCTTGCGGGTCGAGGAGACCGGACCCATGCCCATGATCGTCGGCTCGCAACCTGCGACCGCGACCGACTTGATCCGCGCGAGGATTTCGAGGCCGTTCGCCTTGGCATAGTCTTCGCTCGTCACCAGCACCGCAGCCGCACCATCGGTGAGCGGGGAGGAGGTACCGGCGGTGACGGTGCCGTTCGCGCTGAACGCGGGCTTCAGGCCGGCCAGCGCCTCGGCGGTCGTGCCGGGGCGGATCGTGCCGTCGGTGTCGACGACGCCCGCCTTGGTCTGGATCGGGACGATCTCGTCCTTCAGCTTGCCGGCTTCCTGCGCCGCGGCGGCCTTGCGCTGGCTCTCGACCGCAAAGGCTTCCTGCGCCTGGCGGCTCACCTGAAACTGTTCGGCGACATTCTCCGCCGTCTCACCCATGCCCATATAGGCGCCAGGCGATTTCTTCGCGAGTTCGGGGTTGGGCAGCGGGTTGAAGCCCATCATCGGCACGCGGCTCATGCTCTCCACGCCCGCGCAGATGAACACATCGCCCGCGCCGATCGCGATCTGGCCGGCGGCGATCTGAATCGAGCTCATCGACGAACCGCAGAAACGGTTCACCGTCATGCCCGCCACGCCGATCGGCAAATCGGCAAGCAACCCAATCAGCCTTGCGACGTTGAAGCCCTGTTCGGCCTCGGGAAAGGCACAGCCCACGATGATGTCCTCGATATCCTCGGGCTTCACCTTGGTCCGATCGATCAAGCCGCGAATCACCTGTGCGGCAAGGTCGTCGGGTCGAACACGGGCAAGCGCGCCCTTGTTCGCCAGGTGGAAGGGCGAGCGGGCATAGCCCGCAATGACGGCGTTCTGCATCGAATCGGCTCTCCATGCCGGTGGCCCACAGGACACACCAAAAAGATTTTCCGTTAAGGTATGAAGATTGCCCTATACGTCAACCTTTTTTTGTGCAATCTAACATGCAGCAAACGACCGACCCGATCGCAGCATCGGGCGGAACGCTGGAGACGGAAACGATGTCTATCACCCTGATGGCCCTTGCCGCCGCGGCGGGCCTTACCCCTGATACCGCGGTCGGCCGCTGGAAGACCGAAACCCGCAACGGCATTGTCGAAATCGCGCGCTGCGGGCAGTCGCTGTGCGGCAAGCTCGTCGGATCGGACGGGATCACCGCCAATCCCGCGCTCAAGGACAGCAACAACAAGGACGTCGCCCAGCGCGGCCGCACCCTGAAGGGCATCCAGATGCTCAGCGGCTTCAAATGGGAAAGCGACGCCTGGACCGGCGGCACGATCTACAACGCCGAAGACGGCAAGACTTATGACGCGAAGATCACGATGGTCGACGCGAACACGCTGAAGCTTCGCGGCTGCATCTTCGTGCCGCTCTGCAAGAACCAGACCTGGCACCGGGTCCGCTGACGCGCGGGCCGATAGGTTCGGGAAATTAGAAGAGGGAAGACTATGAAGACGATCACCTTCCGTCGCGCGGCGCTGCTGACCGCGACCGCATCCGCCACGTTGCTGGGTGCAGCATCGGCGAACGCCGCCGGCTTCTACCTGCAGGAACAGTCGACCAAGGCGGTCGGCCGCGCCTTCTCCGGCGAAGCCGCCGATCAGGGCGCCGAATCGCTGTGGTGGAACCCCGCCGCCATCGCCGGCAACGCGACGAGCAGCGCCTATGTCAGCGCCGCCGCGATCCTGCCGAGCAGCAAGGTGCGCAACGTCAACACGCTGATCCGCCGCCCGACCAACGCCACCCCGGTGCCGATCACCGGCAATCAGGTGTCGGAAGATCCGATCAAGAAGGGCGTGCTGCCGTCGGGCGGCGTCGCCTATAAGCTCAACGATCAGTGGGCCGTCGGCCTCGCGATCACGTCGCCGTTCAGCTTCGCGACCAATTATGAAGCGAACAGCTGGGCGCGCTACACCGCCGACAAGACCAAGCTGACCACGATCGATATCCAGCCGACGATCGCCTTCGCGCCGTCGCCGATGATCGGCCTTGGCTTCGGCATCAACATCGAACATAGCGATGCGACGCTCAGCAACGCCCTGCCCAACGTTTCAGCCACGCTGCCCGATGGGCAGCAGACGCTGAAGGGCAAGGGTTGGGACTTCGGCTGGTCGGCCGGCGTTCAGCTGCACCCGACCGACACGATCGATCTGGGCCTGAGCTACAAGTCGTCGATCAAGCACAAGCTGAAGGGTTCGGTGGTCATCACCGGCCTCGTCGCGCCGATCCCCACCGCCAACAACATCAACGTGAACGCCGTCGCCCGCTTCCGCACCCCGTGGCAGCTGACCGGTGCTGCGCGCGTCAAGGTGATGGACGCGCTGACGCTCAACGGCTCGGTCTCGCGCGTCGGCTGGAAGAAGTTCGACGCGATCCGCCTGGGCGCGCCGCTCAACACCGCGATCCCCGAAAACTACCGCAACACCTGGAGCGTCGCGGGCGGCTGGGACTATGACGTCTCGCCGCAGCTGGCGCTGCGCGGCGGTATCCAGTGGGATCAGACCCCGACGCAGGACGGCAATCGCGACGCACGCGTGCCCGATGGCAATCGCTGGAACTTCGCGCTCGGCACCTCGTACAAGGTCTCGGACGCGTTCACCCTCGATGGCGGCGCGATGTACACCCGCTTCGCCAAGGAAAGCATCGACCGCGTGACGGCCGCTTATGCCGGCACCCCGCTGCAGACCCCGATCCTGACCAATGGCCGCGTCACCGGCCATGCGCTGATCTTCTCGCTCGGCGCGCGGGCAGCCTTCTAAAGAAACGGAGAGACTGGGAACATGGACGACGTCGTGGCCGGAACCGAACAGTCAGGTCGCGGCGTCGACCGCCCGGAATCCCGCACCGAAGGGCCGGGGTTGGATCAGATCCGCCCCCGCCTGCTCACCGAACTGATCGATCGCGCGGTCGCCAATCATGGCGATCGGACCGCGATCGACTTTCTCGGCCGGCATTGGACCTATGCCCAGATCGGCAACATGGTCGATCGCGCGGCCAAGGGGCTGCAGGCCGCCGGTGTCGGGCCGGACACACGCTTCGGCCTGTGCCTGCCCAACACCCCCTATTTCGTGATCCTCTATTTCGCCGCGCTGAAATGCGGCGCGACGATCGTCAACTTCAACCCGCTCTATGTCGAACATGAGCTGCGGCATCAGATCCGCGATTCGGGCACGACCTTCATGGCGGTGCCCGATCTGAAGATGATCGAGGACAAGGTTCGCGCCGTCGCCGCCGAATCGGGGCTCAAGACGATCATCGTCTGCCCGATGGCGGACATCCTGCCGCTCGCCCAGTCGATCGGTTTCCGCCTGTTCAAGCGATCCGAGACCGCGCATTGGGAGCAGGGCGACGGGCTGCACGTCAGCTTCCGCGCGCTGATCGACAATGACGGCGTCTTCACCCCCGCGACGCGATCGCCCGACGATGTCGCTGTGCTCCAATATACCGGCGGGACGACCGGCGTGCCCAAGGGCGCGATGCTGACCCACGCCAATCTGACCGCGAACAGCGCGCAGATGATCCTGCATGTCGGCGGCAAGCCGGGCGCGCAGGATCGGATCATGGGCGTGCTGCCGATGTTCCACGTCTTCGCGCTGACGACGGTGCTCAACTTCTCGATCGACACCGCGGCCGAGATGATCCTGCTGCCGCGTTTCGAGCTGAAGCAGTTCCTGAAGACCGCCAAGCGCACCAAGCCGACCAAGCTGCTCGCCGTGCCGACGATGCTGACCGCGATCAACAAGGCCGCGGCCGAACATCCGGTCCATTTCGACGGGCTGGAATTCACCGTGTCGGGCGGCGCGCCTTTGCCCTTCGACGTGCGCAACCAGTTCGAGGAACTGACCGGCTGCCGCGTGGTCGAAGGCTATGGCCTGTCCGAAGCATCCCCCATCATCACCTGCAACCCCTGCTATGGCGAAGCGCGCGACAACAGCGCCGGCCCCGCCTTCCCCGGCACCGTGATCGAGATCCGCGATCTGGAGGATCCGACCAAGATCGTCCCGCTGGGCGAACGCGGTGAGGTCTGCGCGCGTGGGCCGCAGGTTATGAAGGGCTATTGGAACCGACCGGAGGACACCGACAAGGTGATGATCGACGGCGCGCTGCGCACCGGCGACGTCGGCTATCTCGACGACGAGGGCTATCTGTTCCTGGTCGATCGCATCAAGGACGTGATCATCTGCGGCGGCTACAACGTCTATCCGCGCGTGATCGAGGAAGCGCTCTACGATCATCCGGCGGTGGCCGAAGCGGTCGTGATCGGCGTGCCCGACGAATATCGCGGCCAGGCGCCCAAGGCGTTCGTCACGATCCGCGCCGATCACAGCGCGACGATCGAGGAACTGGCCGAATATCTGAAGTCGCGCCTGTCGAAGATCGAGCTGCCGCGCGAGATCGAGATCCGCGACAGCCTGCCCAAGACCATGATCGGCAAGCTTTCGAAGAAGGAACTGGTCGAGGAAGAAGCCCGCAAATCCGCCCAGAAAAGCGCGTGAAGACGGCTTGCGAGCCATGAGCTTCCCGCGCAAATTGCCGCCCAGGGGGACGAGTGGCATGGCGCAAGACGATGATGACGGCACCGAGCTGAAGAATATTCAGCGCGTCGCGACCGAATTGGGCGTCACCAGCCGCACGATCCGCTTCTATGAGGATAAGGGTCTGATCGCGCCGCAGCGCGCGGGATCGATGCGCGTCTATACGCGGCGTGAGGTCGCGCGCCTCCAGCTGATCCTGCGCGGCAAGCGGCTGGGCTTCACGCTGCGCGACATCAAGGAGTTTCTCGATCTCTACGACGTCGATTCGCTCCACCTCGCCCAGATGCGCCGCCTGCGCGAGCGCGTGATCGAGCGAATCGAGGAGCTTGAGATGCAGCGCGAGGCGATCGAACAGACCGTCGCGGAGCTGATCGAGATCGAACGCCAAGCCTCCGATCGGCTTCAGCAGGCGCGCTGAACCTGCGCTGCGGCGCAAGATTGCCCCGAGCTACGCCTGCCTGCCGGGAAACATCCCGACACCTCCAGGAAAAATATTTTCAGGCCGAATGGCGGAAACACGCCGTTCGTCCGTCTATCCTTATTGAAAGCGTCGCGATGGTGCGTTGCAAACGCGCAACACCATTGCATCGTTTTCCGCGATGCTCGATTTCCTGACACGAATGATGATTGCTGATCAGGAAATTTTTAATAGTCTCCAACGCAATGACCGGGGGAGAATGATTCGAGCAAGCGGGCGGGTGAAATTGCAAGAGGCATGGCAGGTAAGGCGCCCCTAGTCGCTTTATCTGTTGGGGGAGCATTGCGACTTTTACCGAGCCACTTCCGAGCCATATCTTCCTGACAGAGTCACTGTTGGGATGGGGAACCTGAAAGAGATTCTCTTTTAGGGGGCTCGAATGAAAAGAATACATAGCGTTTCCCTCGCGACGGTCGCGATCGCCAGCCTGTGGGCCAGCGCCGCGATGGCGCAGTCGGCACCGGCCGAGGACGCGACGACGGCAAGCGACGGCGAAACCATCATCGTCACCGGCACGCGCACGACCGGCTTCAAGGCGTCGGACAGCCCCGCCCCGATCCAGGTGCTCGGTTCGGACTCGCTCAAGCGCGTCGGCCAGACCGACATGATCCAGACGCTCGCCCAGCAGCTGCCTTCGGTGCAGGCGCAGGCGTTCGGCAGCGACCAGGCGGCGTTCCACCCGTCGATCAAGCTGCGCGGTCTGAACCCCAACCACACCCTGATCCTGATCGACGGCAAGCGCCGCCACGGCACCTCGTCGGTCGTCGTCACCGGCGGCCCCTTCGGCGGTAACGCCGCGGCCGACATCAGCCTGATCCCGCAGGACGCGATCGAGCGCGTCGAAGTGCTGCAGGACGGCGCCGCCGCCCAATACGGCACCGATGCGATCGCGGGCGTCGTCAACTTCATCCTGAAGCATGCCGATCACGGCGGCAGCGTGAACGTGACCGGCGGCAAATATTTCGACCAGGGCGGCCAGCGCTGGGACGTGATGGGCAATGTCGGCTTCGCACCGTTCGAAGGCGCCTATGTCAACGTCACGGCCGAGCGCCAGTTCAAGAATTACAGCTTCCGTGGCGATCTGGATCCGCGCGTAGTCGATACCGGTCAGGCCGGTGCCGCCAACACCGGCGTCAATGGCGGTCGTTACAACATTGCCCGCTTCGGCAACGCGCTGACCGGCCAGGACAAATATCCCGAGGTCAACCAGATCGCAGGCGACGGCCGGCTCCAGCTGACCAACGTTTACGCCACCTATGGCTGGGAAATTTCCGACGATATCGAGCTTTACGGTTCGAGCAGCTATTCGAAGAAGATCGGCAAGACCTGGCAGAATTATCGCCTGCCGGTCGTCGTGTTCGGCAAGCAGCGCCTGCCCAACAACAACTTCGTCGTCGCGGGCACGAGCGCGGCCTGCCGCAACAATATGACGATCGCGCTGTGCCCGGAAACCTCGGCCGACATCCCTTATCCCGCCGGCTTCCGCCCGCAGGAAAAGACGGTCGAAACCGATTACTCGGTTCAGGTCGGCGCCAAGGGTGAAATCAGCGGCACCCGCTGGGACATCACCTCGACCTACGGCAACAACCTGAGCGAAATCTACGTCATCAATTCGGCCAACGCCGCGCTCTATTATGACTCGTCGAGCGCGACGTCGAAGGGCTTCTCGCCCACCAACACGCTCAACGGCGAGTTCATCGCGTCGCAGTGGACCAACACGCTCGATCTGAGCCGCGACTTCGACGTCGGCTTCGCCGAACCGATCACGGTTGCGGCCGGCCTCGAATATCGCCGCGACATGTTCCAGCTCAAGGCCGGTGACGAAGCGTCCTACTATACCGGCACCGGCGTGGCGCAGGGCGGCATTCAGTCCTTCTTCGGTTACTCGCCGGCCAATGCCAGCAGGAATACGCGCCGCAACTTCTCGCAATATATCGATATCGCGGCAAAGCCCCTCCCCGAGCTGACGCTCGACGGCGCGGTCCGCCACGAACATTATAGCGACTTCGGCGATACCACGATCTTCAAGGCGACCGGTCGTTACGACATCTCGCCCGCGATCGCGGTCCGCGGCACGGTTTCGACCGGCTTCCGCGCGCCGACGCTGGCTGAGGGCTTCTATTCGGGCATCAACGTGTCCGTGTCGTCGCTGTCGGGCATCTTCGCGCCCAACTCGCCCGGCGCCGCGGCGCTCGGCATTGCGGGCCTGAAGCCTGAAAAGTCGACCAACTTCTCGGGCGGCTGGGTGTTCAAGCCGATCGACAAGATGGTGATCACGATCGATGCCTATTCAATCAAGATCAAGGACCGCATCGTCCGTTCGAGCTCGTTCCTCGGTTACTCGAACAACTGCCGTTTCAACGTCAGCACCGTCTGCACCGCGATCGTTTCGCCTTCGGTCGTCACAGCGCTGCGCAACAACGGCGTTCCGGTCGACTCGGTCATCGCGGCCATCGACGGCGGCGCCAGCGGCACCGTGGGCGTCAACGCCTTCGTGAACGGCATCACCAGCCTGACGCGGGGCATCGACTTCCTGACGACCTACCAGACCGATCTCGACACTTACGGCAAGATCGACTGGTCGTTGGCGGCGAACTACAACGTCACCAAGGTCACGAAGATCAATCCGGCGCCGGCCAACATCAACCAGCGCCAGACGATCCTCGACGTTTACGCGTCGAACGATCTGACCAACACCACGCCGAAATTCCGTGCGACGGTGGGCGCCTACTGGTCGATCGGCGATTTCACGATGAACCTGCGTGAAAGCTATTATGGCAACAGCTACGCGATCATCTCGACGCCGACCAATGGTCTTGCGCAAGAAAAGCTGAGCGCAGGATCCGCATTCATCACCGATCTTGAACTCGGCTACCAGATCCTGGAGCCCATCAAGATCTCGATCGGCGCGAACAACCTGTTCAACAAGTATCCGAACAAGTATCCGCAGTTCATTCGTGACCAGCAATATGCCCAGAGCTCGACGGCGTACATCACCAAGTACCCGACCTTCTCGCCTTACGGCATCAACGGCGGCTATTATTACGGCCGCATCTCTTTCAAGTTCTGATCGCGTATGAAGGGCCGGGGGCGGTTCGCCGTCCCCGGCCTTTCCTTTTTAAAACGAAACGATACGATCCTCGGGACGGGTCGCTCCAAAAGCGAAGGATGTGGGATGAACGAGCTTGCGAAAGGGGTGGGCGCGGGCGCCTTCACCCGTCGGCATCTTCTGGAAAGGCTGGCCGCGATGGGCGGCTCGGCGATGCTGCTGGCGGGGATGGACGCGCTGGGCTTCGGCATCGGATCGGCGATGGCGGCTCCGCCCAAGCTCGAAGGCAAGCCAAAGAAGAACAAGGTGCTGGTGCTCGGCGCCGGCAATGCGGGCCTCGCGGCCGCGTATGAACTCACCCAGGCCGGCTATCAGGTGACGGTCGTGGAAGCGCGCAGCTTCGCGGGCGGCCGCGCCCAGACGGCGCGCAAGGGCTTCCGCCTGACCGAACTCGGCGGCACCGAACAGGTGTGCGACTATGATGAGGGGCTGTATCTGAACCACGGCCCGTGGCGCATCCCGTACCACCATCATTCGACGCTGCATTACACCAAGAAGTTCGGCGTGCCGCTGGAGCTGTTCAACAACGATAACGACGCCAGCTTCATCTATTTCGAAAAGGGCAAGGGGCCGCTGGCCGGCAAGCCGATCCGCAAGCGCGAGATCGTCGCCGACACGCTCGGCTACTCGTCCGAAATCCTCGCCAAGCTGTCGCAGCAGAAGGCGCTCAACACCGAATTGAGCGACGCCGATCGTGAACAGCTGATCGAATTCCTCGTCCACTTCGGCGCGCTCGACAAGAAGGATCTGAGCTACAAGGGCGTTCCGGGCCGCGGCTTCGTGGTCGATCCGGGCGCGGGCACCAATCCGGGGCCGGGCACGCCGACGACGCCCTACAAATTCGCCGACGTCCTCAATTCGGGCCTGTGGCACATGGTGCAGGGCATTTCCGAATGGGATCAGCAGCGCACGATGTTCCAGCCGTTCAACGGCATGGAGCAGATCCCCAAGGCGATCGCGAAGAACCTGCCCGACGGCATGATCAAGTTTTCGACCGAGGTGCAGCAGATCCGCCAGACGCCCAAAGGCGTGACCGCGATGGTCAATGGCCCCGCGGGCGCCGAGACCCTGACCGCCGACTGGATGATCTGCACGATCCCGCTGTCGGTGCTCAAGGCGATCGACAATGGCCTGTCGCAGCCGTTCAAGGACGCGATGGCCAAGTGCGCCTATGCGCCCGTCGGCAAGATCGGCCTGCAGATGAAGCGCCGCTTCTGGGAAGAGGATCACTCGATCTACGGCGGCCACGTCTTCTGCGACAACCCGGACATCAACAATATCGCGCTGCCCTCGACCGGGTGGCAGAGCCAGAAGGGCGTGCTGCTCGGCTATTATAATTTCGGCCCGAACGCCGCGAAGGTCTCCGCAAAGTCGCCCGCCGATCGCGCGACGATGGCGGTCGATTACGGGCAGAAAGTCTTCCCCGCCTATAAGGACAGCTACGAGACCAGCTTCTCGGTCGCGTGGCACCGGGTGAAGTACAACCTTGGCGGCTGGGGCATGTGGAGCGACGAGGCGCGCAAGAGCGCCTATCCGGTGCTGTGCGAACCCGATGGCCGCATCTACCTGGCCGGCGAACATATGAGCTATATCGGCGGCTGGCAGGCGGGCGCGTTCGAAAGCGCGTGGCAGCAGGTCGAACGGCTCCATGCGCGGGCGATGAAGGGCTGACGATCATGCGCAAGTTGATCCTCACCGCCGCGATGACGCTGGCCGGAGTCGCGGCGGTGGCGCAAACAACCCACGCCCCGACCGTCGCGGCGGAGCCCGATCCCAACCTCGCCCCGGCCAAGGTGTTCAGCGACAATTGCGCCGCCTGCCACCAGGAAGACGGCAAGGGCATCGAGGGCGCCTTCCCCGCGCTCGCCGGCGACGCCTTCGTGCTGGGCGATCCCAAACAGGCGATCCACGTCGTTCTCGAAGGCCGCGCCGGCATGCCGACCTTCAAGGCCGACCTGACCGACGCGCAGATCGCCGCCGCGCTCACCCATGTCCGCACCGCCTGGGGCAATGCCGCCGGCGCGGTGACGCCCGCGATGGTCAAGGCGCAGCGCGATGGCGAAGCGCCCGTCGACACCCAGAAACCGATTTCGGCCCACTAATCCCCTTCCAACAGGAGACTGCCCCGATGAAAGCTATCCTCGCTGCCGCTGCCGGCGCCCTTCTCGCCACCGCCGCGCAGGCTGCCCCCGCCCCGATCGAGCGGATCAACCCGCCCGGCCCCGACGGCAAGCCGGCGCTGATCCTGAAGGGTGTGATCGTGCCCGCGGGTTACGAGACCTTCTACCTGTCGGGCCAGCTCGCCGATCCGATCGACCCGGCCAAGCGCACCACGGTCGAGGATTTCGGCGACACCAAGACCCAGACGCTGAGCGTGCTTAAGAAGATCAAGGCGCTGCTGGCCGAGAAGGGCTATGCGATGTCCGACGTCGTCAAGATGCAGGCCTTCCTCGCCGCCGACCCCAAGACCGGCAAGATCGACTTCATGGGCTTCAACGACGCGTTCAAGTCGGAGTTCGGTTCGGCCACCCAGCCGAACACCGTCGCGCGCTCGACCTTCCAGGTCGCGAACCTCGTCCAGCCGATGTTCCTCGTCGAACTCGAAGTGACGGCGGTCAAAGCCAAGTAATCTCGTTTCGGGAAGGACGGGGCGTCGCCGGGCAACCGGCGGCGCCCTTTTCTTTTCTTGGAGAGATCCTCCCCCGGAGGGGGAGGTGGCAGACCGCAGGTCTGACGGAGGGGTATTGGCCGGCAGCGGATCGCCCAGCCTCAAATACCCCTCCACCGCTTCGCGGTCCCCCTCCCCCTCCGGGGGAGGACTTTGGAGCGCAACTCTCGATTCTCGCCGAGCGGTTCTGCGCACATGCCGATTGGCGCGCCGCCCCGCCGATGGGACAGCGTCCGTCGACAAGACGGACGGGAGAGCGGCAATGACGATGGGTTTCGGCCTTGAGGGGCGGATCGCGCTGATCACGGGGGCGGGCAGCGGGATCGGCTATACGCTGGCGCATGGCCTGGCGCGGGCGGGCTGCGTCGTCGCGCTGACCGACATGGACGGCGATCTGGCCGCCAAGGCCGCCGAGACGATCGCGGGTGAGACGGGCGGGAAGATGATCGGCCTTGCCCTCGACGTGTCCGACGATGAGGCGATCGAACGGGTCGTGCCCGAGGTCGCAGACCGGCTGGGCGGGATCGGCATCCTCGTCAACAATGCGGGGTTGGCGCGCGGGCGCTGGCAGCATCTGTCGGACCTGACGAGCGACGAATGGCGCCGCATCCTGCACGTCAATGTCGGCTCGCTCGCGCGGATGGCGCATGTCTGCCGCTCCTATCTGAAGGCGAGCGGGCACGGCGTGATCATCAACCAGTCGTCCAATTCGGCCTATTTCAAGCTCGACAGCAGCTATGCGGTCTCGAAGCTGGCGGTCGCGGGGCTGACGATCGGGCTGGCCGAGGAGTTCGTGGGCGACAATATCCGCGTCAACGGCATCGCGCCGGGGATGATGACCGGCCGCGTGCCGCAGCCGATCATCGACATGGTGCTGAGCAAGCAGGTTCTCCAGCGACGCGGCCAGCCCGAGGATCTGGTGGGCGCGTTGCTCTATCTGTGTTCGGACGTGTCGTCCTTCATGCTGGGGCAGACCCTGCTGGTGGATGGCGGCGCGGCGCTCAGGATCTAACGCCCACACCGTCACCCCGGGCTTGACCCGGGGTCAAGCTGCCTTTGGCTACGTTGAAGTGGAAGAAAAGAAGCGGGACCCCGGGTCAGGCCCGGGGTGACGAAGGTATATAGACGGAGTCCGACTCCGAAATCAGGACAGGAACCGGTCGGCGCGTCCTTCCGCGGGCATCCGGGAAGTGGTCGTCATGTTCTTTGGCCGGCATAGGGGTCCGGGGGCGGAGCGAACTCCGCGTGCGGAATCGAAAGCCACGCAAGCGCAGCTTCCCCGAACGGTTGAGGCGTCGTGCCGGCGTTCCGATCGGGGCTACCCGGGATGCGGTCTCTGACGTCCGCAGTGGATCGGCCCTGTCTTCTCGTCATGCCGGACGATGCCGCCGTCGGCGGACAGTCCCTCTATCTTGCCGGCCGGGTGTTGAGCGAAGCTTCGGCTTGGACCGGATGACTTCGCGCCGACCGTTGGCCCGGTGCGGAGCAAGCGCTTTGCCCCGGGCCGGTCCTGCGCTCCCGCCGCTGATCGGACGACGAGAATGGATCAGTGAATAACCCAATTGGTTCTTTTTGTCAAGATATGTTCTTCACATGTTCTCAACGGATCGCGAAGACAGCCCCCTGCGCGAGCATCGGCAGGATGCGCAGCAATTCGCCCTTGTCGATCGCGACACAGCCAGCGGTGCTGCGCTCCTCGAAACAGTGGAGGAAGATTGCGCTGCCCAGACCGGGAACAGGCGGGGCGTCGTTGTGGCCGAGGATGACGATGACGTCATAGAGGCCGTCGTCGCGCTCCAGATGCTCGGCCGAGTAAGCGTGGGGATGGCGGACGGGGCGGTTATAGGCGGGATCGTCGGTGCCGTCGGACCAGCCGTCGCCGGGGCGGATCCAGCGCCACGGCAGGCGCAGCCCCGGCGGGGGCGCGGCGCGGCCGGGGCGGAAGAGGACGCAGCGGATCGGCCAGTCGCCCAGCGGGGTGCAGCCATCGCCTTCACGCTTCGCCTCCCCCGCGCAGGCGCCCGAGCGGCCGATCGTGCAGGGGATGACGCGGCCGTCGGGTGCGGTGAGGGTGAGCGCCGCCGTGTCGACCTGAAGTGTTGCCACCGACATTCCCCCTCGTCGCTCCAGCGAAGGCTGGAGCCTATCGCTCTCATCCCATACGGCACCGGCCGCGAAAACAGAGATAGGCCCCAGCCTTCGCTGGGGCGACGGGATTAGAGCAGGTGGCCCGTCCGGTCGCGCTTGGTTTCGAGATAGGCGATGTTGTGCGGATTCTCGCCCATCTTGTGCGCGACGCGTTCGACCACCGTGACGCCTTCGGCCTCCAGCCCCGCGACCTTGTTCGGATTGTTGGTGAGCAGGCGCACCCGCGTCTGGCCGAGCAGGGTGAGCATGCGCGCGGCGGTGCGGAAATCGCGCTGGTCGACGCCGAAGCCGAGGCGCAGGTTCGCGTCGACCGTATCGAAACCCTGATCCTGCAGCTGATAGGCGCGCAGCTTGTTGATCAGGCCGATCCCACGCCCTTCCTGCCGCAGGTAGAGCAGGATGCCCCAGGAGGCATGCGTCATAGCGTGGAGCGCGCCGTGCAGCTGCGGCCCGCAATCGCATTTGAGGCTGCCCAGCACGTCGCCGGTCAAACATTCGCTGTGGAGGCGCACCAAGGGCGGGGTGCCGTCGGGGGCGCCGATGATGAGCGCAACATGTTCGGCGGCGTCGGCGGCGTGGCGGAAGGCGACGATTTCGGCCTTCGCATCCTCCGCCACCGGCAGGCGCGCGCGCGCCGCGACGACAAGGCTGGCCGGATCGTCATAGGCATCGAGATCGGCGGGGATGACGCGCGCCTCGACCGGACCGTCGTTCCGCACGAACAAAGCGGGAAGCAGGCCGGCGGCGCGGGCGAGGCGCAAAGCGGTCGCCGCCGCCTCAGGCGCGTCGACATGCTGGGCGAGGAACGGGCCTTTGAGGGGCGTTTCCAGATCGCGCGCGGGATCGGCGAGCGCGATGGCGGTCGGCAGATCGAGCCACGGCACGCGGCCGATCAAAGCGGGGCAGTTCGGGCTGGCTGCCTCGCGCTGGTTCGCCAGCCGCAGGGTCGCGGCGCGCGCAGCGGAGAGGAGGAGGTCGGCAGGCGCTTCGCCTTCGTCGAACGCCTCAAGACTCGGCCCGTGCGCGGTTTCGACCGCGAGGACATGCAGCACACCGTCCGCCGCTTCGATCGCGACCGGCCAGCCGCGCTTGAGCGCGTCGATCGCGCGCGCCGCATTCCGGGATGCGCTCATACGTCCAAGACCGTGACCAACGGAATGTGATCCGACGGCTTGATCCACGACCGGCACGGCTCGCAGATATAATGGCCGGTCGCCTTCTTCGCGAGATCGGGGCTGGCCCACATATGATCGAGCCGGCGGCCGCGATCGTTGGCGGTGAAATCGGGCGAGCGGTAGCTCCACCAGGTGTGGAGCCGCGCGGGCGCCGGATAGAAATGGCGGCCGAGATCCACCCAGCCGTGGCTCGCCTGCAGCCGGCCCAGAGTCTCGACCTCGATCGGCGTGTGGCTGACGACGTCGAGCAGCTGCTTGTGGCTCCACACGTCGCATTCGAGCGGGGCGATGTTGAAATCGCCGACCAGCAACGTCGGCTCCTTCAGCTCGCCCGACCACGCGATCATGCGTTCGAGGAAGTCGAGCTTCTGCCCGAACTTGGTGTTGACCGTACGATCGGGAATGTCGCCGCCCGCCGGAATATAGACATTTTCCAGCCGGATCCCGCAATCGAGCCGCACGCCGACATGCCGCGCCTCGCCATTGTCCTGCCAGTCGTGGCGGCCGCTGTCATGGAGCGGGATTTTCGAGATGATCGCGACGCCGTGGTGCATCGGCTGGCCCTTCAGCTCGAAATGATCGTAGCCCAGCTCGCGGAACATCGTGAACGGGAAGATATCGTCGCGGACCTTGGTTTCCTGCAGGCACAATATGTCCGGCTGTTCCTGTTCCAGAAACTGGCGGACGATATCGATGCGCGCACGCACCGAGTTGATGTTCCAGGAGGCGATCTTGAGGCTCGACATGGAGCCGCGATGTAGCGACGCCCAAGGGCGAGCGCCATACCCCCCCAAAATCCTCCCCTGGAAGGGGAGGGGGACCGGCGCAGCCGGTGGAGGGGTAGCTCCTCACAAGGGTATCGCTGCCGGCGAATACCCCTCCGTCACGCCTGCGGCGTGCCACCTCCCCCGACGGGGGAGGATCTTCGTGGAGGCTCCCTTGAAGGGAGGGGGGATTGGGGGCTAGGCGTGGGGCATGACCACGCATCCCGAACAGCAATATCTCGACGCCATGCGCCGCGCCTGGGAAGAGGGGGACGAGCGCGTCGATCGCACCGGTGTGGGCACCCGCGCCCTGTTCGGTGTGACGATGCGCTTCGACCTGTCCGACGGCACGATCCCGCTGATCACAACCAAGAAGGTCGCGTGGAAGGTGGCGGTGAAGGAGCTGATCTGGTTCCTGTCCGGCGACACCAATATCCGCGAACTGGTGCGGCAGAAGGTGCATATCTGGACCGACTGGCCGATGGCCAAATATGTGAAAGCGACCGGCGACGCGATCGACCGTGCGACCTTCGAACAGCGCGTGATCGACGATGACGATTTCGCCGCGAAGTGGGGCGATCTTGGCCCGGTTTACGGCAAGCAGTGGGTCGATTGGCCGCGCTATACGCCGGTCGAGGGCGGGCTGTTTCGCAAGGAGGAGCGCGGGGTCAACCAGATCGCCGATCTCGTCACGATGATCCGCGACAACCCGACCTCGCGACGCCTGATCTTCACCGGGTGGAACGTGCCGCATCTGGGCGAGATGGCGCTGCCGCCGTGCCACATGACCTATCAATATCAGGTCGCGAACGGGCGGCTGCACGGCATCCTGTATCAGCGGTCGTGCGACCTGGGCCTGGGCTTCCCATTCAACATCTTCGAGGCGGCGTTGCTGATCCGGATGCTGGCGCAGCAGACGGGTTTGACCCCGGGCGAGCTGGTTTGGATGGGCGCGGACACGCATGTCTATTCGAACCACGGCCATCTGGTCGAGGAGCAGACGTCGCGGGAACCGCGGGCGTTCCCGAAGTTCAGCTTCGCGCGGAAGCCCGAGAGCATGTTCGACTACAAGCTCGAGGATTTCGTGGTCGACGGCTACGATCCGCACCCGCACATTTCGGCGCCGGTGGCGGTGTGAAGATGCCTTTTCAGATCCTCCCCCGGCGGGGGAGGTGGCAGTCCGCAGGACTGACGGAGGGGTATTGGCCACAAGCGGGTCGCTGCCGGCCAATACCCCTCCACCGTCTGCGACGGTCCCCCTCCCCCTCCGGGGGAGGATCAAGAGCATGAAGCCCGAAATCACGTTCGTCCTGGCCCGCGCGCGCAACGGGGTGATCGGGCGCGACGGGGATCTGCCGTGGCGGCTGCCCGCGGACCTGAAGCATTTCAAGGCGAAGACCGCGGGCGCGCCGATGCTGATGGGGCGCAAGACCTTTGAAAGTCTGCCCGGCCTGTTGCCCGGCCGCCGCCATATCGTGCTGACCCGCGATCCGGCGTGGCATGCCGAGGGGGCGGAGGTGGTCCACAGTGTGGAGGCCGCGATCGCCGCCGCCGATGGCCCGCGCCTGTCGGTGATCGGCGGCGCGGAAATCTACGCGCTGATGCTGCCGCACGCCGACCGGATCGAACTGACCGAGGTAGATGCGGCGCCCGATGGCGACGCGATCGTCCCCGCATTCGGCCCCGAATGGCGCGAGACGGCGCGCGAGGCGCACTCGGCCGAGGGCGACCGACCGGGATATGCATTCGTGACTTTGGTGCGGGCCTGACTTGATCCTCCCCCGCCAGGGGGAGGTGTCAGCTTTAGCTGACGGAGGGGGAGGGCGGCGACCAATCAGAGGTATCGCATCCTCCCCCTCCGTCGCCTTCGGCGCCACCTCCCCCTAGCGGGGGAGGATTATCGGGGGCAATTGCGCGGCCCCGCGCCACTTTCTATAGGCGCGTCATGGAGCGGCTGACATGCGACGTGCCGATCCCCGATCATCTTCGGGGCGGCGTGGTCGCGCTGGGCAATTTCGACGGCTTCCACAGGGGGCATCAGGCGGTCGTCGGGGCCGCGGTCGCGCATGGGCGCGCGCATGACAAGCCCGTCCTCGTCGCCAGCTTCGATCCGCACCCCGTGCGCCATTTCCGCCCCGATGCCCCGCCCTTCCGCCTGACCACGTTGGATCAGCGCGCGCGGCTGTTCGGTGAAGCGGGCGCGGATGCGATGCTGGTCTTCCGTTTCGACGAGGTGCTGGCGAACGTATCCCCCGAAACCTTCGTCACCGATTATCTGATCGGCCGCGCGGGCGCGACGCATGTCGTGACGGGGGAGGATTTCACCTTCGGCAAGGGCAAGGCGGGCAATGTCGCGGTGCTGGCCGACATCGGCGCGAAGCACGGCCTGACCACGCAGGCGATCGCGCCCCTGAGCGACGCGATCGGCCCGGTTTCGTCCAGCCGCATCCGCGCCGCGCTGCAGTCCGGCGAGTGCGAGGAGGCCACGCGGCTGCTGACCCGCCCTTACCGGATCGAGGGCAAGGTCCAGCACGGCGACAAATTGGGCCGCACGATCGGCTTCCCCACCGCCAATATCGCGATGGGGAATTATCTGCGCCCGCGTTACGGCATCTATGCGATCCGCGCGCGATTGGATGACGGGCGCGTGATCGACGGCGCCGCGAATCTCGGCATCCGGCCGACCTTCGATCCGCCCAAGGAACTGCTCGAAGCCTATCTCTTCGATTTCGCGGAGAGCCTGTACGATCGCACGGTCGAGATCGAGCTGATCAGCTTCCTGCGGCCTGAGGCGAAGTTTGACAGTCTCGACGCGCTGGTCGCGCAGATGGACGCCGATTGCATCGAGGCAAAGGCGCGGCTTGCCGCCCTTCCCCCCATAAACTAAGGCCGGCCCTCACCCGGCATGACCGGGAACATGGATGAGATAATGGCCGACGCACCCGACTACCGCGATACCGTCTTCCTGCCGACGACCGACTTTCCGATGAAAGCCGGCCTTGCGCAGAAGGAGCCGGCGATTCTGGCGAAGTGGGCGGCCGACGATCTCTATGGTCAGCTGCGCAAAGCCCGCGCGGGCCGCGAGCGTTTCATCCTGCATGACGGCCCGCCCTACGCGAACGGCGACATCCATATGGGCCATGCGATGAACAAGGTGCTGAAGGACATCATCGTCCGCAGCCAGTCGCTCGCCGGCAAGGACGCGCCTTATGTTCCCGGCTGGGACTGCCACGGCCTGCCGATCGAATGGAAGGTCGAGGAAGCTTATCGCGCGAAGAAGCTGAACAAGGACGAGGTCGATCCCGTCCAGTTTCGCGCCGAATGCCGCGCTTATGCCGAAAAATGGGTCGGCATCCAGCGCGAGCAGTTCCAGCGTCTGGGCGTCATGGGCGACTGGGACGATCCCTATCTGACCATGAAGTATGAGGCCGAGGCGGCGATCGTCGGCGAGCTGCTCAAGTTCGCCGAGACCGGCCAGCTTTATCGCGGCGCGAAGCCGGTCATGTGGTCCCCGGTCGAAAAGACCGCGCTGGCCGAAGCCGAAGTCGAATATGAGGACATCACCTCGACGCAGATCGACGTTGCGTTCGAGATCGTCGAGAGCGCGATCCCCGAACTGGTGGGCGCCTATGCGGTGATCTGGACGACGACCCCGTGGACAATCCCGGTCAACCAGGCTTTGGCTTACGGGCCAGAGGTCGATTATGTCCTCTATGTTTGCGAAGATCAGAACGAGACAGTTCTGGGGCGCTTCCTCGTCGCTCGCGATCTGACAGACCAGTTTCGTAAACGCGTCGAACCTTCGCTTCTTCAGGGCAAGTCAGAACACGACACTTTGATCTGGAGCACTCGCGAATTCTATTTCGGAAACGCGCTCGCCGGCACGATCGCACGGCACCCGATGCACAAGCTCGGCGGGTTCTTCGCGAAGCCGCGTCCGTTGCTCGCGGGCGATTTCGTGACGACCGATGCGGGCACCGGCCTTGTCCACATGGCGCCCGATCATGGCGAGGACGATTTCTTCCTCTGCAAGGCGAACGGGATCGATCCGGTGTTCGCGGTCGAGGGCGACGGGAAATATCGCGCCGACTGGGCATGGATGGGCGGACAGGGTTCTGTCATCAACCCCAAGTTCAACGGCCCCGAAGGCCCGATCTGCACCGACCTGCGCGAAGCGGGTGCGCTGCTGGCCGCGAGCGCCGACTTCAAGCACAGCTATCCGCATAGCTGGCGGTCGAAGGCGAAGGTGATCTTCCGCTGCACGCCGCAATGGTTCATCCCTATGGATGCCCCGATTTCCGTCATCCCGGCGGAGGCCGGGATCTCAGGAGGTGGGGAGGCCACGTCGTCGCAAGAGTCCGCTGAGACCCCGGCCTCCGCCGGGGTGACGGCTGGGGGGAACGGCCCCACCCTGCGCGGCATCGCATTGGACGCGATCGCCAACACCCGCTGGGTGCCGGAAAAGGCCGAGAACCGCATCACCGCGATGGTCGCGGGGCGCCCCGATTGGGTGATTAGCCGCCAGCGCGCCTGGGGCGTGCCGATCGCGCTCTATGTCGACAAGGACGGCAATTATCTGCGCGACGCGGCGGTCAACGCACGCATCGTCGACGCCTTCAAGGCAGGCGGCGCGGATGCGTGGTTCACCGCCGATCATCAGGCGCTGCTGGGCGCGAATTACAGCGCGGCCGATTACGAGCCGGTCGTCGACATCCTCGACGTGTGGTTCGATTCGGGCAGCACGCACGCCTTCACGATCGAGGCGCGGTACGGGAAGGACGTTCGCGCCAACCTGTACCTCGAAGGATCGGATCAGCATCGCGGCTGGTTCCAGTCGTCGCTGCTCGAAAGCTGCGGCACGCGCGGGCGCGCGCCCTATGACGCGGTGCTGACCCACGGCTTCGCGCTGGACGGCAAGGGCAAGAAGATGTCCAAGTCCGAAGGCAATGTCGTCGACCCGCTGAAGGTGATCGGCGAGAGCGGCGCGGACATCTTGCGCCTGTGGGTCGCCAGCACCGATTATTTCGAGGATGTCCGTATCTCGAAGGAGGTGCTGGCCGGCACGTCCGACGCATACCGCAAGCTGCGCAACACCTTCCGCTATCTGCTGGGCGCGCTCGACGGGTTTAGCGAAACCGAGAAGGTCGCGCCGGGCGAGATGCCCGAACTGGAGCGGTATGTCCTCAATCTGCTCGCCGAACTCGATGCCGAGTTGAAGGCGGCGACGGCGGCCTATGAGTTCAACCGCTATGCGCGGGCGCTCACGGATTTCGCGAACAACGATCTGTCGGCCTTCTTCTTCGATATCCGCAAGGACGTGCTGTACTGCGACGCGCCGGACAGCATCACGCGCCGCGCCTATCGCACCGTGCTCGACACGTTGTTCGAGGCGCTGGTGCGCTATGCCGCGCCGATCCTGTGCTTCACGGCCGAGGAAGCATGGGGCACGCGCTATCCGGAGGGTGGATCGGTCCACCTGCTCGAATGGCCCGCGGTCGATGCCGGCTGGACCGACGACGATCTGCGCATGAAGTGGGCGCTGATCCGCCAGCACCGCCTGAAGCTCACCGGCGAGATCGAGCCGCTGCGCCGCGACAAGATCGTGCGATCGAGCCTGGAGGCCGATGCGACCGCGGTGGTGTACGACGCCGCGCAGGCGAGCCTGCTGCGATCGATCGACTTTGCCGAGATCGGCATCGTCGCGAAGGTCGACATCGTCGATGGCGATGCGGGCGTCGAGGCGCCGGCGGGTGAGAGCGTCCGTTTCGAAGTGGCCAAGACCGAATATGAAAAGTGCGGCCGCTGCTGGCGCCACCTGCCCGAAGTGGTCGAGGATGGTGCTCTCTGCGCACGCTGCGAGGACGTGGTCGGCGCATGAACACACGCCTGATCGGCTACGGCACCGGCGTGTTGGTCTTCGCGATCGACATGCTGTCCAAATGGTTCATGACCGGGCCGATGAAGATGGAGGAGCGTGGCCTGGTCCACATCCTACCGATCTTCGATCTGCGCTTCGTGCCCAATTATGGCGTGTCGATGGGCTTTCTGGTCGCGGGTTCCGAAAAGGAACGCTGGATGCTCGTCGCGATGACGGCGGCGATCGCGATCCTCGTCGGCGTGTGGCTGTGGCGCGAAAAGGCGCGGGCGGACGTCTTCGCGCTGGGCCTCGTGCTGGGCGGGGCGCTGGGCAATATCGCGGACAGGGTGCGGCTGGGCTATGTGGTCGACTTCCTCGACCTGCATTTCGGCGACTGGCATCCCTTTTTGGTCTTTAACGTGGCGGACGCGGCGATTACGATCGGTGTCGTGCTGCTGGTGCTGCGCGCGCTGTTCGTGCGTGAAGCGCCCAAGGAGAATGGTAATGCGGTCTAAGCTTCTCATCTGTTCGGCGCTGGTCGCCATGATGGCGCTCAGCGCCTGCGGCGGCCGCAGCAAGGGCGGCGTGATGGCCGGCCGTGGCGCCGCGCTCGACGAGTTTCAGGTTTCCAAGCGCGCGCCGCTGACCATCCCGCCCGATTTCGCGCTGGTCCCGCCGAAGCCCGGCGCCCCGCGCCCGCAGGAGGCCGATTCGAGCCAGCAGGCGCTCAGCGCCATGTTCGCCGGCACCGCCGCGCCCAAGAGCCAGACTGAAAAGGACATTATCGGCCTGACCGGCACGCAGGCCGAACCCGGCATCCGTTCCGCCGTCGCCGAGACGAAGAATGTCATGGTCGACAAAGGCCCGGTGACGCGCACCATCCTGGCCGCCGCCGACAAGCAGGATCCCGCAGCCAGCGTGTCGATGGGGAATTGATTGCCCGCTCGTCATCCCGGCGGAGGCCGGGATCTCAGCGAGCATCTAGACGCTACCTCATCGCAGGAGCCTCCTGAGATCCCGGCCTCCGCCGGGATGACGGGCTAATGCTCCACCTCCTTCGCCGACGCCTGTTCACCGCGCTGCCGACGCTGGCGGCGGTGATCATATTGTCCTTCGTGCTGATGCGGGTGGCGCCCGGCGGGCCGTTCGACGGCGAACGCCCGCTCGATCCCGCGACGCGCGACGCGCTCATGGCCGCATACGGCCTCGATCGGCCGCTGCCCGAACAGATCGGCCGCTATCTGTGGCGGCTGGCGCAGGGCGATTTCGGGCCGTCTTTGGTCTATCGCGATTTCACCGTCACCGATCTGATCGCCAAGGGGCTGCCCGTATCGCTGACTTTGGGCGGCTGGGCGCTGCTGCTCGCGATCCTGTTGGGGCTGACCGGCGGGACGATCGCCGCCGCGCGGGCCGGGGGGCTGGCCGATCGCATCATCATGTTCGCCGCGACCCTGCTGACCGCCCTGCCCAGCTTCGTGGTCGGGCCGCTGCTGGCTTTGCTGTTCGGGCTGCGGCTCGGCTGGTTGCCGGTGTCGGGATGGGCCGATGGCGATGCGGGGCATCTGGTGCTGCCGATGATCGCGCTGGCGCTGCCTTATGCCGGCGCAATCGCGAAGCTGGCGCGCGCGGGGCTGGCCACGGTGCTGGCGCAGGATCATGTCCGCGCGGCGCGCAGTCGGGGGCTTGGGCCGCTGCGCATCCTGATCGTCCACGCGCTGCGGCCTGCGCTGGTGCCGGTCGCCTCCTATCTGGGACCGGCGGCGGCGGGGCTGCTGACCGGGGCGGTGGTGATCGAGACGGTGTTCGGCCTGCCGGGGCTGGGGCGCTATTTCGTGCAAGGCGCGCTCAACCGCGACTATCCGCTCGTGCTGGGCGTGGTCGTGATCTACGCGGGGCTGATCGTGCTGTTCAACCTGATCGCCGACCTGACTTACGGTTGGCTCGATCCGCGGACCCGCGACGCATGAGGGCGGCTTTGATCCTCGTCGCCCTGATCGCGCTGACCGCCTTGATCGGCCCGCTGCTGATCCACTGGCCGTATGACGCGATCGACTGGAATGCGGTGCGCGCCGAGCCGTTTGCGGGCGGGCATGTGATGGGCACCGACAGCGTGGGGCGCGATCTGCTCGCGCGCACCCTCGTCGGGACGCGTGTGACGCTGGGCGTGGCGACCGCCGCCGCTTTGGTGGCTTTGGTCGTGGGCGTCGCGTGGGGCGCGGTCGCGGGCTGGTGCGGCGGGCGGATCGATGAGGCGATGATGCGCGTGGTCGACGCGCTTTATGCTTTGCCCTTCATGTTCGTGGTGATCCTGCTGATGGTCGTGTTCGGTCGGTCGATCCTGCTGGTGTTCGTGGGCATCGGGCTGGTCGAATGGCTGACGATGGCGCGGGTGGTGCGGGGCCAAGTGCTGACGCTGAAGAACCGCCCGTTCGTGCTGGCGGCCGAGGCGGCGGGGGCGCGGCCGTTTGCGATCGTGGCGCGCCATATCCTGCCCAACCTTGCGGGCGTGGCCATCGCCTATCTGCTGCTCACCGTGCCGCAGGTCGTGATGATCGAGAGTTTCCTGTCGTTCCTGGGCCTGGGCGTGCAGGAGCCGATGACGTCGCTGGGCATCCTGATCAAGGATGGGGCGGACGACATGGATGTCGCCCCCCACGCGCTGATCCTGCCGGGCGCGGTGCTGATCGCGATCCTGATCTGCCTGACGATCGCGGGGGAAAAGCTGCGCGATCGGATGAGCGCATGAGTATCTTTGCGGTTCAGGGTCTGACCGTCGATATCGGCGGGCGGCGGATCGTCCACGGGATCGATTTCGCGATCCCCGCCGGGCGTTGCCTCGCGCTCGTCGGCGAATCGGGATCGGGCAAGAGCCAGAGCTGCTTCGCGCCGTTCGGCCTGTCGATCGGCGTCGCGGGCGGATCGGCGGTCCTCAACGGCGCGCAACTGGTGGGCGCTGGCGAAGCGACGCTGCGGCGCCTGCGCGGGCGCGACGTCGGCTTCGTTTTCCAGCAGCCGCTGACCGCGCTGACCCCGCATCTGACCGTCGGCAAGATGCTGTCCGAAGCGTGGCGGCAGGCAGGGGCGCCGCGCCCCGGCCGCGCCGAGATGATCGCCGCGCTCGAACGCGTCGGGATCGAACAGGCGGGCGACCGCCTCGACCAATATCCGCACCGCCTGTCGGGCGGGCAGCGGCAGCGCGTGGCGATCGCGATGGCGATCGCGCACCGGCCGAAACTGCTGGTCGCCGACGAGCCGACGACCGCGCTCGACGCCGTATTGCGTGCGGACATGATGCGCCTGCTCGATCGGCTGCGCGCCGAGGAGGGGATGGCGATGCTGCTGGTCAGCCACGATCTCGCCAGCGTCGCCGATCATGCCGATGAGGCTCTGGTGCTGCGCGAGGGGCGGATGATCGAGGCGGGGCCGGCGCCGATGCTGCTACGTGCGCCCGACAGTGACTATGCCCGCGCGCTGATCGCCGCATCGCCGCGCCTGACCGATCCGGCGCCGCCACTCGGCCCGGTAGGCGCGCCTTTGATCGAGGCGAGGGGGGTGTCGGTGAGTTTCGAGCGCCCCGGCTGGCGGCGCGGGCGGGTGACGGCGGTGGACGATGCCGCGCTGACGATCGCGGAGGGCGAGGCTCTCGCGCTGGTCGGCCGATCGGGTTCGGGCAAGTCGACGCTGGGTCGCGCCATCGCGCGGCTGGGACCGATCGATGCGGGCGACGTGCGCTTTGGGGGCACGTCGTTGCCCGATCGCAAGGCAATGCAGCCCGCCGATCGCGCGGGGTTGCAGCCCGTCTTTCAGGATCCGATCGCCAGCCTCGATCCGCTGTGGCGCGTCGCCGATGTGATCGCCGAGCCGCTGCACAACCTGCAGCCCGATCTCGATGCGGCGGCGGTGGCCGCCAAAGTGGCTGCGGCGCTGACCGAAGTCGATCTCGATCCCGCGCTCGCCGATCGCCGCCCCTCCGCGCTGTCGGGCGGGCAGGCGCAGCGCGTCGCCATCGCCCGCGCGCTGATCGCCAGCCCGCGTATGCTGCTGCTCGATGAGGCGACGTCGGCGCTCGATACGCTGGTGGCAGGCACCGTCCTCGATCTGCTCGGCCGGTTGCAGCGGACGCGCGGGCTTTCGATCCTGATGATCACCCACGACCTCGCCGTCGCGCGGCGGCTGTGCCATCGTGTCGCGGTGATCGACGCCGGGCGGATCGTCGAGGAAGGGCCGATGGAAAAGGTGATCGGCGCGCCCAGCCATCCGGTGACGCAGAAGCTGGTCGCGGCGAGCCACTGAGGCTTCCGGCCTTTCGGAAGCCTCCCCGCGCCTTCTCCGTTCGCCGCCGGCTCTGCCTATCGTCGATCCCGACAAGGAGAGCGAGATGAGCGAGGAAGAGAGCGGCTATGGCGCGCGCTTCGACTATCGGGTCGATATCATGCGCCGGCGCAACCTGCTGACGGCGACGAGCAAGGCGGGCGTCGAACTGGCGCGCAGCGAGCGAGCGTTGCTGGTCGACGAGCAGAATCACGGCCTCGTCTTCTATTTCCCCGTGGGCGACGTCGATCTGACGAAGCTGGCGCGCATCCCCGATCGGACGAGCTATTGCCCGTATAAAGGCCACGCATCCTATTGGGGCCTGGCGGGTGAAGCGGGCGATCCGGTCGCCTGGGCTTATGAGACGCCCTACCCGCAGGTCGCGCAGATCGCAGGGCACATCGCCTTCTATCAGAACCGCGTGACCGTATCGATCGGGATCGCGGCGGCGTTGGTAAAGGGGGCATGACGATGGGCGATCAATTTCCGATCAAGGGCCGGGTTTCGGCGTGGGATGGCGAGACGCTGATCGCCGAGAGCGAGGCTGCGATCGCGACCGACCGGGTCGAGGCCAATGGCGGCATATTGATCCCGTCGGCGGACGGATCGCTGATCAGCCACGATCCGGAGGCGCTGCGGATCGAGGTGGAGGATCGCTGGCCGAACGGCGGGGGGACGACCAACCGCTTTCCGCGCTGGGGCGATGTCGACGATCTGCTGCGGCTGATCGACGTGCAGCCGGCGGGCGACGGCGCCTTCACCGGGCCGACTTATGGCGACATCCGCCGCAACGTGGTCGAGGGCGGGCAGTTGCTCGCCATGTCGATGGTCGCGGCGGCCAAGAGCGCGCCCGACAAGCGCGTCGTCAACGCGCATATCGTGCTGGAGCGCCCCGCCGTGTTCGATAAGCCGATCGACATAACCGTCGATCGGCAGCGCGTGGGGCGGCAGTTCGCGACATTAAGCGTGCGCGCGACGCAGGGGGGCAAGCCGGTCTCCTCCTCGCTGATCCTGCTCGACCACGGATCGCCCGACCTGATCACCGGGCAGATCGCGATGCCGAAGGTGAAGGCGCCGGAAGACTGCCCGGCGCACGACTTCGGGCTGCTGGGCCGCGACGTGCGCTTCGTGAACGGCGATTATGATCCCGATCCCGACCGGATCGGCCCGCCCGAACTCCATTGCTGGATCCGCCACCGCGATGCGCCGAAGGAACTGTATCTGCAGCAGGCCTTGCTCGCCCAGCCGGTGACGCATTTCACGATCGCGGCGGCGATGCTGCCGCATCCGGGCTTCGGCGAGGCGCAGGCACATTATACTTTGTCGACCGGGGTGCTGACCGCGACGCTGGCGCTGCACGGCGAACCCGATCTGACCGACTGGCTGCTCTATACCAACCCGGCGATCCACGCCGGGCGCGGGCTGGCGCAGGGGCAGGGGCATGTCTTCACCCGCGACGGGCGGCTCGTCGCATCCTACACCGTGCAGGCGATGATCCGCGATTTCGCGGCGAGCGCCAATGAAAGCGGGCTGGATTCGACGCGGATCATGTAGTCCCTTCCTTATCCTCCCCCGCCAGGGGGAGGTGGCGCCGAAGGCGACGGAGGGGGAGGACGGTAACGAACTCAAGATCATCCTATCCTCCCCCTCCGTCAGCTACGCTGACACCTCCCCCTGGTGGGGGAGGATAAAGCAAGGATCAGAAGGCGTAGGTGACCGAGCCGACGACGCCGGCCTTGCCGACATTTTTGCCCGCATTGCCGACGAACTCGCCCTTCTTGGCGTCGGTATCGACATAAGCGATGCCGAAGGTCGCGTTCTTCCAAGTGTAGGTCGCACCCAGATTCCAGTCGATATAGTCCTTCAGGTTCGCGGTCAGGAAGCTGCGGCCCTTCGAATAGCCTATATGGCTGGTCAGGCCGAAACCCGTATCGGGGATCGTGTAGCTGGCTTCGCCATAGAGATAGAGATTGTCGTTCTTCGCGTTGACGCCGCTGGCCAGGCCCTTCTGCTTGGGATCATAAGCGAAGCCGCCCTTGACCGTGGCGGGGCCGAACGCGCTTTTCACCGATCCGTAGATTTCGAGGAAGTCGGTGTTCGCGCCCTTCGCGGCGCTGGGATAGACATAATAGAGCAGGCCGCCGTCGAGGGTGACGTCGTCGATCGTGGTCGAATAACCCGCGATCAGATCGAGCTCCGCATCGGCGCCAGCCGCGACATAGTCATCGATCGCCGACGACCAGAAGCTGGCATAGAGGCCCGAGCTGTGCGTGAGCGTCGCGCTCGCCTGCGGGGCGATGTGCAGGTTGGTCTGCGAAACGCCGCGGAAGCGATAGTCGCTGACGAGCGCCGCCGAGCCGGTGAGGGTGAAGTCGGACGCCGCGGCGTCCTGAGCGAGAGCCGGCGTGGCCACAGCCGCCAACGAGAGGGCCGAGCCCATAGTCAGAGCCAAGCGGCCGATCAGGGTGGAGCGCATGAGTTTATAACCCCTTGAACGTGGTTTCCACGTTCCCCCTGCGCCGCGCGGGGCATGTCCTCTGACCCTGCGGGCCGGGCACGCTTCCCAAGCGAGACATGTGTCTATTGCGCCTCGCTATCGCAGCGCACAACGCTAAATTGAGTCAATTATTTCTAGATCGTGACTAGTGTTGCGATGAGGCAACAGTTTCCGGACCTCAGGAAGGGGATCCGGACGCGATGTCTGCGGCTGTTCTTCGCGCGGCTTCACGCGATTTTAACCGCGACTGGGCCACATCGATGCGATTGCCCCCGTTTCAGAAAGCCTGTCTGTGTCGTTCCTGTCGAAGATCGAAGTTGCCGCCGTTCAGGCCCCCGATCAGGCTGGCGACGCCGCACCGCGGCATGATGCGCTGTTCGATACGCTTTCGGTGCTGTCCGACATCGGCCGCGTCACCGGCGGGCAGGCGGCGACCCAGCCGAACCGGTCACGCCCGCACGAAATCGCCGCCCGCTATCGCGCAGCGGGATCGCTGACGCGCGTGACGGTGATGCGGATTGCGGGCGACGCCGAACGGATGGCGGCGGCGGGGCTGCGCGCCGTGCTGGCCGATCGCGCGGGCACGCCATCGACCGCAGCGGCCGCACGCCTGCTGGCCGATTCGATCGGTGCGGCGTTCAACCGGATCGACGCGCTGCTTCCTCAGGCCGAACTCTCCTAAGTCCTCCCCCGGCGGGGGAGGTGGCAGTCCGTAGGACTGACGGAGGGGTATTGGCCGGCAGCGAGCCGTTCAGCCTCGAATTACCCCTCCACCGGCTACGCCGGTCCCCCTCCCCCTCCGGGGGAGGATCAGAGGGCGGCGGCGTAACGCGCCAGGCCCGCTTCGAGATCGGCGATCAGATCGTCGGGATCTTCGAGGCCGATGTGGAAACGGATCGCCGGCCCTTCGGCCTGCCACTTCGTTGCCGATCGCACCGGCGAAGGATCGACCGGCAGAGCGAGGCTTTCATAGCCGCCCCAGCTATAGCCGATCCCGAACAAAGCCAGCCCGTCGATCAGCGCCGATCGCGCCTTATCATCGCCGCCTTGCATTACGATCGAGAACAGGCCCGACGCGCCCCTGAAATCGCGCCTCCACAGATCGTGGCCGGGGCAGGACGGCAAGGCGGGGTGCAGCACGCGCGCAACCTCGGGCCGCCCTTCGAACCAGCGCGCGATCTTCAGTGCGCTTTCCTCATGCTGGCGCAGGCGAACGCTGAGCGTGCGCAGGCCGCGTGACGCGAGATAGGCGTCGTCGGCGCTGACGCATTGCCCCAGCGAATGCGCGGTGCGGCGGATCCTGTCGAACCAGGCCGCATTGGCGGTGGCCGAACCCATCATCACGTCCGAATGGCCGACGATATATTTGGTGCAGGCGAGGATCGAGATATCGACGCCCATGCCGATCGCGGGCAGCAGCAAAGGCGTTGCCCAGGTATTGTCGATGATCGTGGCGATGCCGCGCGCCTTCGCCACCGCGACGATCGCGGGCACATCCTGCACCTCGAACGTCAGGCTGCCGGGGCTTTCGAGGAAGATCGCCTTCGTCCTGTCGGTGCACAGATCGGCGATGCCCGCGCCGATCGCGGGATCATAATAAATCGTGGTGACGCCGATCTTCTTCAGCACATTGTCGCAAAAGGCGCGGCTGGGTTCATAGGCGCTGTCGACCATCAGCAGTTCGTCGCCCGGCTCCAGCACCGCCAGCAGCACGCCCGCAATCGCGGCGACGCCCGACGGATAGAGCATCGTGCCCTCCGCCCCCGGCTCCATTTCGGTCAGCGCATCGGCGAGCGACCATTGGGTCGGCGTGCCGCGCCGGCCGTAATAGAGGCCGTCATTGGGCCGCCGGGTCGAGGCGCGCAGATGCGCGACATCGTCGAACAAGATCGTCGACGCGCGCCACACCGGCGGATTGACGATGCCCTGCGTCCATTCCTTGCGCCGTCCGGCGGTCGCGACACGGGTGGCGGGGCGGAGGGCGGTGCGGTCCTGTTCGTCGTTCATGGGCGTGGGATGGCGCGGCTTGGGACTGCGCACAAGTCTCGCTATATCGCGCGCATGAAAACCACACCCCTGCATCTGGGCCAGACAAGCGCCCTTCCCGCAACGCCCGAAGAGGCCGTGCTCGATTATGTGCCCAATCCGCGGCGCGACACGCTCTATCTCGTGCGGTTCGCAGCGCCAGAATTCACCTCGCTCTGCCCCGTCACCGGCCAGCCCGATTTCGCGCATCTGGTGATCGACTATGCGCCCGGCGACACGATCGTCGAGTCCAAGTCGCTGAAGCTGTTCCTCGGATCGTTCCGCAACCATGCGGGCTTTCACGAGGATTGCACGGTCGGCATCGGCCAGCGCCTGTTCGACGAGATGAAGCCGAAATGGCTGCGCATCGGCGGTTACTGGTATCCGCGCGGCGGAATCCCGATCGACGTCTTCTGGCAATCGGGCGCGCCGCCCGAGGGGCTGTGGCTGCCCGATCAGGGCGTCGCGGGGTACAGAGGGCGGGGATAAGACACCGTCACCCCCGCGCAGGCGGGGGCCTATCCGCTCTCTCCTCATTCGCTGTCGTTTGAGAATAGACTGGATGGGTCCCCGCCTACGCGGGGATGACGAATTGGAAGTTACCGCCCCGTGCCACCCTGCCGGATGAACGCCTTCACGTCGCTCGACAGCTTATGCAGATCCTCGTCGCGGACGTACATCATGTGGCCCGCGTCGTAATAATGGAACTGGATGCGTGACGGGTCGAAGCCCGGCCGGTTCATCGAATATTCGGCGGCGAAGAAGGGGGTGGCGAAGTCGTACCAGCCCTGCCCGACGAACACGCGCAGCCCGCTATTCTCGCGCAAAGCCTGCCCCAAATAGGGCGCGACGTTGACATAGACTTCGCCGTCGCGGCCGCGCTGATCCTCGAGCTTCCATTCCCACGGGCCGACCGGACCGATGGTGACGTAGCGCCGCTCCATCTTCAGCTTCAGATCGTCGCGCAGGTACGAATTGATCGCGGCCGAATAGGCGCCGTCGATCGCGTAGAAGCTGGGATCGTTGTCCGGTTCCTCGCCTGCGCGATCATAATCGACGCCCTTGTAGCGGGTGTCGAGACGGCCGGTGGAGAAGCCGTCGGCGCGCAGCAGTTCCTTGTAGAAGCGGCCCGGCACGACGCGCAGATTGGCGGTCTCCAGATATTGCTCGCTCAGGCCCGTATAGCGCGACAGCTGGGTACGGACCTGCGCGCGTTCGTCCGCGGGCAGCGTGTTGCCCTTGAGCAGGGCCGCCGCATAAGGGCCGATCGCGAAGGCGCGGGCTTCGGCCGCCATCGCCGCCGCGCTGGCGGGCGGATTGGGCACCTTCTTGTGATACCAGGCGGTCGTCGCCATCGACGGCAGGTTGAGGATGTAGGGCATTTCATTGCCCTGCACTTCGGCCGTCGCGCCGAAATCGAGGATCGACGAGATCAGGATGATCCCGTTGAGCGACACATCATTATACTGCCCCTCCAGCTCATGCGCGACGGCGACCGAGCGGGTGGTGCCATAGCTTTCGCCGCCCAGATATTTGGGCGAGTTCCAGCGGCCATTGTCGTCGAGCCACTTGCGGATGAACTCGGCGACCGACTTGGCATCCTTCGACACGCCCCAATAATCCTTGGGATCGGTCTTCCCCAGCGCGTGCGCGAAGCCGGTGCCGACCGGATCGATGAAGACGACGTCGGTGACGTCGATCAGGCTGTCGGGGTTGTCGACGATCGGGAAGGGCGGCGCGCCATCATCGCGCGCATCCGACGGGATCACGACCCGCTTCGGCCCGAACGCGCCCATGTGGAGCCACACCGAACCCGAACCGGGGCCGCCGTTGAACAGGAAGGTGATCGGCCGCTTGGTGGGATCGGTCAGCCCGTCCTTGACGTAGCTGGTCGAGAAGATGGCGGCGAGTGGCTTGCCGTCCTTGTCCTTGAGATAGGTCTCGCCGGTGGTCGCGGTGTAGCTGACCGCCTGTCCGCCGAAGGTGCCGCGGTGCTTGGTGACCGAGACGAGCGGTGGCGGGATCGGTGCATCGGCGATCGCATCCGGCTTCTTCTCGTCAGCGGCGTGGACGGCGATCGGGCTCAGCGCGAGCGCGATGGCCGCGAGGGAGGTGGTGAAACGCAATGTCGGTCCCCTTTTCGGTATGCGGGGACGCTAGCGGAGGCTGTCTTAGGGGGTCAATACGGCCAAGCACGTCATCCCGGCGGAGGCCGGGATCTCGGGAGAGTCGCGATGCGCAAGAGCCTCCTGAGATCCCGGCCTCCGCCGGGATGACGGGTGGTCAGATCAGCTTGATCTCCTCCAGCCGCTCTTGGAGAAAACCGTGCGCGGTGATCGGGGTGGGGAACAGGTTCGGCCGGTCCTCGCCCATCGTTTCCGGCAGCGTCTCGATCAGGAAATCGGGGCGGAAGTGGAGGAAGAAGGGCATCGAATAGCGCGGCAGGCCCCGGCGTTCGGGGGGCGGATTCATCACGCGGTGGCTGGTCGACGGCAACACCTTGTTGGTCAGCCGCTCGAGCATGTCGCCGATGTTCACGACCAGCTCGCCCGGCTGGATCTTCACCGGAATCCAGCGGCCCGATTTGTCGAGCAGTTCCAGCCCGCCTTCCTCGGCGCCGAGCAGCAGGGTGATCGTGTTGATATCCTCATGCGCGCCGGCGCGGATGCCGGGGGCGTCGGGGCCGATCGGCGGATAGTGGAGCAGGCGCAGCACGCTGTTCCCGTCCTTCACCGTATCGACGAAATAATCGGGCGCGAGGCCCAGATAGCGCGCGATCGCCTCCAGGATGCGCAGCCCCGCCTTGTCGAACGCAGCGAAAAGCTCCTGATAGGTTTCGCGGAAGCCGGGCACTTCGTCCGGCCACACGTTGGGCGCCATTTCGTCCGAGAATTTGTGGCCCGCGGGCAGATCGCGCCCGACGTGCCAGAATTCCTTGAGATCGGGCTTGTCATTGCCCTTGGCGGTTTCGATCCCGAACGCGGTATAGCCGCGCGCGCCGCCGCTGCCGGGGATCAGATAGTGGCGCTTCGTTTCGGTCGGCAGCGCGAACAGCGCTTTCGACATCGCCTCCGCCTTCGCGATCAGATCGGCGGGAATGCCGTGATCGGCGACGACGGCGAAGCCGAAGCGTTCGAACGAGCGGCCAATGTCCTGCGAAAAGCCCTGCGGGTCGCGGTCAGCCTGAGTCAGCGAGACGCTGGGAACGGTATCGAGTTCTGCAATGTCGGTCATGCCGGCAATATAAGCCTGTGCGGCCCGCTCGTCACCACCCCGCCGCCACGCCATGTCATTGGCGAAATTTCCCAAACCTTGGTCGAAATATCTCGGCCGTTCGTCGAACCTTCAGCCAAAATTCAGGAAATCCGGGGCATTCGCGATTTGGCACGGTCCGTGCTGAGTATCTGGCATGACGGCGACGGAGGGTCGCCATGACCACAGGGATTTTCGAGATGGCACGCGCAAACGGCAATTATTTCAACCGGGCCGACACGATGTTCGGTGTGTGCGAAGGCATCGGCAGCGAGTTGGGCATCAACCCCAACATCCTGCGCATGGCCGTCGGCGTCTGCCTGCTGCTCAGCCCGAAGATCACGATCGGTGTCTATGTCGCGCTCGGCATCCTGCTGTTCGCCGCCTACAAGCTGATGCCGAACCGCAAGGGCGCGGCGGTTGTCGAAATCGGCCAGCGCAGCGAGCGGGCCGACGACGCGCAGGAACTGGCGCAGGCGGCGTAATTCGATCCTCCCCCGGAGGGGGCGGGGGACCGGCGCAGCCGGTGGAGGGGTAGCTAGAGACGGAATAGGTCGCTGCCGGCCAATACCCCTCCGTCATGCCTGCGGCATGCCACCTCCCCCGCCGGGGGAGGATCTTGAATGCGAAACATCCACAACTTTCTTGAGGGTCGCGCTTGAATGGCGCGGCCCCTTTCCGTCAGAACGCAGCGCAGCATGACCGCGCGAATCGATATGGGAGCCAGCGAGCGGGGCGAAAGCGTCTCGTTCGACATCGAGGAGCTGCTCGCCACGCGTCTGCTCGTCCAGGGCAATTCGGGCTCGGGCAAGTCGCACCTGCTGCGCCGCCTGCTCGAAGGCTCGGCGGGCCTTGTCCAGCAGGTCGTGATCGATCCCGAGGGCGACTTCGTGACTTTGGCCGATCGCTTCGGCCATGTCGCGATTTCGGCAGCCGATCATAGCGAGGCCGAAATCGCGCGCATCGCCGCGCGTATCCGCGAGCATCGCGTCTCGGTGGTCCTGGCACTCGACGAACTCGAGGTCGATGCGCAGATGAAGTGCGCCGCGACCTTCCTGTCCGCCATGTTCGATGCCCCGCGCGACCATTGGTATCCGGCCTTGGTGGTGGTGGACGAGGCGCAATTGTTCGCGCCATCCGCCGCCGGCGAAGTTTCCGAAGAAGCGCGCCGCACCTCGCTCGCGGCAATGACCAACCTGATGTGCCGCGGGCGCAAGCGCGGTCTGGCCGGGATCATCGCGACCCAGCGTCTCGCCAAACTCGCCAAGAATGTCGCGGCCGAAGCCTCCAACTTCATGATGGGGCGCACATTCCTGGACATCGATATGGCACGCGCGGCCGATCTGCTGGGCATGGAGCGGCGACAGGCGGAGGCGATCCGCGATCTGCCGCGCGGCACCTTCCTCGCGCTCGGCCCCGCCGTGTCGCGTCGCCCGATCTCGGTGCAGATCGGCGCGGTCGAAACGAGCGCGCGAAGCGGCAGCCCCAAGCTGGTCCCGCTGCCCAGCGCCGCGCAGCCAGAGGATCTGCAGGGCCTGCTGTTCGCCCCCGGCGACGATCTGCCCCCACCCCCGCCGCCGCCCCGCGCGCCGGTGCCCACCACCGACGATTTGTTGCGCGCGATCAGCCGCCCCGGACCGGTGCTGACGCCGACCGCCGCACCCTCCGCGCCCGCCATGCCCGATGACGAGCGCGAGGCCGTGATCGACGCGGTGCTGCGCGAGATCGTGGAGGATCCCGACGCGACCTATCGTGCCGCCGCCGTGCTGTTTCAGGATTTCGGCGTGCGGTGCCGGATGCACCGGCTCGCCGATCCGGGGCTCGACCTGCCCGGCTTCCGTCGCCGCCTCGCAATGGCGCGCGCCGGCCTCTACGGCGAACTCGACGAAGGCTGGCTCGACGCGATGGCGCTGGGCGCGACCCTGCCCGACGACATGCTCGCCCCCTTCCTGCTGGTCGCGCGCGCGGGGCGTGAAGGGAGCGAGGCGCCCTCCGACACCGCGCTCGCCACCGTCTATGGCACGCACAGCCTGGGCCGCGTCCGCCGGCTAATCGCCTATATGGAGGAACAGGGCATCTTTGTCCTGCGCACCGATCTGGTCGGCAAACGATCGATCAACATCCCGCGCCTCGGCTGGACGACGGCCGCCGCGATGCCCGAGGCGGCCGAATAGCTTCCGTCTGCGCGTAAATCGCGGCGCTTGGGCTGCGATCCGCGAGCGCCCGCGTCATCCTCCCTGAAAAAGAACGGAGGGGATGATGAAGGTCATCGACTGCCACCACCATGTCGGATCGGTGAAGGATACGCTCGGCCTTGGTGGAGCGTCAGGGGGCGGCGAAGCCGATGCCGAACTGCGCATCCGGATCGAGACGATGGCGACCAACGGCGTCGACCAGGCGATCGTCATCCCCGGCCACGGCTATATTCGCGCCGAAGGGATCGCCGACACCCGCCGGATCAACGATGCGATCGCCGCCTATCGCGATGCCGACCGCGCGCACTTCCCGGCCGCGATCGGGATCGTCGAGCCGCTTTATGGCGCGGCAGGGCTGGACGAGGTCGATCGCATCCATGCCGAACTCGGCCTGGCCGGCGTCAGTTTCCACACCCGTTATCAGGGCGTGCCCAATGACAGTCCGCTGATCCGCAAATTGATCGAGCGGATGGAGCGGCATCGCCTGATCCCCTTCGTCCACGCCTTGCCCGAACTGAGCGACGAGGCGCCGTGGCGGGTCGCATCGATCGCGCGCGACTTTCCCGATCTGCCCTTCGTCGTGCTCGATGCCTTCGCATCCTACGAACAATCGCAGCAGGTGATGTTCCTGGCCGATCTCGCGCCCAACCTGATCTTCGACACCGGGCTGCTCTACACACTCGACATCGTGATGCCGTTCATCCGCCGCTTCGGCGCGAAGCGACTGGTTTATGGGTCGGACCTCTATTCGCACCCGCTCGGCTATCGGCACGAGCACCATGTGCTCACCCAACTGCGCAAGGCCGACCTGAAAGATGCCGAGCGCGGGCTGATCCTGTCGGGCAATATCGAGCGGATATTGGGCCTTATCTGAGCGCCTTGCGCGTATCGACCAGATCGACCCCGGCCATGTGGCGGAGATAGGCGTCGAAATAGAGCTTGTGGGTCGCGCCGACGATGCTGAGCACGCGCGCGCCGGGCCGATCGGCGAAGGCGCTGCGGATATTGGCGATCATGCGCAGGTTCCGCACATCCCACCAGCCGACATATTGGCGACCATAATAAGGCGGCGTGGCTTCCTTCAGCGCACCGCCCATGTCGCCCGTGACCGCGCCCTTATTGGTCTTCGGATCGTTCATATATCGGTAGAAGGCGAGCATCTGATCAGGCGTCTTCACCGCGCCCTTCTTCGCCAGATAGTCCTTCAGGAACGGATTGGGCGCGCTCCACAGCTTGCGCAAAGCATCCTCATAGGGCTTGCCGAGTGCGGCGACGGTGCGATCCGAACTGTGATCGTCGGTCGGATAAACGCGCTCCAGCCCCAGCCGCGCGGCGAGGACGGCGGCGACCTGATAATTTTCGTTCGCGCGAACCCTTTGCTTTTCGATCACCGCGACCAGCGCCGCGTCGAGCCCGTCGCCCGCATGCTGCTCCGCCTCGGGCAGGCGCAGCCACTGGACGAGCGCCGAAGCCCGATCGCCGCTCGCCAGGAACAATGCCGCCAGATGCCGCCGATCGCCCGCCGTCGGCTGCGCCGGCCAGCTTTTGAGCGCCGCATCGACCGCCGCCTCCGCCGCCGGCATATCCAGCCCGGTCGCGTCGCGCGCGGGGGCGGGATCCCAGCAGAAATCGTCGGCGACGCCGGGATAGAGCGGCTTGTAGCGGATCAGCATCTCGCAATCGGGGCCGGACAGCCCCTCGATCGTGATGACGTCGGGCCGGAACGCCGCGAGCCTGTCGAGCAGCGGCCCGAGCAATTCAGGCCGAAAACTCTCTCCGAACTCGCCCAGATGCGGCGTCCCCAGCACCAACATCTGCGTGCGCGGCCCCGCGACCTGCATCGCGCCGGGATCAAAGGGCGCGGCGACCACCGGCAGCGACGCGGCAGCGAGGCACAGGGCGAAGAGATGGCGAGCGATGTTCATGGAAAGAGTGTATCATTCATATAATACACTTGTCCACTCGCCGAACTTCCCCCTCCCCTCGCTCTCCGCTACACGCCCGTACCGATGGGGCCGATCGACATTGCCGTTGCTGGATGCGGGCCGGCGGGTCTCGCGACCGCGTTGCTGCTCCATCGCGACGGCCATCGCGTGACGCTGTTCGAACGGTTCGATGCTCCAAAGCCGATCGGCTCCGGCCTGATGATCCAGCCGACCGGCATGTCGGTGCTAGCGAAACTGGGGCTTTCGGAGCGGCTGAGCGGACAGGGTGCGCGGATCGACCGGCTTGTTGGCCGCACCGCAAACGGGCGCAGCGTGCTCGACGTCCACTATCGCTCGCTCGGTCAACCGGGTCGATTCGGCATCGGTGTGCATCGGGCCGCGCTGTTCGCGATCTTGTTCGACGAGATCGCCGCCGCGGGCATTGCCATCGAGACCGGTCGCACAATCTGCGGCAGCGAACGCACCGCCGACGGATGCCGCAAGCTGTTGTTCGAACGGGGCCCCCCATCGGCGCCGTTCGACCTGATCGTCGACACGCTGGGCACCCAGACGCCCCTTGCCCCGCCGACCGGCCGGCAGCTGAGCTATGGCGCCTTGTGGGCAAGCCTTGATTGGCCTGAGGATCCTCGCTTCGATCCGACAGCGCTGGAGCAACGTTATCGCGCGGCCAGCAAGATGGCCGGGGTCATGCCGATCGGGATGCGCCCCGGTTCGGCCACGCCACAGGCCGCCTTCTTCTGGTCGCTTCGCGTCGATCAGTTCGAACGATGGAAAGCGGAAGGTCTGACAGCGTGGAAACAGGAAGTGCTGGCGCTCTGGCCCATGCTCGCGCCGCTGCTCGACCAGATAGACAGCCCCGATCGATTGACCTTTGCGCGCTACGCCCACCGCACGCTCGCCAAGCCGGCCGATGCCGCCCTGATCCATCTGGGCGACGCATGGCATTCGGCGAGCCCGCAATTGGGCCAGGGCGCCAACATGGCGATGCTCGATGCCTATGCGCTGGCGCTCGCGCTGCGCCACTCGGACGATCTCGACACCGCCATCGGCACAGCCGTCGCGCTGCGGAAGTGCCATGTGCACCTCTATCAGGCACTCACGGCGATCCTGACCCCGGTCTATCAGTCCGATGGCCGGTTCATCCCCTGGCTTCGCGACTGGCTGGTCGGGCCGCTGTCCCGCATTCCCCCGATCCCGCGCATACAGGCCCTGCTGGTCAGCGGGTTGGTGGGGGGGCCGTTGCGCAAACTCACGCGCTATGAAGACGGCTTTTCCCGCAGCGTCCCAGCCGCTAAGGCCATCGCATGATCCTGGTCATCGACAATTATGACAGCTTCACCTGGAACCTGGTCCATTATCTGATGGAGCTGGGCGCCGAGGTCGAGGTCGTGCGCAACGACGCGATCGGGGTGGGGCAGGCGATGTCGTCGGGGGCCGAGGCGTTTCTGATCTCGCCCGGCCCGTGCACCCCCAATGAGGCGGGGATCAGCCTGGAGCTGGTCGCGGCCTGCGCGGAGGCGAAGCGGCCATTGCTGGGCGTGTGTCTGGGCCACCAGTCGATCGGGCAGCATTTTGGCGGTCAGGTGATCCGCGCGCCGCAGCTGATGCACGGCAAGACCAGCCCGATCCTGCACGACAATACGGGTCTCTATGAGGGCCTGCCCTCCCCCTTCACCGCGACGCGATACCATTCGCTGATCGTGCCGGAAGAGGGGATGCCCGCCGATCTGGTGATCAACGCGCGCACCCCCGACGGGCAGGTGATGGGCGTGCGCCATGCGACGCTGCCGATCCACGGGGTGCAATTCCACCCCGAAAGCATCGCGACCGAACATGGCCATGCGATGCTCGCCAATTTCATGCGCGCGGCGGGAATGACGGTGAAAGAACGAGCAGCGGCGTGAGCGCCCTGCCCGATCCGATGTTCCCGCTCGGCCAGGCCGAAGCGGAAGAAGTGTTCGCCGCGATCCTCGACGGGCACCATGACGATGCGAGCATCACCGCCTTCCTGACCGCGATGGCGGAGCGCGACGAGACGTCGAGCGAGATTGCGGGCGCCGCGCGGGCGATGCGCGCGCGGATGATCCGCGTCACCGCCCCCGAAGGCGCGATCGACGTGTGCGGCACCGGAGGCGACGGGGCGCACAGTTTGAACGTGTCGACCGCGGTGGCGATGGTCGTCGCGGGCGCAGGCGTGCCGGTCGCCAAGCATGGCAATCGCGCGGCATCGTCAAAGGCGGGCGCGGCCGATACGCTGGAGGCTTTGGGCCTCGATCTCGATCGGGCTTCGGAGCGCGCCGAAGCATCGCTGAACGAGATCGGCATCTGCTTCCTGTTCGCGCAGAAGCATCATCCGGCGCTGAAGCCACTAGCACCGATCCGCAAGGCGATCGGGCGGCGGACGATCTTCAACCTGCTGGGGCCGATCTGCAATCCGGCGGGGGTGGAGCGCCAGTTGATCGGGGTCGCGCGGCCCGATTATCTGCCGACCTATGCCGGCGCGCTCGATCGGCTCAAGCCTGCGTCGGCGATGCTGGTAGCAGGGGACGAGCCGCTCGACGAGCTATCGATCGCGGGCGAATCGAGCCTGTTCCGGCTGGGCGAGGCGGGATTCGGCCCCGAGCGGATCGCGCCCGAAGCCGCCGGGCTGACGCGCCACCCGCTCGATGCGATCAAGGGCGGCGACCCGGCCTATAATGCCGCCGCCCTCGCCCGCCTGCTCGATGGCGAGGCCGGTGGCTATCGCGACGCCGTGCTGTTCAACGCCGCTGCCGCTCTGATCGTCGCGGGTAAGGCCGCCGACTGGGCTGAGGGCGTGGCGATCGCGGCCGAATCGATCGACAGCGGCAAGGCCAAGGCCCTGCTCGCGCGCTGGGTCGCGTTCTAAGCCCCAAGCCGCGCTCGCGGACCCATAAGTTTATCTCGTTTGTTGCTGGGGCGGAGCGATCCCACTTTCGCGGCAGATTCACACGAGGTCCGTCATGGCCAGCAAGCCCGCTCAACGTCCTTTCTTCAGCAATTTTGGATTGCAGGTCCTCGCCGGCATGGTGGTGGGGCTGCTGCTCGGCGTGCTCGCGCGGCATATCGGCGCGGGGCCGGAGGGCGAGGCGAACGCGCTGGCCGAGACGCTCGACACGGTCGGGTCGATCTTCGTCCAGTTGCTCAAGGCTCTGGTGCCGCCTCTGATCTTCGCCGCGATCGTGACGAGCATCATCAATCTGCGCGAGTTGCAGAATGCCGCGCGGTTGGTCGCGCAGACGCTTTTGTGGTTCGCGATCACCTCGCTGATCGCGGTCGGCATCGGCATCGCGCTAGGCGTGATCATCCAGCCGGGGCTTTCGGCCGGGGTCGCCCCCGCCGATGCGGCCGTACCCAAGTCGGTCGGCAGCTGGCTCGATTTCCTGAAAGGGCTGATCCCCGCCAACGCCTTCGGCCTGACCGCGTCGACCAAGCTGTCGGACACCGGCACCGCATCGACCAGCCTGGGTTTCAACGTGCTCCAGCTGATCGTCATCTCGATCGCGGTCGGCGCGGCGGCGCTCAAGGTCGGTGAGGTGGCGGAGCCGTTCGTGGGCTTCGTTCGCGCGCTCCTGGGCATCATGCGCAAGCTTCTGTGGTGGGTGATCCGGCTGACCCCGATCGGGTCGGCGGGGCTGATCGGCCATGCGGTCGCCGAATATGGCTGGGACGCGCTGGCGCGGCTCGGCAGCTTTGCGGGGGCGATCTATCTGGGCCTCGCGATCGTGCTGCTGGTGGTTTACCCGACGCTGCTGCTGATCAACGGCATTTCGCCGCGCCGCTTCTTCGCGGGCGCGTGGCCGGCGATCCAGCTGGGCTTCGTATCGCGATCGTCGGTCGGCACCTTGCCCGTGACCGAGGCTTCGGCCGAGACGGTAGGCGTGCCGCGCACCTATGCGAGCTTTGCGGTGCCGCTGGGTTCGACGACCAAGATGGACGGATGCGCCGCCATCTATCCGGCGATCTCGGCGATCTTCGTCGCGCAATTCTATGGCCTGCCGTTGGGGCTAACCGATTACGGCCTGATCGTGTTCGTGTCGGTCCTGGGCTCCGCCGCGACGGCGGGGCTGACGGGGGCGACGGTGATGCTGACGCTGACGCTTTCCACCCTCGGCCTGCCGCTGGAAGGTGCGGGGCTGCTGCTCGCGATCGATCCGATCCTCGACATGGGGCGGACCGCGGTGAACGTCGCGGGGCAGGTTCTCGTCCCCATGATCGTCGCCAAGCGCGAGGGAATCCTTGAGGAGCCGGTGCCCGACGCGCTACCTGCTTAAGGCATGGCAGAGATCAAGCTTCACGACAGTTGGAAGGCACCACTTCAGGGGGAGTTCGACTCCCCCTATATGGCGGCGCTCCGTCAGTTCCTTGTCGGTGAGAAGGACAAGGGCAAGCGCATCTTTCCGGCGGGGAGCGAGTGGTTCCGCGCGCTCGACCTGACCCCGCTCGACAAGGTGAAGGTCGTGATCCTCGGGCAGGATCCCTATCATGGCGAGGGGCAGGCGCATGGCCTGTGCTTCAGCGTGAAGCCGGGGGTGCGGCCGCCGCCGAGCCTGGTGAACATCTGCAAGGAGCTTGGCACCGACCTGGGACTGCCGCGACCCGCGCATGGATTTCTCGAATCGTGGGCGCAGCAGGGCGTGCTTCTGCTCAACAGCGTGATGACGGTCGAAATGGGCATGGCGGCGTCGCACCGCGACCGGGGCTGGGAAAAGTTCACCGATGCGATCATCCGCCTGATCAACGCGCGACCCGATCCGGTCGTCTTCCTGCTGTGGGGTAGCTACGCGCAGAAGAAGGCGGCGTTCGTCGATTCGCGCCACCTGGTACTGAAGGCGGCGCACCCCTCACCGCTTTCGGCGCATTCGGGCTTCTTCGGATGTCGGCACTTCTCCAAGGCCAACGCCTTTCTGGAGGCGCATGGGCAGACGCCGATCGATTGGTCGCTGCCGCCCGTCTAAATCCTCCCCCGGAGGGGGAGGGGGACCGCGAAGCGGTGGAGGGGTAGCTCTCCACACAGGTATCGCTGCCGGCCAATACCCCTCCGTCAGTCCTTCGGACTGCCACCTCCCCCGCCGGGGGAGGATTGGTCGCGCGGCGGCCGCCCCCGCTTTGCCGGTTCACCCAACTCCACCCGCACGCCGCGCTTGGCCAGCGCCTCGCGCAGCAGGCATTCGATCTGGGCGTTGACGCTGCGCAGGTCGGCCGCGGCCGCGCGCTCGATCGCGGCAAACAGCGCCGGATCGAGGCGGAGCGGATAGGCCTTCTTCGAAGTCATTACTGCCAAGATCTACTGATAGAGCGTGCCGGTGTTGACGATCGGCTGGGTCTCCCGCTCGCCACACAGGACGACCATCAGATTGGAGACCATCGCCGCGCGCCGTTCGTCGTCGAGTTCGACGACATCGCGCGCCGACAATTGCTCGAGCGCCATTTCCACCATCGACACCGCACCTTCGACCAGCTTGGCGCGCGCGGCGACAACCGCCTCCGCCTGCTGCCGCCGCAGCATCGCGCCGGCGATTTCGGGCGCATAGGCCAAGTGGGTCAGCCCGCATTCGTCGACGGTGATCCCCGCGATCGCGAGACGCGCGCGCAGTTCGTCGCGCAGCGCATTGTTCACCTCGTCATGGTGGCCACGCAGGGTCACTTCGGCTTCGTCGCCGTCATAAGCGTAGCGCGATCCGATCGCGCGGACGCCCGCCTCGATCTGCACGCCCACGAAGGCGCGATAATCGTCGATGTCGAACAAAGCCTGCGCGGTATCGGTGACGCGCCAGACGAGCTGCGCCGCAATCTCGATCGGGTTGCCGCGCAGATCGTTGACCTTGAGCTTTTCGGAGATCGCATTGTTGGCGCGCACCGAGATGCGCGCGCGGCTCATCCACGGCCAGGTCCAGCGCAGGCCCGTCGCGCGATCGGTGCCGCGATAGCTGCCGAACAGCAGGATCGCGACTGCCTGATTGGGCTGCAATATGTAGAAGCCGCGCAGGATCAGGATGAACAGGACCACCAGAACGGGCGTCCCGCCGATCAGCCAGAGCGGGCCGTTGCCGCCCGCATTCGACAGCGCCGATCCGACGAGCGCGAACAAGGCGACGAGCGCGATCAGCAGCATCGCCCACCCGCTGAACGTCATCGCCCCCCGCTCACGATTGGCGTGGAGCAGGCCGGAAGTGGGATCGGTCATGCGACTCTCCTTCGGATAAATATGATATCATATTTATATCATCGAAGTGCGTGACACCAGTCCCTCGTCATTGCGAGCGTAGCGAAGCAATCCAGGCCCGAACCAGAAGAGGTTCGCGACGATCTCCAGTGCGGGCCTGGATTGCCGCGTCGCCTCCGGCTCCTCGCAATGACGAGCGGGAGAGAAGGACGGCCCAAAACAAAAGGGCCGCCGGCGCGATGCCGACGGCCCTTGATGTCCGAAACGGACGATCGCCTTATTGCGGGACGACCGTGACCGCGCGGCGGTTCTGCGCCCAGCTGCCTTCGTCCGAACCGGTCGCGACCGGGCGTTCCTTGCCGTAGCTGATCACCGAGATGCGCGACGCCGAGACACCGGCCTGAACCAGGAAGTTCTTGGCCGAGTTCGCACGGCGATCGCCCAGCGCGAGGTTATATTCGCGGGTGCCGCGTTCGTCGGCATGGCCTTCGATCGTGACGGCCACGTTCGGGAACTTGGCGAGCCACTGCGCCTGGCGGCTGAGGATCGACTGCGCTTCGGCGTCGACATCCGAGCTGTCGGTCGCGAAGTGGACCGTGTCGGTGCCCGCCTGCTGCAGGAAGTCCGCGCGCGAACCCGGGATCGTCGTGTTGGACGGCGCGGGCGGCGGGGCTTCGGGGGTCGGCGTGGGGGCCGCGGCCGGGGGCGGCGGCAGATCTTCGACCTTCTTCTTCGTACAAGCCGCGGTCAGCACGAGGGCCGACACCAGAGCGACGTTCAACATCGAGCGCGCCATCTGCTTCTCCTTCTTCTTCAATACGGTTGCGCAATGATAACGCAAATCCGTGGATTTCGCTCCCTGAACCTAAGCTTTACGGGAGCAAGGGGCCCCATGCGGGGTCGGAACCATCGAGCGGGGTGGGAACCGGACGTTCGTTCACGCCGGTCAGGTCGACCGAACGGAGATCGGCCTTGCCGCTCCCCTGCCCGGTGCGGTTGTACATGATCACGCGGCCATTGGGCGACCAGGTGGGGCCTTCGTCCATCCAGCCGTTGGTCAGCACCTTTTCGCCCGAACCATCGACGCCCATGACGCCGATATTGAAGCCGCCGCTGATCTTCGTAAAGGCGATCAAGTCGCCGCGCGGGCTCCACACCGGGGTGGCATAGCGGCCGCCGCCGAAGCTGATCCGGTTCTGGTTCGAACCATCGGCGTTCATCACATAAAGCTGCTGCCCGCCCGAACGATCGCTTTCGAACACGATGCGCGATCCGTCGGGCGAATAACTGGCGCCGGTATCGATGCCCGGCGACGTCGTCAGCCGCTGCGGGGTGCCGCCGCTGGCCGACACGCGATAGATGTCGGTATTGCCGCCGACCGACATCGAAAAGACGATGTAGCGGCCATCGGGCGAGAAGCGCGGCGCGAAGGTCATGTTCGGCAGATCGACCACAAGCCGCTGCTGCCCGGTGCCCATATTATAGACGTAGATGCGCGGCCGATTGCCCGCATAGGACATGTAGGTGATCGTCTGCTGGTTCGGCGCGAAGCGCGGGGTCAGCACGATCGACTGGCCGTTGGTCAGGAAACGGTGGTTGGCGCCATCCTGATCCATGACCGCGAGCCGCTTGATGCGGTTCTGCTTCGGCCCGGTCTCCGACACATAGACGACCTTGCTGTCGAAATAGGGGCCTTCGCCGGTCAGGCGGCTATAGACCGTGTCGGCGCACTTGTGCGCGGCGCGGCGCCACTGGGCGGGGACGACCTCGAAACCCTGTCGGGTCAGCTCGACCTTGCCGAGCACGTCGTAGAGATAGCAGCCGACCGTGATCTTGCCGTCGCTGCCCGCCTGGACGAAGCCCTGCACCAGCGCCTGCGCGCCGCTCTGCCCCCAGAAGATGAAGTCGGGGGCGTTCGCCTGGCTGAACGGCACATTGGCGAGCGCGCTCTTGGGCAGCGGATTGAACAGGCCGCTATTCTTCAGATCATTGGTGATGACGTCCGACACGCGTTGGCCAAGCGCGGCGGTATCGCCCGCAGGCGTCGTGACGGTCGAAGGCGTCGGCATCGACGGGATCGCGATCGGCATCGGCTGGGCGATGCCGCCGTTGATGTCGACCTCAAGCTGCGCATGCGCGGGGGCTGTCGCGACAAGCGACGCAACCATCGCGCCTAAAACAGTGCAAAAACGGGTCAGGGGCAGGCGGTTCAAAGCTCGTCTCCTCTGGCCCCCCGGTCGTTTCATGGCCGAACAGGGGGAATGAAGTCAAATCGGTGATCAGTTCATCTGGTTCGGGCGGAAGTTGAACTTGATGTCTTCCCAGCCGCCTTCGTACAGTTCGGGCGGCAATTTATACGGCGCGCACCGTTGCAATGCGCGGACAGCGGCTTCGTTCATCTGGCGCAGATAGGCGGCGTTCGAATCGTTCACGCCCGCATTGCCGGTGACTTCGGGCGCAACCGCGATGCCGCCGTCGGGCTTCAGCCGCAGGCGCACCTGCGTCACGATGGCGGTCGCCCCGGCGCCGCCCGTCGGCACGGTGTAGCAAGGCTTCACCTGCGACGCGATCAGGGCGGCCAGACCATTGGCCTGGATGGGGCTGATCACCGCGGCGCGCGCGATAGCGCCCTTGCCGGGGGATTTGGACGCGGGGATGCCCTTCAGGAAGTCGTCGCCAAGATTGGTCGCCTTGGGTTTCGCCTTGGCCGCCGGCTTTTCGGGCGCAGGCTTGGCCGCCTCGGCCTTGGGTGGCGCGGGCGTGGGCTTGGCCGGCTTGGGGGCGGGCTTGGGCGTCACCGCGGGTTTCGGTTCGGGCTTGGGCGGGGTCGGCGCGGGCGTGGGCTCGGGCGGCGGGGTCGCCTCCTCGGGCTTACCCACGTCGGGCGCCTCCATCTGCTGCGGCGGCTCGACCGCCTTTTCGGGCGAGGAGGATTGCAGCGCCACCTTGTCGACGAGCATCACGTCCATCGCATCCGCCAGCGGCGGCTTGGGCCGCGCGCTCATCAGATTGAGCGACATGATCGCCAGCAGCACCACATGGCCGACTAAAGCTACACCGAGCCCGGCCTTTTCCGCGCGATCCATCAGGGAGCCTCGGCTCCCGCCGCGCCGTCATCTGCGCCCATCGTCACCAAAGCGACGCGGTTCAAGCCGGCATGGTTGAGCGATCCCATCACCGCCATCACGCGCCCGTAATCGAGCCCGCGATCGGCGCGCAGGAAGATTTGCGGCGCATCCTTGCCCTTGCCCGAAGTCGCCGCAATCTGCCCGAACTGGGCGTCGATCGCGGAGAACTGGACCGGCTTGTCGTCGACGAAGACCTCGCCCGATTTGTCGATCGAGACGGTGATCGGCTTCTTGTCCTGATCGAGCGCGCCGGCCGCGCTTTCGGGCAGGTCGACGGGCACGCCCGCGAGCATCAGCGGGGCCGTGACCATGAAGATGATCAGCAGCACCAGCATGACGTCGACCAGCGGCGTCACGTTGATGTCGGCCATCGGCGCGCGCTTGCCGCCCCGGCCGGAGACCGGACCCATCGCCATCTTACTTAACCCGCTCCAGCTCGCGGCTGAGCGTCAGGTGCAGAGAGTCCCCGAAGCGGTGCAGATGGTTCTCGATCTGGCCGACGCGGTGGAGCAGGCGGTTATAGGCGATGACCGCCGGGATCGCCGCGAACAGGCCGATCGCGGTCGCGAACAAAGCCTCCGCAATGCCCGGCGCCACGACGCCCAGCGATGTGTTCTGGCTGGCCGCGATATCGGTGAAGCTGCGCATGATGCCCCACACGGTGCCGAACAGCCCGACGAAGGGCGCGACCGAACCGATGGTGGCGAGGATGTTCAGCCGGTCCGACAATTTGTCGATCTCCGCACTGGTCGCCGCCGACATGGCGGTGGCGAGGCGCGCGCGCGTCCCTTCGCGATCGACCGGCGTGATCCGCACCGAACGGCGCCATTCGCCGACACCCGCGGTGAACAATTTGGCCGAGGGCACGTCCTGCCGGCCGGGGCCGTCATAGACCTTGTCGATATCCTCGGATTTCCAGAACTCGGCCTCGAACGCCTTCGATGCTTTCAGCGTGCGGCCCATCTTCAGCCCCGACGACAGGATGATCGCCCAGGTATAGATGCTGGCCAGAAGCAGGCCGATCATCACCGATTTCACGACGATATCCGCCTGCAGAAACAGCGCGATCGGCGACAGGGCCGAGCTGGTGGCGGTTACGCCCACACCTGCAATGCTCATTGCGCTCATGCCGTCTCGTCTGCTCCCTGTATTGTCTTGAACTTGTCCACCCAGTCGCGCGGCTGGCGCCTGGGGCGGCCATCGGGGCCGACGAACGCGACCGAAACATCGGCCTCTGCGATCAATTGATCGGCCCGCATGACTCGTTGATGAATGACCATCGATGCTCCCCCGATCGCGTCCATGCGGCTCAGAACGAGCAGATCGTCGTCCAGTTTCGCGGCCGCGCGATATCGGATGTGGAGATCGCGCACGACATAGACCCCGTCGCCCGCCGCCATCACCGCCTGCTGATCGATCCCGCAACCCCGCATCACATCGCTGCGCGCGCGCTCCATGAAGCGCAGGTAGCTGGCGTGATAGACGACCCCGCCGGCATCGGTGTCCTCGAAATAGACGCGCACGGCAAAACGGTGCTCGGGGCCGGCGAAGCGGCCGGTATAGGGGGCATCGTTGTGCATCGGTAACGGATTCTAGGGGCGGTTTGCCGATAGGCCAAGGCGCGAAGGGCGTATTTTCGCCGCTCACCGCCCTATTGCCTCGCGTCATCCCGGCGGAGGCCGGGATCTCAGGCGGCTCCTGCGGCGAACCTGCTCACAATCTCCTGATATCCCGGCCTCCGCCAGGATGACGGTTATACGTCGAACAGCCCGTCCTGCCCGGCTTCGGGCGGCGGATTGAGGCCGAGATGCTTCCACCCCCGGCTGTTGAGGCAACGCCCGCGCGCCGTCCGCGCGATCAGGCCGAGCTGGATGAGATAGGGCTCGATCACATCCTCGATCGTGTCGCGCGGCTCGCTGAGGCCCGCCGCCAGCGTCTCCACGCCCACCGGCCCGCCGCGATAGATGTCCGCGATCATGTGGAGATAGCGCCGGTCCATCGCATCCAGCCCCAGCGCATCGACCTCCAGCCGGTTGAGCGCGGTATCGGCTGCCTTCGCATCGACGATCGCGTGCCCCGCCACGTTTGCAAAGTCGCGCACGCGGCGCAGCAGACGGCCGGCGATACGCGGGGTGCCGCGCGACCGGCGTGCGACCTCCATCGCGCCATCCTGCGAAATCGGCAGATCGAGAAGTCGCGCGGCGCGACTTACGACCTTTTCCAGTTCCTCGACCGAATAGAATTGCAGCCGCACCGGAATGCCGAAGCGATCGCGCAGCGGCGTGGTGATCAGCCCCTGCCGCGTGGTCGCCCCCACCAGAGTGAAGCGCGGCAGATCGATGCGGACGCTGCGCGCCGACGGCCCCTCCCCGATCATCAGATCGAGCGCGCGATCCTCCATCGCGGGATAGAGCACCTCCTCGACCGCAGGCTGAAGCCGGTGAATCTCGTCGATGAAGAGGACGTCGCCATCCTCCAGATTGGTCAGCAGAGCCGCCAGATCGCCCGATTTGGCGATGACGGGGCCGGATGTCGCACGGAAGCCCGCGCCCATTTCCTTGGCGATGATCTGCGCGAGTGTGGTCTTGCCCAGACCCGGCGGGCCGAAGAACAGGACGTGATCGAGCGCGTCGCCGCGCTGCCGCGCCGCCTCGATGAAGACGCGCAAATTGTCGCGCGCCGCCTTCTGCCCGACGAATTCGTCGAGCGACTTGGGCCGCAACGCCGCATCGGCATCCTCGGCGCGGCGCGAGGCGGTGAGCAGGCGATCGCTATCAGTCATTGGCACTATCGGTCATTCGCCACCGGATAGCGCGCGGCGGGTGGACAGTCGATGGCGCGACTGTAGGGGAAAGCTCACCCGCCGCCGGAGACCGTGATGACCAAGCCGCCCCTTTTCTACATCGACAGCAGCTTCGCGGTGCCGCGCCTGACCGAAGGGCTGAAGGCCGCCTATGATCTGCGCCCCGAACCCGGCCCCGGCATCCGCGCGGTGGCGACCCACGGCAGTAGCGGGATCGATGCCGCGACGATGGCGAAGCTGCCCGATCTGGAGATCATTGCGGTGAGCGCGGTGGGCGTCGACAAGGTCGATCTGGCCGAGGCGAAAAGGCGCGGCATCCACGTCACCAACACCCCCGACGTGCTGACCGACGATGTCGCCGACCTCGCGATCGGGCTGATGATCGCGCTCTATCGCAACATCCCGCGCGACGACGCGCTGGTGCGCAGCGGCCGCTGGGCGAGCGCGGGCATGCCCAAGCTGTCGCGCCGGCTGACCGGGCAGCGGATCGGCATTCTGGGGCTGGGCCGGATCGGGCAGGCGATCGCAAAGCGCGCCGCGCCGTTTGCGGGCGAGATCGCCTACCACTCGCGGCGCCCGGTGGCCGACGTGCCGTGGCGCTATGCCGAAAGCGCGGTGGCGCTGGCCGCCTCGGTCGATATCCTGATCGTCGCGACGCCCGGCGGCCCCGCGACCGACAAATTGGTCGACGCCGCCGTGATCGATGCGCTCGGCCCTAACGGATCGCTGATCAACATCGCGCGCGGATCGGTGGTCGACGAGGATGCGCTGGTCGCCGCCCTCGTCGAAGGCCGCCTGGGCGGCGCGGGCCTCGACGTGTTCGCGCACGAACCGCATGTGCCCGAAGCCTTGCTGTCGCTCCCCAATGTCGTCCTGCTCCCGCATCAGGGGAGCGCGACGGTGGAAACGCGCGACGCGATGGCACAGCTCGTTCTCGACAATCTGGCCGCCTTCTTTGCCGGAAAGCCGCTGCTCACACCACTCTGACGGCGTCACTTCGCCGCCTTGCGCAGCGCCAGCCGGACGAGCGCGTCGAGCGTCGCGGTCGGGCCGAGTTCCTCGGCGGCGGCGCCCACGGCGGCGCTGGCTTCGGCGGGGCGGAAGCCGAGATTGGCGAGGGCGGAGAGCGCGTCCTCTGTTGCGCCGCCCTTGGGTGCGGGGGCGCCGGTCGCGGGGCCGATCGCGACGCCGCCCATCTTGTCCTTGAGTTCGTTGACGATGCGCATCGCGAGCTTGGGGCCGACGCCGTTGGCGCGCGCGACCATCGCCTTGTCTCCACTCGCGATCGCGCGCGACAATTCTCCCGCGTCGAGAACGGTAAGGATCGAGAGCGCCACGCGCCCGCCCACACCCTGCACGCTCGTCAACAGGCGGAAGGCGTCGCGTTCGGCGGCTGATCCGAAGCCGAACAGGGTGATCGCATCCTCACGCACCTGCATTTCGGTGAGCAGCAGCACTTCGTTGCCGATTTCCCCCACCGCCGTCAGTGTGCGGCCCGAGGCCAATGCGAGATAGCCGACGCCGTTGACGTCGAGCACCAGATGGTCGGCCGCAACCTCCGCCAGCAGCCCCTTCAACCGCGCGATCATGCGTAGGCTCTCCGCGTGAGCGAGCGTGCACTTGCCAGATGGTGCGCGTGGGTGATCGCGACCGCGAGCGCATCGGCCGCATCGGGGCCGGCCAGTTTCACGCCGGGCAGCAGAACCTGCACCATCGCCTGGATCTGGCGCTTCTCCGCGCCACCCGTGCCGACCACCGCCTTCTTGACGACCGACGGATGATATTCGCCCACCGCCAGCCCCGATCGCGATGCCGCGAGCAGCACCACGCCGCGCGCCTGCCCAAGCTTCAGCGTCGATTGCGCGTTGGAATTGCCCAGCACCTCCTCGGCCGCCGCGCTCTCGGCGCGATGGGTGCGGATCACCTCAAACAGAGCGTCGTGGAGCAGGGCCAGCCGGCGCGCGAGTTCCATCGACGGCTCGGTCTTGATCTGGCCGTTGGCGACGTGGCTGAGCCTATTCCCCTCCGCCGCGATCACCCCCCAGCCGGTCGTGCCGAGGCCCGGATCAAGCCCGATCAGGATCATGCTTCTGCGGCCCCATGTTCATCACATGTTCCGTTTCGCGTATTGGCGGGGATTTTGGAAGCCCTATTCGTCATTGCGAGGAGCCGAAGGCGTCCTTCGATACGCCACTTCGACAAGCTCAGTGGCTACTCAGGATGAGCGGTTGGCTTTTATCCGCTCATCCTGAGCAGGGCTGAGCGCAGTCGAAGCCCGTCCGTCGAAGGACGCTCGCAATGACGAGGTGGGGAGGTGAGCGGCTTAGCCGCCCAGCTTTTCCATCACGTCTTCGGGCACGTCGTAATTGCCCCATACGGTCTGGACGTCGTCATCGTCCTCGAGCGTGTCGATCAGCTTGAGGAGCTTGGTCGCGTCCTCCTCGCCCACCGTCACCATCGTCTGCGGGCGCCAGGCGAGCTTTGCGCCTTCGGGTTCGCCCAGCACCGGCTCCAGCGCCTTGGCGACTTCGTGGAGCGCATCGATCGCGGTCCAGATTTCGTGGCCGTCCTCGGACGAGGTCACGTCTTCCGCCCCGGCATCCAGCGCGGCTTCGAACACCTTTTCGGCGTCGCCCGCGGCCGGGCCGTAATTGATCAGGCCGAGCCGATCGAAACCGTGGCTTACCGATCCGCCCGCGCCCAGATTGCCGCCATTCTTGGAAACGGCGGTGCGGACGTTGGTGGCGGTGCGGTTGCGATTGTCGGTGAGCGTTTCGATGATCAGCGACACGCCGCCGGGGCCGAAGCCTTCGTACCGGACCTCTTCGTAATTCGCGCCGTCATTGGCCGAAGCCTTGTTGATCGAGCGTTCGATATTGTCCTTGGGCAGGCCTTCCTTACGCGCGGTGATCACGGCGGCGCGCAGGCGCGCGTTCATCGCCGGATCGGGCAGGCCCATTTTCGCCGCGACGGTGATTTCGCGGGAAAGCTTGGAAAACAGCACGGCGCGCTTCTTATCCTGCGCGCCCTTGCGGTGCATGATGTTCTTGAACTTGCTATGACCGGCCATTGCCGCGCCCTCATCTGTATCTGTCGGGAAGTGGCCGGCTCTCTAGCGTCCGCCAAGGGGGCGGCGCAAGTCAGTCGACGAACAGCAAGGCCGGGGTTTCGAGCAGCCGCTTGAGCGCCTGCACGAAGCTTGCCGCGTCCCAGCCGTCGACGACGCGGTGATCGCAGCTGATCGACAGGTTCATCAGCTTGGCCGCTACCACCTGTCCGTCGCGGAAGACGGGGCGCTCGACGATGCGGTTCGGGCCGATGATCGCGACTTCGGGGCGGTTGATGACCGGCGTGGTCGCGATGCCGCCCAAGGGCCCAAGCGACGTGATCGTCAGCGTGGAGCCCGACAGCTCCTCCGACTTCGCCTTGCCGGTGCGCGCGGCGTCGGCGAGGCGGGTGATCTCGGACGCCAGCTGCCAGATGTTGCGATCCTGCGCGTCGCGGATGACGGGGACCATCAGGCCCGCATCGGTCTGCGTCGCCATGCCCAGATGCACCGCGCCGCTACGGTTCACGACGCCGTTCTCGTCATCATAGCGCGCGTTGATCATCGGGAAGTCGGGGATCGTCTTGCAGATCGCGACGATCAGCAGCGGCAGCAGGGTCAGCTTGGGCCGATCCCCGCGCGTGTCGTTCAGGTCGCCGCGCAGCGCCTCCAGCTTGGTGACGTCGATTTCCTCGACATAGGTGAAGTGCGGGATAGCGCGCTTCGACGCGGCCATATTCTCCGCGATGCGGCGGCGCAGGCCGATCACCTTCACCTGCTCGTCGGCGCGCTTCCCCGTCGAGGGGGCATAGCCGCGATTATAGGTGATGAAGGCGTCGAGATCGGCGTGGCGGACATGGTCGCCCGCGAACTTCACCTGTGCGAGATCGATGCCGAGATCCTTGGCGCGGGCGCGCACGGCAGGGGAAGCGAGGACTTTCCGATCCTCCCCGGTACGGGGAGGGGGACCATCGGCCGCAGGCTGATGGTGGAGGGGGGCTTCGGCAGGGGGTGTCGCTTGTGGCTCGCCCCCTCCACCGGCTTCGCCGGTCCCCCTCCCCGTGCCGGGGAGGATTGGTTCGACCACCGCAGCTGCCTCATTGGGCGCGACCTCGACGGTCGGCTCCTCGGCAGGCGCGGCACCGCCCTCGGTCTCGAAGGTCGCGAGGATCGATCCGATCGCGACCATCTCGCCAACTTCGCCCGCCAGCGAGACGATTTTGCCCGATACCGGCGCGGTCATTTCGACGGTCGCCTTATCGGTCATCAGATCGGCGAGGGGTTCATCCTCCTCGATCATGTCGCCGACCGCGACGTGCCAGGCGACGATTTCCGCCTCGGCAATGCCTTCGCCGATGTCCGGCAATTTGAAGCTGTAGCTGCCCATAGTGGATCAATCCTGCATGACGCGCTTGAGCGCTTCGCCGAGGCGGACGGGGCCGGGGAAATAGGCCCATTCGAGGCTGTGCGGATAAGGCGTGTCCCAACCGGTCACGCGCTGCACCGGTGCCTCCAGATGATGGAAGCAATGTTCCTGGACGAGCGCGGACAGCTCGGCGCCGAAGCCGCTGGTCTTGGTCGCCTCGTGGACGACCACGCAGCGCCCGGTCTTCTTCACCGACTTGGCGATCGTTTCCAGATCGAGCGGGACGAGGGTGCGCAGATCGATGATCTCGGCATCGATGCCCGCATCGGCGACAACCCCCTGGGCGACATGGACCATCGTGCCATAAGCCAGGATCGTGACGTCGTCGCCCGGCCGCACGATCCGCGCCTTGCCGAGTTCGACGCGATAATAGCCCTCGGGCACCGCGCTCTCGGGAAACTTGCTCCACGGCTGGACCGGGCGATCATAATGGCCGTCGAACGGGCCGTTATAGATGCGCTTGGGTTCGAAGAAGATCACCGGATCATTGTCCTCGATCGCGGCGATCAGCAGGCCCTTGGCGTCATAGGGGTTGGACGGGATCACCGTCTTGAGGCCCGCGACATGGGTGAAGATGCCCTCGGGCGACTGGCTGTGCGTCTGCCCGCCGAAGATGCCGCCGCCGAACGGGGTCCGCACCGTGATCGGCGCGGTATATTCGCCCGCCGAGCGATAACGCAGCCGCGCCGCTTCGGACACCAACTGGTCGAGCGCGGGGTAGATATAATCGGCGAACTGGATTTCGGGCACGGGGCGCAGGCCGTAAGTCGCCATGCCCACCGCGACGCCGATGATGCCGCATTCGGTGATCGGCGTGTCGAACACGCGGGTCTTGCCGTACTTGGCCTGCAGGCCTTCCGTGGCCTTGAACACGCCGCCGAAGAAGCCGACATCCTCGCCCAGCACGACGATCTCGTCATCGCGGCCCATGCAGATGTCGATCGCCGAATTGATCGCCTGGATCATGTTCATGGTGCGGGTTTCGTCGCTCATATCCCCGCCGCCTTGCGCTCGTCGCGCATCTGCTGGCTCTGTTCCTTGAGGTGCCAGGGCATCTCTTCGAACACATCCTCGAACATCGAATCGAACGGCTGCTTGAGCCCGTCGTGGAGCGTGCCGAGCGCCTCGGACTCGCGCTGCGCCGCCTTGCACAGTTCGGCGACTTCGCGGTCCATCGCGGCGTGGCGCTCCTCGTCCCAGATGCCGAGCGCGATGACGTGCTGCTTCAGCCGCGCGATCGGATCGCCGAGCGGCCAGTTGGTGCTTTCCTCGGCCGACCGATATTTGGTCGGGTCGTCCGATGTCGAATGGCCCTCGGCGCGATAGGTGAAATGTTCGATCAGGGTCGGGCCGTGATTGCCGCGCGCGCGATCGGCCGCCCACTGGGTCGCCGCATAGACCGCGAGCGCATCATTGCCATCGACGCGCAGCCCGGCAATGCCATAGCCGACCGCCCGCGCCGCGAAGGTCGTCGCCTCGGCGCCCGCGAACCCTGAGAAGGATGAGATCGCCCACTGATTGTTGATGACGTTGAGGATGACGGGGGCACGATAGACGGCCGCGAAGGTGAGCGCCGAATGGAAGTCGCCCTCCGCCGTCGACCCCTCACCACACCACACCGCCGAAATGCGCGTGTCGCCCCGCGCCGCGCTCGCCATCGCCCAGCCGACCGCCTGTGGATATTGGGTTGCGAGATTGCCCGAGATCGAGAAAAAGTTGGCCTGTCGCGCCGAATACATGATCGGCATCTGGCGGCCCTTCAGCCGATCGCCCTTGTTCGAAAAGACCTGGTTCATCATGTCGACCAGCGGCCATTCGCGCGCGATCAGCAGCCCCTGCTGGCGATAGGAGGGGAAGCACATATCGTCATAATCGAGCGCATGGGCGGCGGCGATCGAAGTCGCCTCCTCCCCCGTGCACTTCATGTAGAAGCTGGTCTTGCCCTGCCGCTGCGCGCGATAGAGCCGCTCGTCATAAGCGCGGACCAGCGCCATGTGCCGCAACATCTTGAGCAGGGTTTCGGGCGCGAGGCGCGGATCCCACGGCCCCTGCGCATGCCCCTGATCATCGAGGACGCGGACCATCGCATAGCTGTGATCGCGCATCTCGGCGGGGGCGGTGCCGATCTCCGGCCGGGCGACGGCGCCCGCCACCGGCATGTCGAAATCGGCGAAGTCGACCGCGTCGCCGGGGCGAAAGCGCGGTTCGGGCACATGGAGCGATAGCGGCGGCAGATTGCGCCCGGTCATCCAGCGTTCCTCTCTCATGGCGGCTCAAACCGCCTTTATGAAAGTTATACGCCCTCGTTATTAAATTACAAAGCGCTGCGAGGGTCGGGGTGATATTCGCCCGATCCTTGCCAACGCCGTGACGCGCGCGAAATATCCGTGCGGAATCGACGCTGCGTGCGAAATCAGTCGCCGATCGGCAGGCAGGCGACCGCCGCCAGACCGCCGCCATCGCGATTCTTGAGCGCGAGGCTGCCACCATGTTCCTGCGCGATGGCGCGCGCGATCGAGAGGCCGAGGCCGATCCCGCCCGTCGTGCGGTTGCGCGAGGGATCGCCGCGTTCGAACGGCTTGAACATCCGCTCGATCGAATCGGGCGGCAGGCCCGGCCCGCGATCGGACACGCGCAGTTCGGCCATATGCCCGACGCGCGCGAGCGTGATTTCCACCGCGCCGCCATAATTGACGCCGTTGTCGATCAGGTTCTGGAGCATCCGGCGAAGCGCCATCGAATCGCCCTGCACCGTGATCGGCGCGACGGGGCCGGCGGTGACGGGGCGCTGCTGCTCAGCTTCAGTAGCGGCGATATCGGCGATCAGCGCGTCGAGCGAGACGGGCGCCATCGTGCCGATCCGGCTGGTATCGCGCACGAAGGAGATGGTCGCCGCGATCATCGCGCGCATCTGTTCGATATCGCCCTGCACCTTCTGCCGCATATCGTCGGGCGCGCCTTCGATGCGGAAGGCGATGCGCGCGAGCGGGGTGCGCAGATCGTGCGCGATCGCGCCGATCATGTTGGTGCGTTCGGTAAGGTAGGTGCCCAGCCGTTCCTGCATCCGATTGAGCGCGTGCGCGGTGGTGCGGATCTCCGCCGGCCCTTCCTCCGCGATCGGCGGCGCCTGCGGATTCGCGCCCATACGGTCGGCGCCCTCGGCGATGCGGCGGATGGGACGGGCGAGCGCGCGGGCGAAGACCCAGGCGAAGGGCGCCAGCACCAGGGTCGACAACGCGAACAGCTGCAGCATCCGCCGCTGCCACAATGGCAGGAAGGGGCGCGGCGGGGTGCGCACCACGCGCCAGCCGTCGGCCGTGCGGACGCCGGCGAGCACGGTATCGAAGAAGATCGGTTCGCCACGACGGATCAGCACGTCGCGTTCGCGCGCCCACGGCATGTTGCTGCGCTGATCGGCTTCGAAGAACAGGCGAACATCCTGATCGCCGACATCGAGCATCGACGCCAGCCGATCGGTGAAGGCATCGTCGGACACCATATCCGCGTCGGGCATCGGCTCGTCGGCGACGGTCGTCACACTCAGCGCGCGTTCGCGCACGGCAACGGCGCGCTGCTGACGTTCCTGTTTCTCCTCACGCTGGCGCATGATGTCGCGCGGCTCGCCCAGCGGGCCGGCCTGCAGCTGCATCCGCATCGGCCGCCGATCGATCCGCCGCCCCGCCAATGTCTCAGCGATGTCGGACAGGCGGTTGAAATCAGGGCGCGGCGGCGGCGAGTTCAGGAACAGGCCGATCGACACCGCCTGCACCACCATCACCGCCGCGACGAGCAGGAGAAGGGTCTGCCAGAAGATCGGCAGGCGGGCGATCGCCTTCATCACTCGCCCTCGACCTTCAGCGTGAACATATAGCCTTCGTTGCGCACGGTGCGGATCGGATCATCGGGGCCAAGTTTCTTGCGAAGCCGGCTGATCGTCACGTCGATCGCGCGGTCATAGACGTCGCTGTCGAGCCCCTTGCCCGCTTCGATGATCTGATCGCGCGTCAAAACGCGTTGAGGCCGATCGAGGAAGGCGACAAGCACGCGAAACTCGGCGTCGGTCAGCGGCGCGGCCGGCGCGCCCGCGCGGCGCACCTCACGCTGGACGACGTCGAGCGCCCAGGCGCCGAAGCGACGCTGCTGCCCGCTGCCATTGGCCGCCGCACCCTCTTCAGCCTTGCGCCGCAGGACGGCGCGGATGCGGGCGAGCAATTCGCGCGGATTGCAGGGCTTGGGCAGATAATCGTCGGCGCCGACCTCCAGCCCGATGATCCGATCGGTATCCTCGCCCATCGCCGACAGCATGATGATCGCGGGGCCGCCGGGCTTGCGGATGCGGCGCAGCACCGACAGCCCGTCCTCCCCCGGCATCATCAGATCGAGGACGATCAGATCGGGCCGCTTCGCCGCGATCGCCGCGTCCATCGCCACCGCATCGGCCGCGCTTTCGACCGACAGGCCATTCTGGCGCAGGAAATCGGTGATCAAAGTGCGCAGATCATTGTCGTCGTCGACGACCAGGATTTCGGGATTGGCGGTGTTGACCTGATTCATGGGCGGGCAGGCTCCTTGCGCTTCTCCGGCGTCCTGCCCGACGCCTTCTCCTTGGCTTTTTCGATGCAGCGCCGGTTCGCCTCGATCTGCGCGGGGGTGCGCGGCAGGGTGGCGAGGGTCAGCGCCTTGGTGAGATTGGGATCGAGATCGCGGAAGCGATCGGCCGCCATCCGGCGGAATTCGTCGCGGCTGATCGCGCGATTGAGATCGGCATCGGCCCCCGCGACCGGATTGGGGACGTTCAGGAAGGCATAGCGCCCCGCGCCCATCGGCCCGTCATAGCCGCCATCGCCCTTGGCGCGCCGCTTCATCCGTTCGCGTGCCTCTTTGATCGCTTCGGCACTCGGGCGCTCTGCCGGCGCGGCTCCGGGCTGGCGCGCGCGATACAGCTTCACCTCGGGCGCGACATTTTCTTCGTAGTCGCTGATCTCGTCGGGCCACAATTCGCCATTATGATCCTTGTCGAGCGTCGCGAAGAAGCGATCGGCGTCAAGGATCAGCTCGCTCTGGGTGACCTGCCCGTCATGGTTGCGATCGGCCCCGTCGAACCAGCGCGTCACCGGATCGCCGCCATCGGGCTGCGGGCGGAAGGGCTCGCCGACCGGGGAGATGAACAACTGGGTCGGCACCGGGCCGGGGCACACCGTCGGCTCGGCCTTCTTCGCGAGCGCAGCGCCCGAAAGCGTCGCGGCGGCGAGCAGGGCGAGCGCGATCCTCATTCGTGCCTCAGCGCGTCGATAGGGTTGAGCGAGGCGGCGCGCTTAGCCGGGAAATAGCCGAACACGACCCCGATCGCCGCCGAAAAGAAGAAGGCGAGCAGGTTGATCTGCACGTCGAAGATGAAGGGCACCTTGAGCACCGGTGCGAGCGCGAGCGTCGACAGCAAAGCGAGAACAAGACCGAGCAACCCGCCCAGCGACGACAGCACCACCGCCTCGACCAGGAACTGCATCAGCACCTCCTTGCCGACCGCGCCGATCGCGAGGCGGATGCCGATTTCGCGCGTCCGTTCGGTCACCGACACCAGCATGATGTTCATGATGCCGATCCCGCCGACGAGCAGGCTGACCGCCGCGACCGCGCCGAGCAGGGCTGTCAGGATCTGCGTCGTGCCCGACAATGTGTCCGAAATCTGCTTGGTGTCGAAGATGTTGAAATCATCCTCGGCCTCGTCGGTCAGGTGGCGCCGCTCGCGCAGCAATTCCTTGAGCGATGCCTGCACCTTCTGGCTGTCATAGGCTTCGTCGACCGAGACCAGGATCGCGCGGATATCGCGATTGCCGGTCATCCGGCGCTGGACCGCCTTGTACGGCATGATCACGACATCATCCTGATCGTTGCCGAAGCCGCCCTGCCCCTTGGCCGCGAGCGTGCCGATCACTTCGCAGCTGATATTCTTGATACGGAAACGCTGCCCGACCGCCTCGACACCGCGGAACAGCCGGCTGTTGACGGTGTTGCCGATCACGCAGACCGCCTTGCCCGCCTGCTCCTCGGCTTCCGAAAAGATGCGGCCTTCGGTGATCGTCCACGGCTGCGCGGTGAAATATTCGCGATTGGTGCCGTTGATCGTCGTCGACCAGTTGGCGGCGTTATAGACCGCCGCGCCGCTCGACTGGACCTGCGGCGCCACCGCCGTCACCCCCACGATCTGTTCGCGGATCGCATCGAGATCCTCGATCTTGAAATCGGGCGGCTGCGGCCCGCCGCCGCCACGCCCGAAGCCCTGGCCGGGGCGGACCTGCAGCACATTGGCGCCCAGGCTGGAGATTTGCGTCTTGACCGCCTGGGTCGCGCCATTGCCCAGCGTCACCATCGTCACGACCGCCCAGACGCCGATGACGATGCCGAGGATCGTCAGGAACGAGCGGAGCAGATGCCGCCGTATCTCGCGGATCGCGAGGAGGAGCGTGGTCGCCCACATCAGCCCACAACCCCCGGACTCTTTTCGATCCGTTCGACGAGGCCATCCTTGAAATGGATGATCGTGCGCGCGAACGCCGCCATGTCGGGTTCGTGCGTGACCATCAGCACGGTGATCCCGCTGTTGCGGTTGAGATCGGTCAGCAGCTCCATGATCTCGATCGAGCGCGCCGAATCGAGATTGCCGGTCGGCTCGTCCGCCAGAAGCACGTCAGGGTGGGTGACGATCGCGCGGGCGATTGCGACGCGCTGCTGCTGGCCGCCCGAAAGCTCTGCCGGGGTATGATCCCACCAGTCGGCCAGCCCAACCTTGTCGAGCGCGGCCATGCCCAGTTCGTGCCGCTTCGCCTTGTCCTCACCGCGATAGACCAGCGGCAGTTCGACATTTTCGAGCGCAGTGGTGCGCGCGAGCAGGTTGAACCCCTGAAACACGAAGCCGAGATAGCGGCGGCGCAGCAAGGCGCGCTGATCGCGGTCGAGCGTTTCGACCGGATGACCGCGAAACAGGAACTGGCCCGATGTCGGCACGTCGAGGCAGCCGAGGATGTTCATCGTCGTCGACTTGCCCGAACCCGAAGGCCCCATCACCGCAACGAAATCGCCGCGCGCGATATCGAGGTCGACACCCTTAAGCGCCTGAAACGCGGTCGCGCCCTCGCCGAAGGTCTTGGTGACGCCGCGAAGCCGGATCAGCGCGTCGGACGCGCCCGCATCATTGGGCATTGCGCCGCTGCCCGCCCTGCGCGCCCGCGCCGCCGCCCGACTGGCCCGTCGCATATTGGCCGATCACGACCTGATCGCCTTCCTTCAGATCACCGCCGACAATCTCGACCTGGCTGCCATTGCTCGCGCCCACAGTGACTTCGACGGCCTTGGGCTTGCCACCCGATCCGACGATATAGACGGTCTGCTTGCTGCCGCGCCCGATCGCCGCCTCGCGGCTGCCGCCGCTGCCGCGACGCGGACGCGGCGGGGCGATCACGCTGGTGATGCCGCCGCCCTGGCTGGCGCCCGCGCCGCTGCCCGGCGTGAAACGCAACGCCGCGGTCGGCACCAGCAGCACATTCTTGCGCTCCGACGTGACGATGTCGGCGGTCGCCGTCATCCCCGGACGCAGCACGCCCTGCTTGTTCGCCACCGTGAGCCGCGCGGTATAGGCGACGACGCCGCTGGTCGTGGCGGTCGTGGTCGTGCTGCTCGACGAGGATGACGAACTGCTCGACGCATTGGCACCGACATCGACCCGCTCGATCGACGCGGGGAAGGTGCGGCCGGGGAAGGCATCGACGGTGAAGGTCGCGCGCTGGCCCTTCGCCACCTGCCCAACGTCCGCCTCGTCCACCTTCACCTCAAGCCGCATCTGGTGCAGATCCTCGGCGATCGTGAACAATACCGGCGCGTTGAACGAGGCGGCGACGGTCTGCCCCGGCTCGATCGATCGCGACAGCACCTGCCCGTTGACCGGCGATTTAATGAAGACGCGGCTCAGGTTGAACTCGGCGGTCGACAAAGTCGCCTTGGCCTGTTCGACCGATGCCTTTGCGGTCGCGACCCCCGCCTCGCCGCGCGCGACATCGGCGCGAGCGGTGTCGAGTTCGGTGCCCGACGGCACTTTGCCGCCCGACAGCTTATAGACCTGTTCCATCCGGCGCAGCGTGGCGCGCGACTGGAGCAACGTGGCTTCCGCCTGCTGCACGCTCGCCTCGGCCGATGCGACGCCCGCGAGGCCCTGATTCACCGTGTCCTGAAAACGCTGCGGATCGATCTTTGCGATCAGCTGCCCCTTCTTCACCCGGTCATTATTGTCGACATAGACATCGGTCACGGTGCCCGACTGTTCGGAGCCGACATCGACCTGATTGGTCGGCGCCAGATTGCCGGTGGCCGAAACGATGACGGTCAGATCGCCTTTTTCGACCGCGCGGGTCGCATAGGCCGCGTCATTGCCGCTGCCCGTGAACAGCCGCCAGATGATCAGCAGGCCCAGCACCACCGCCAGCCCGATCGCCCCGCGCCGGATCCACAACGCACGTTCCGACTTGGGCTCGACACCCAGAAAGGCATCGAGATCGTCGGCGTGCGGATCACTGGTCGGTCGGTCCATCATGGCCTCGTCTTGGAATTGGTCCCGCCCTCATAGGGGCCAGGGGCTGGCGTCGGCGCGGATTCCCATCCGCCGCCAAGCGCCTTGTAAAGCTGGATCGTCGCGGTCGCACGCGCGGCGCGCGCCTGCGCTTCGCTGTCCTGGCTCGACAGCCGGGTGCGCTGCGCATCGAGCAACGCCTGAAAGTCGATCAGGCCGGCGCGATACTGATCCTGCGCGTAGATCAGCGCGTTCGCCGCCGCTTCCGCGCCGATCGAGACATCGGTAACGCTGCGTTCGGCCGCCTCGCGACCCTTCAGCGCATTCTCGACCTCCTCCAACGCGACCAGCACGGTCGACTGATAACTGGCGAGCGCCGCGTCGGCCGAGGCGCGCTGCCCCCGGATCGCGGCGCGGATCTGCCCGCCCTGGAAGATCGGCGCGGTGATCCCGGCGACCAGCTGACCGACGCCGTCGTTGATGACGTTGCCGACCGTGGTGGCCGATCCGCTGAACGACCCCGACAGGCGGAGCGCGGGATAAAGTTGCGCAGTCTGCACGCCGATCCGCGCGACCTCGGCGGCGAGCGTGCGTTCGGCGGCGCGGATATCGGGCCGGCGTTGCACGACCACCGCCGGGATCGGCGCACCGACGCCCGGTGCCAGCGGCAGCGAGGCGGGCGGATCGATCAGCGGAGTGATCGCACCTGGCGTCTCGCCCAGCAGCACCGCGATCCGATTGACCGCGGTCAGATAGTCATTTTCGATCCCCGGCAGCGACGCCGCCGTCTGCGATCGCAATTGCCGCGCCTGTTCGTAATCGAGGCTGCTGACCAGCCCCGCCTGCCGCCGCCAGCCGACGATCTGCAGCGTATCGTCCTGCGCCGCCAGATTGTCGCGCGCGATCCGCAGCCGGATCTGCGCCAGCCGCGCGTTGATGTAGTTGAGCCCGACTTCGGAGGCGACGCCCGCCTGCGCGAAGGCCAGGTTCGCCGCCTGCGACTGCATATCGGCGCGTGCCGCCTCGACCGATCGGCGGATGCGGCCGAACACGTCCGCCTCCCACGCCACGGTCGCGCTGCCGCGATAGATGGTCGTGTCGCCGCCGCGCGAGACGGTCTGCCCCGTCGTCGGATCGATGAAGGACGAACTCTGATTGCCGACCGATCGGTTGGCCGACCCGCTGACATCGGCGGTCGGCAGCAATTGCCCCTGCGTGCCGCGCAACGTGGCGCGCGCCTGCGCCAGCCGGGCGGCGGCGGCGGCGATATCGAGATTGGCGGCAAAGGCGCGATCGACGAGATTGGTCAGCACCGGATCGTCGAACTCGCGCCACCACTGGGCGAGATCGAGCGGTTCGGCATCCGCCTCGCTCGGGTCCGACGCCACGAAGGCGCGGGGCACCTTCAGATCGGCATTGGCCTTCGGTTTATAATCGGGGCCGACCGCGCAGCCGCTGAGAAGCAGCATAGAGATCAGGCCCGGCACCATCGCACCGATCGCAAGTCTGTTCAGGCCGTGCCGCATCGTCACCGGTCTAGGGGGCTTTCCTGTCAGCAGATTTCACGCGTGAAATATCCGTTCGCACCTGCACATAGGCCGCGAACGGCTTCATTCGCAACCGTATGAGGCCTTCCCGCCCTCTCAACCAGCCGCTATGCGGACCGGATCATGGCGAACAAGCTCATCGAAATCTGCGACGCGAAGCGCGATCATGTGGCGGCGCGCAAGGCCGCAACCAGCCAGGCCGCGCTCGATGCCGCGGCGAGGGCGCAGTCGGCCCCGCGCGGTTTCCGCGCCGCGCTCGATCGCAAGGCGGGGATCGGCCACGCGCTGATCGCCGAGATCAAGAAGGCGTCGCCCTCCAAGGGGCTGATCCGCGCCGATTTCGATCCGCCCGCGCATGCCCGCGCCTATGAAAGCGCCGGCGCCGCCTGCCTCTCGGTGCTGACGGACGTGCCCTATTTCCAGGGGCATGACGATTATCTGGTCGCCGCGCGCGAGGCGTGCACCCTGCCCTGCCTGCGCAAGGACTTCATGGTCGATCCGTGGCAGGTGGCCGAGGCGCGCGCACTGGGCGCCGACGCGATCCTGATCATCGTCGCGGCGTTGGAAGATTCGGCGATGGCCGAGATCGAGGCTGCAGCGATCGACTGGGGCATGGACGTGCTGGTCGAGGTGCATGACGCCGCCGAACTCGATCGCGCGCTCGCCCTCAAGTCGCGGCTCATCGGGGTCAACAATCGCGATCTGCGCGATTTCAGTGTCGATTTCGCGCGCACCTACGAACTGGTCGGCCGCGCGCCCGAAGGCTGCACCTTCGTCGCCGAAAGCGGGCTGGGATCGAAGGCCGATCTCGATGCGATGGCCGAACATGGCGTCCGCTGCTTCCTGGTCGGCGAGGCGCTGATGCGCGAGGCTGATGTGGCGGCGGCAACGCGCCGCCTGCTGATGGGCGCGTGACCGACAAGCTCACCCATATCGACGCCGACGGCGCCGCGCGGATGGTCGACATTTCGGCCAAGGCGACCACGCAGCGCAGTGCCACCGCCGAAGGCCGCATCCTGATCGCGCCCGCCGCCCTTGCCGCCATCGCCGAGGGATCTGTGAAGAAGGGCGACGTTCTGGCTGTCGCGCGCATTGCCGGGATCATGGCGGCGAAGAAGACAGCCGAGCTGATCCCGCTCTGCCATCCGCTCCCGATCGCGGGCGTCACGCTCGATCTGGTGATCGAGGCCGATGGCATCCGCGCCACCGCGACGGTCGTCACTGCCTACACCACGGGCATCGAGATGGAGGCGATGACCGCCGTGTCGGTCGCCCTGCTCACCATCTACGACATGGCCAAGGCGATGGACAAAGGCATGCGGATCGAAGGGGTGCGCCTGCTCGCCAAGACCGGCGGCAAATCGGGCGACTGGCACGCCGAAGACTCGTCATCCCGGCGGAGGCCGGGATCTCAGGAGTGATGGGATGAGCACGAGGCAGGAAACGCCTGAGATCCCGGCCTCCGCCGGGATGACGTGCTTGTGAGCAACCTCCTTCCCGTCGCCGAGGCGCAGGCGCGGATGCTCGCGCTCGCTTCGCCGCTGCCCGTCGAACAGGTTTCGCTGATCGAGGCGGTCGGCCGCTATGCCGCCGAACCCATCCTCGCGCGCCGTACGCAGCCGGCTTTGCCGCTGTCGGCGATGGACGGCTATGCGATCCGCTTCGCCGAGCGGCCCGGTCCGTGGACCGTGATCGGCGAGAGCGCGGCCGGCGGCGGGCTGAACCGCGCGCTGGCGCCGGGCGAGACCGCGCGCATCTTCACCGGCGCGCCCGTCCCCGAAGGCGCCGACGCGATCCTGATCCAGGAGGAAGCCACGCGCGATGGCGATCGCCTGACGATGAGCGGCGAAGGCCCCAAGGCGGTCGGCGAGTTCGTCCGCCCCGTCGGCGGCGACTTTGCCGAGGGCGCGGCGCTGATCGCCGCCGGCGCGCCGCTCAACCCCGCCGCCATCGCGCTTGCGGCATCGGGCGGCCACGCGACCCTGCCCGTCCACCGCCGCCCGCGCGTGGCGATCCTGTCGACCGGCGACGAACTGGTCGCCCCCGGAGAGCCGACGCCCGGATCGCTGCTCCCCGCATCGAACGGCCCGATGCTCGCGGCCCTGCTCAGCGCGCTTGCCTGCGCCGTCGCCGATCATGGCATCGTGCGCGACGATCTCGCCGCGATCCGTGAGGCCTTCGCAAAGGCGGCCGAGACGAGCGATATCATCGTCACGACCGGCGGCGCATCGGTCGGCGATCACGATCTCGTCCTGCCCGCGCTCAAGGCGGCGGGCGCGACGATCGACTTCTGGAAGGTCGCGATGAAGCCCGGCAAGCCGGTGATGATCGCGCGGCTTGGTAACGCGATCGTCCTCGGCCTGCCCGGCAATCCGGTGTCCGCCTTCGTCACCGCCACCTTGTTCCTGAAGCCGCTGATCGCGCATCTGCTCGGGTCCGCCGATCCGCTGCCGCGCGCCTTCGCCGGCACGCTCGCCGGCCCGCTTCCGGCCACGGGCGTGCGCGCCGAATATCCGCGCGCGCGCCTCATCGACGGCCGGGTCCATCCGCTGATCGGGCAGGACAGCGCGGGCCTCTCCGCGCTGGCTGCCGCCGATCATCTGGTGGTCCGCCCGGCCCATGCGCCACCAGCCCTTGTGGGCGAGCAGGTCGAATTGCTTTCCCTCGCTTGACAGCGCCGTAACGGTTGCCTAAATGTTCCGCGTTCGTTCTGGCGACGTGCCGGAACCGTCATGTGAGGTGCCGGCGATGCTCACCGCCAAGCAACATGAACTGCTCATCTTCATCCACGATCGTCTGGCCGAGACCGGGGTTTCGCCCTCGTTCGAGGAGATGAAGGACGCGCTCGATCTCAAATCGAAATCGGGCGTGCACCGGCTGATCTCCGCGCTGGAGGAACGCAATTTCATCCGCCGCCTGCCCAACCGCGCCCGCGCGCTGGAGGTGGTGCGAATGCCCGAAACGGCGACGCCCAAGCCCGCCAAGACTCCGAAGCCCGCGAACACCAATGTTCCCGCGCCCGTCGCCGCGAATGAGAATGTCCTCGAAATCCCGCTGCACGGCCGCATCGCCGCGGGCGTGCCGATCGAGGCGCTCGAGGGGCAGAGCAGCCTTTCGGTGCCCGCCGCCTTGCTCGGGCCGGGCGAACATTATGCGCTCGAAGTCGCCGGGGATTCGATGGTCGAGGCCGGCATTCTCGACGGCGACTATGCGCTGATCCGCAGCGCGCAGACCGCGCGGGACGGCGATATCGTCGTCGCCCTGATCGCGGGCGCCGAAGCGACGCTCAAATATTTCCGCCGCGAAGGCACGATGATCCGGCTCGATCCGGCCAACCGCGCCTACGACCCGCAGCGTTATGCCCCCGATCAGGTGCAGGTGCAGGGTAAGCTCGCCGGCCTGCTGCGGCGCTACTGACGATGATCCGGCGCGGTCTTCTGCTGGCCGCGCCGATCGCGGCCGTAATCTTCGCGGCCTCGCCCCTGATGGCGGCCGAACCGGTCGAGCGGATCGCGACCGGCGCCTTCGACGTGAAGGCCGCGCCCGAAGGTGCGGCCGACGCGCCGATCGGCACCTACAAGCTCGACAAAGTCTATCACGGCGATCTCGACGGCATCGGCACCGGCAAGATGCTGACCGTCGACACCAAGACCGAAGGCTCCGCCGCTTATGTCGCGATCGAACGCGTCACCGGCACCCTCGCCGGCCGCAAGGGCGGCTTCGCGCTCGACCATGTCGGCACGATGGCGCGCGGCGCCACAAGCCTCCATATCGCGATCGTCCCCGACAGCGGCACCGATGCCCTGACCGGCATCACCGGCACCCTCGACATTCGCATCGAGAAGGACGGCAAGCATTTTTATACTTTGCGCTACAAATTGCCGAACTGAGCCGCTCGAACCGGCCCGAATGTCCATAAGTATATTTGCGTATCCGGACCTCTAAGGTAACGGACCACGGATACGTATGACAAAAACCCTCCACCCCGATGTTCCCGCACCCGTGCGTTCGCTATCGATTGCGACGCTGGCGTCCGTTCTCGACCAGAGCGTCGATTGCGTGAAGCTCCTCAATATCGACGGCTGCCTCGAATATATGAATGCCAACGGGCAGTGCGCGATGGAGATTGACGATATATCCGCAATGCTCGGTGCGGAATGGTCGTCGCTTTGGCCTGAAGAAACACGGCCCGTCATTCTTGACGCCTGCGAGCGCGTTCGGCGTGGCGAAGCCGTGCGGTTCGACGCTTATTGCCCGACAGCCAAGGGCAATCCCCGCTGGTGGAATGTTTCGGTTTCCGCCGTTCGATCCGACGACGGCGAAGTGACCGGGCTGCTGTCCGTGTCGCGCGACGTGACCGATGCCACGATAACGCGCCAGGCACTCGAAGTGACGACGGCGGAAATGCGGCATCGGCTGAAGAACAGCTATGCCATGATCGGCGGCCTCATGTCCGGCATGGCGCGGGGAACACCGGATCGGGAGGTGTTCGCTGATGAAATGGTCACGCGACTGACCGGACTGGCATCATCGCAAACGCTGTTCGCGTCGCGCGAAAACGCCCCCTGCCGGATATCCGATCTGATCCCCGCTTTGGTCGATGCGTTCGACACCGCGCACTGCTCGGTCACGATCGACACCATTGCGGATTGCGAAGTCGATCAGGGCCGCGCGGACGCGATTGCGCTAGTGCTGGGCGAACTGGCCGTCAACTCCTCCAAACATGGCGCGATCCGCCACGGCGGTTCGGTTTCGGTGGGTGCGTCCACGGCCACGGGCAATGTCGTCATATCCTGGACTGAGCTGTCGAACGGCATCGTCCATGCCCATTCACGCGACGGCGGCCAGGGCATGAAACTGATGGACCGCATCGTCCGCGCCCGCAAAGGCGACCTGAACGTCGCCTGGATCGATCGAGGGCTGACCGTGAAGGTCACTTTCCCGACAAGCGCTTAAGGCGCAAAACTTCCCCACGGATGCCGGCCAACCTGCTCGGCGACGCTCTCGACCTCACCCGATCCGACCCGGATCGCCAGACCGCCGGTGCTGCGCAGGAAGGAGGCGTCGGCCTTGAGCCAGCGGGGGTGGCAGGTGCGGGGAAGGCGGCGGTCGCCGACCACGATATCTGCGGCGGCGCAGGCGCGCGTCATGGCGCGGATGTCCACGAAGTCGCGGCTGCGGGTGGCGAGGAGGCGGATCGTGCGGTCGCCGCCGGTCACGTCCGCCGCGCACAGATCGGCGCTGCAGCGGGCGAAGGGCATGATCTCCAGCGCGGGCGCTTCGCCTTCGACGCCCGACGCCTCGCCCAGCACATCGCGGACATAATCGCCCGCCCGATCGCGCAGGATCGCGATACCGCCGCGCCCGTCACGCACCGCGACATGGCGGCCGTCGCCGGTAACGAGGAGGTCGGGCGGCGGGGTCAGCAGCGCCCAGACCGCACCGATTGCGAGCGGGACGCCGCCCCAGCGCCGCAACCGCGTCCGCCACAACACGATCCACAGGCCGCCCGCCGCCATCAGGGCAAAGGCGCCGCGTGGCATTGACGGGAGGGCCGCGACCGATCCCGGCGCATCGGCCACGACATGCGCGATCCACAGGAGCAGGCCCAGCGCCTTGCCGACCAGCCACCAGATCGGCGCGCCCAGCCCGACCAGATCGAGCGCAAGCGCAATCGCCTCCGCCGGCATCACGACGAAGGTGGTCAACGGGATCGCAACGATGTTCGCCGCCGCGCCGTACAGCCCCGCCTTGTGGAAATGGAACAAAGCGATCGGCGACAGTGCCGCCTCGATCACCACACCGCTCGCCAGTAGCATCAGCAACATGCGCCCGCCACCCAGCACGATCCCCTCATCCCGCCGCGCAGCGAAGGCGGCGACCTTCGGATGTTCGTGGAAGGCGACCAAAGCGGCGATCGCGGCAAAGCTCAGCTGGAAGCTCGGCCCCGCCAGCGCCTCTGGCCAGAAGACGAGGACGATCAACGCGCCTGCCGCGACCAGCCGCAGCGTGATCGCCTCCCGCCCCAGCGCGATCCCGCCCAGCACCAGCAGGGCGGCGATGCACGATCGCACGGTCGGCACCTCCGCACCGGTGAGCAACGTATAGCCGATCCCCGCCAGCGCGCCCGCCCCGGCCGCGATCAAGGGCAAAGGCGCGTGGAGCGCGAGGCGGCGCGACAAAGCGAGCAACCGGATCGTGAGCAGCATCACCGCCCCCACCACCGCCGTCACATGCAGCCCCGACACCGACAGCAGGTGCGCAAGGCCTGCGCGGCGCAGCGCCTCATTATCATCCTCCGGAATGCCGCCCTGATCGCCGGTGACGAAGGAGGCCGCGATCCCGCCTTCGCCCGCGCCCCTGATGCTCGCCTCGATATGTGCGGTCAGGCGGGTGCGGATGTCGGCGAGCGAGGAGCCCCCGCCCGCCGCGACGATCGCCGGCGGATCGAGCGCCTTGCCGGTCGCCCCGATCCCATCGAACCAGGCGACGCGCGCGAAATCATAGCCGCCGGGCACCATCGGCGGCGCAGGCGGAAGCAGGCGCGCGCGCACCTTCAGTCGCGATCCGGCGGACGGCACCGTCGGCAGATCATCCGCATCGACATTGATCCGCACGCGCGGCGGCAGATGCAGCGCGGCATCGGGCGCCACGAGCAACCGCACCACGCCGGTCGCCGGCCGCGGCTCGGCCGCCTCGACGATGCCCGTCAGCGTCACCACCTTCGGCCGATCGATCCGGGGTGCGGTGACCCAATCCGCCTTCGTCCAGATGGCGACGAGGCCCAGCAGCATCGCCAGCGCGAAGATCGCCACCGCGCGGCCCAGCCGGCTCGCCCCGCCGAAAACCAGCGCCGCCAGCCCCGCGCCCGCCGCCGCGATGCCCAGCCCGATCCAGCCGGTCGGCCCCGGCAGCGCGAACCAGCCCGCAATCCCCGCGCCGAAGCCCACCGGCAACCATAGGGCCAGCTGATCGCGCTCCGCCTCCAGCACATGCTCGATCGCGGCCAGCATCCGTCCGCCATCGGTTTGTCGCGGCGAAAGGGCTATGCTAGGGGCGGCGTCCGTCTCGGCCATCGCGCCATTTCTTGGAGAATCAGCGCGTGGGCGCAAGCACCGAAACCCGTCCTGTCGTTACCCGTTTCGCGCCGTCGCCTACCGGATTCCTTCACATCGGCGGCGCCCGCACCGCCTTGTTCAACTGGCTCTATGCGCGCCACATGGGCGGCAAGTTCCTGCTGCGTATCGAAGATACCGATCGCGCGCGTTCGACCGAGCCGGCGATCGAGGCGATCCTGGACGGCATGCGCTGGCTGGGCCTCGATTGGGATGGCGACGCGGTTTACCAGTTTGCCCGCGCCGATCGCCATGCCGAAGTCGCGAACGAATTGCTGGCGAAGGGCCATGCCTATCGCTGTTACGCCACGCCCGAGGAACTGGCCGAACTGCGCGAGCAGCAGCGCGCCGCCAAGCAGCCGCTGCGTTATGACGGCCGCTGGCGCGATCGCGATCCTTCCGAAGCGCCCGCCGGCGCGCCCTTCGTCATCCGGCTGAAGGCGCCGCGTGAGGGCGAGGTGACGATCGAGGATCGGGTGCAGGGCGCGGTCACGGTGCGCAATTCCGAACTCGACGACATGATCCTGCTGCGGTCGGACGGGACGCCGACCTATATGCTCGCCGTCGTGGTCGACGATCACGACATGGGCGTCACCCACGTCATCCGCGGCGACGATCATCTGAACAACGCCTTCCGCCAGCTCGCGCTGATCCGCGCGATGGAGTGGCCGGAGCCGATCTACGCGCACGTTCCCCTGATCCACGGTGCGGACGGCGCGAAGCTTTCGAAGCGGCACGGCGCGCTGGGCGTCGATGCCTATCGCGACGAAATGGGCCTGCTGCCCGAGGCGGTGAACAACTATCTCCTCCGGCTCGGCTGGGGCCACGGCGATGCCGAGATCATCGATCGCGATCAGGCGGTCGAGTGGTTCGACCTGGGCGGCATCGGCCGCAGCCCCGCGCGCTTCGACATGAAGAAGCTCGAAAACCTGAACGGCCATTATATGCGCGAGGCCGACGATGCACGGCTGGCCGATCTGGCCGCGCCCGGAGTCGCAAAGGCGCTCGATCGCGAGATGACGTCCGCAGAGCGAGCATTATTGCTGCGCAGCGTTCCATTTTTGAAGGTTCGCGCCAAGGATCTCAATGACTTGGCAGACGGATCGCTGTTTCTGTTTCGCGCTCGCCCGCTCGATATGGACGAGAAGGCAAATACGCTGCTAGACGAACCGGGCAAGGCGCTGTTGGCCCAAGCCCGCGACGTTCTTGCCGCCACGTCGGACTGGTCCGTCCCCGAACTGGAGGCGGCCATTCGCACCGTGGCGGAGAGCGCGGGGATCGGCCTCGGCAAGGTCGCGCAGCCATTGCGCGCGGCGCTTACCGGACGCACCACATCCCCGGGCATCTTCGACGTTCTGGCCCTGCTCGGCCGTGAGGAGAGCCTGGCCCGGATGGACGATCGCATTTGATTCAGCGCAGGCGGGGGGCCAGCCCGCCGGCCAGCATAGGAGGAATGATATGGGGGACACTGCAAAGCTCGAAATGGGCGGCAAGCCGTCCGACTACCCCGTCGTTTCGGGCACCATCGGCCCCGACGTCATCGACATCCGCAAGCTTTATGCGGCGACCGGCGCCTTCACCTTCGATCCCGGCTTCACCTCGACCGCGTCGTGCGAAAGCGCGATCACCTATATCGACGGTGACGAAGGCGTCCTGCTCCACCGCGGCTATCCGATCGAGCAGCTCGCCGAACAGTCGAGCTTCATGGAAGTCAGCTACCTGCTGCTGAACGGCGAACTGCCGTCGAAGGGCGAGCTGGAAAAGTTCAGCAACACGATCACGCGCCACACGATGGTGCATGAACAGCTGGCGCAGTTCTTCCGTGGCTTCCGCCGCGATGCGCACCCGATGGCGATCATGTGCGGCGTCGTCGGCGCGCTTTCGGCCTTCTACCACGACAGCACCGACATCAACGATCCGCAGCAGCGCCTGATCGCGTCGCACCGCCTGATCGCCAAGATTCCGACGATCGCGGCGATGGCCTATCAATATTCGGTCGGCCGTCCGTTCGTCTTCCCGAAGAACGACCTGAGCTACACCGCCAACTTCATGCGGATGACCTTCGCCAACCCGGCCGAGGAATATGAGGTCGATCCGATCGTCGTCGACGCGATGGACAAGATCTTCATCCTGCATGCCGATCACGAACAGAATGCCTCGACCTCGACCGTGCGTCTGGCCGGTTCGTCGGGCGCGAACCCGTTCGCGTGCATCGCGGCCGGCATCGCATGTCTGTGGGGCCCCGCGCATGGCGGCGCGAACGAAGCCGCGCTCAACATGCTGCGCGAAATCGGCACGCCGGATCGCATTCCCGAGTTCATCGCGCGTGCGAAGAACAAGGACGATCCGTTCCGCCTGATGGGCTTCGGCCACCGCGTCTATAAGAACTTCGATCCGCGCGCGAAGGTGCTGTCCAAGGCCGCGACCGAGGTTCTCGACAAGCTGGGCAAGAACGATCCGGTTCTCGATACGGCCCGCGAGCTCGAGCAGATCGCGCTCAAGGATCCGTATTTCATCGACAAGAAGCTCTACCCGAACGTCGATTTCTATTCGGGCGTGATCCTGTCGGCGATCGGTTTCCCGACCAACATGTTCACCGTGCTGTTCGCGCTCGCCCGCACCGTCGGCTGGGTCGCGCAGTGGAACGAAATGATCTCGGACCCCGGCCAGAAGATCGGCCGCCCGCGTCAGCTCTACACGGGCGCGACGCAGCGCGATTACGTGCCGGTCGACAAGCGCTAAGGCGCTGTCCATCGCGAGCTAAGGGAAGGCCGGGGAAACCCGGCCTTTTCTTTTTGTTTTGTTTGTTGAGCCCTCAAACGCCGGGCGGCGGGCATCCGCCTGCCTTGGCTTCCTCGCAATAAGCTCGGGCGGCCGTTCGGCCTTGCGAACCTCTACGAGGTTCGTTGGGCCCCGTCAGGCAGCGGGCAGGGTCAGGACGAAGCGGGCGCCGGTGCCGGTGGCGCTGTCGACGCCGAGGTCGCCGCCCATTGCGCGGGCGAGACGGCGGGCAATGTAGAGGCCCAGGCCGGTGCCCGAACCATCGGCCAAGTCGAGCCGTTCGAAGCGTTCGAACATGCGTTCGTGATTCTCGGGCGCGATGCCGTCGCCCATGTCGGCGACCAGCGCGACCGCCAGATCGCCCTCGCGCGCCGCGCGCAGCCAGATCGTGCCGCCGGGGGGCGAATGGCGGATCGCGTTGCTGATCAGGTTGATCAATATCTGCAGCACGCGGCGATGATCGGCCGATCCGATCACGCTGCCCGGCTCCGGCATGCCGATCCGCACCTGCTTGTCGGCTGCGCGCACCGTAAGAAGCCCGCCGGCGCGGCGGAGCAATTCGGCCAGATCGATCGGCTCGATCGAGGGGCGGAAATCGGGATCCTCGATCGCCTGCAGATCAACCAGATCGTCGACCAGAGCGAGCAGGTGTCGACCCGCCCCGGCTATATCGGACGCATAATCGGCATAATCGCGGCGCAGCGGCCCATCCTCACGCGCGCTCAGACTGTCGGCGTTGGCGATGATCCGCGCCAGCGGCTCGCGCAACGCGTTGCTCAGCCGCTCGCCAAAGGCGTTGATCGCGGCAGGCGCGGGATCGTCGACATCGCCCTGCGCAGCGCGGCGATGAACGAGCAGGCGATAGCCCGCCAGCCGCCCGACCCCGTCGATCAGCGGCAGGCCGTCGATCCGCACCGGCTCCCCGCCGTCGATCCGCAGCACGGCACCGCCATCTTCGAAGCGGGCGGCGGTGCGTGCGGCAATCTCCACCAACGTCTCGCCGCGTGCGCCGCGGGTAAGTTCGAACAGATCGTCGAGCGGACGGCCGATCGCATCGGCGACTGCGCCGGTCAGATGGACGATGCGCAGCGACGCATCGGTTTCGCAAATCCAGTCGGCGCGGGTGCGGGCGAAATCGCGCGCGCGGCCGGCGTCGTTGAGCGAGAGCGGGCTTTGTTCGTTCCAGCCGCTGATCGCGACGTCACAGCCGTCGCCGGTCGGCTTCACACGCGCCAGCAGATTAACGTCGCGGTCGCCCAGCGCCGCCGTCATCGCACGCGTGATCGGGATTTGGAGTCGCACCGCCAGCCGCACGATCGCGGCCAGAGGCGGCACCGCCAGCGGCTGCCCCAGCGTGCCGCCCGCGCGCTCCTGCATCCGCAATAATTGGGGATCGGCCTCGATCAGCCGACCGTCGCGATCGATGCGACCGATCGTCGCCTTGACCTCTCCGACCAGACTCACGGCAGATAATCCCGCTCGCCCAGTTCGGCGACGCCGCGGCGATAGGCGCGATCGGAGCGCCAGATGCCCAGCGCGTCGCGGGCGCGGCCCTCGTTCAGCGCATCGAAGGCTTCGCTGCGTTCGATAAGCCGATCCTCGGCGGTGCCGTGGGCAAGGCCGAGCCGCCACAGCATCGTCACCGCCGGCTCGCGCTGGCACCCGATCGCCTTGAGCAAAGTCGCGACCATCCAGGCCGAAGGATCGGCGACCATCGCCCACACGGTCGCCTCGTCGATGCTCCCACGCAGTGCGAGGCCCGCCGCAAACAAAGGCAGCAATCCGTCCTCAAGCGCCTGCATGATCAGCTCGTCATCGAGCATCTCTCGCTCATCGAGCAGGGCGACAAGCTTTGCGGCTGCGGCCTCGACCCCCGGCACCGGCTGCTGCTCGGCCAGATAGGCGCCGCCGATCGCGGTGACATGCGCGTCGGCGCGTTCGGCGCGCATGCCGTGGCGGCGGACCATATAGGTGCGCAGCGCGGCGGCGATCTTCCACACCAGCCGGCGGCGCAGCACCTCCGGCAGATCGACCCCGTCGAGCTGGGGTTCGCCAAAGGCATCCCTGCTCCGACTGTCGGCGATCATCATCGCCATCGTCGCCTCCGCAATCGCGGGATCGGCAAGGTCGAGCAATTGCTGGACGACGCCCGCCGCCCGGTGCGTATCCTGCCCCAATGCGAGCGCGAGCCGATGCGCATCGACGCGGCGCAACAGCAATTCGACCAGCGCGAGATCCTTCTGCCCCGGCAGGCGGATCAGCGGCAGCGCGATATCGACATGCGCGGCATCGAGCGCGGCGAGCAATTCCTCCGGCGCGTCATCCCGTTCCAGACGGCGGGCAAGGCGCAGGCGCAGATCGGCCTCGATCGAGCGGACGAGCGCCTGGTGCAGCGCCCGCATCTGCGCACGCTGCAGCTCGGTCAGCCGCTGTTCCTCGTCGAGCGCGAGTTCGGCGGCGGCGGCATCGAGCCGGCGTTCGAGGTGGCCCAGCGCCTGCGCAGAATCGGGCACGCCGCCGTCGAGCCAGATCGGCCCTTCCGGCAACAGTCCTTCGATCGCTGTGGTCGACAACGGGTCCATCCTCGCGCCCATAGCCGACCCTGGTTAAGAGGCTGCTAAGCGTGGGATCGCCCGGCGAGCCAACGCATCGAAGCGGATGACGAAACTGCCCAGCGCGTAGAGCGCGAGCGCGGCGACTGTCCACGGCCAGCCCGCCAGCACGGCGAGCGGCGGCAACAGCCAGATCAGCGCATCGCCGCTGGCGAGCCAGACCGGCCGTTCGCCGCTGTCCAGCGCCGCTTCGATCGGCCGCGCGCGATCGAGCCCCGCAAGCCCCGCCGGAATGGCGAGCGCGACGATCGCCCAGCCCCAGCCGAGCGTCTTCACGAGCATGAGCGCGAGCATGGCCAGTACCGTCAGCGCGGCGGCATGGCGCGCGGCGATCAACAGCCGGCGGGCCGGCAGCTCGGGAGCCCAGATCGTTCCCACTGCCCGCGCAACGGCGAAGGCGGCGGTCGCGACCGGCAGCAGCACGGCGGCGGGCCAGAAGAAACCGAAGGCCGCGAGTAACGGTGCGAGCCATGCGGCCACCACCGATCCGATCGCGATCGGCATCGGCTTCACCCCGCGCGCGGCCAGCGGCGATGCGATCGGCGCGATCAGCAGGCGGTGCACATAGCGCGCGACCCAGCCCGCCCCATCGCGGCGGCCGCGCGCCATCAGCGCGCGTTCGACGGGGGCGAGCGCCTTCGGCTCGACCGCGATCAGGGGAACGATCTCCCCCTCCGCATCGCCTTCGATCCGGGTCGCATCCTCCTGCGCGGCGCGGCGCAGCACGGTCGACACCAGATCCCAGTCGCCCAGCATCGCATGGGTGGCGTGCAGCCGCGCACCATCGATCAGCGCGAAGCCCGCCCAGCGCGCATCGGCATCGAGCCGTTCGAGCAGGGCATGTTCGGGCTGATCGGGCACGACCATCAGCGCCGGCGTGGGCGCGGCGGCCAGCGCCTCGACCGCGGCATCGTCCGCGACGCATCCATCGGCGATCAGCAGGATGCGCGCATCGGGATCGAAGCGATCGACCGCATCGGCGATGCTGCGCGCGACGACGACGGCCGCACCTTCGTTGCGCAGCCGCTGCACCGCGCGGGCAAGCTCACCCGGCATGCGTTCGACGAGGATGACGATCATGTCCGCGCCCGCGCGCGCCGCGAGTGCGGCCTGATATTCCACGAGCGTGCGGCCGGCGACGGGCAGGGTTGCGCGCAGCCCCTGTCCCGAATCGTCGGCTTCCTGTGCTGCGATCAGCGCGGCCAGGGGCAATCCGTCTTCCTCTTTCCGACCAGCCGATGAGGCTTAGGATTTTCGTTATCGGCGGGAGCAATGCTGTGCCCCGCCGGGCTCGGCTACGCGACCAACCTGCCTTGCAGCCTCGCGCGGAGACTGCGTTCGGAGAGAGTAGAATCGCCGCAGCGATTCTTCAAAGGTTAATGCTGGGACAGTTCGGTGAGCATCGCGCGGATCGGCGCGATCAGGGCGGGGCTCGGCTTCGCACGCGCAGTGGCGGCGGCGAGCCACATCAGGTCGGTCAGGCCGAAGCTGGCGGCCAGCCCCTGCAGCTTGTGCGCGGCATCGCGCCAGTTTTCGACCGTCTCCGCGGTTTCGAGCGCGGCAAGCTGCGCCAGTGCGGATCCCAGGAAATCGGCGCGCAGCGAGGCGAGGATATGCGGGCTTGCGCCAACCGCCTCGGCCAGAAGCCGATCGAGATCCTGGGGCATGTAGGACATGGCCGCAAAATCATCCGGCGCGGGTTAAGAAAGTCCTAACGCCCCCTGTTCGGCGAATCGGAAATACGATAGATTCTCCAACCAATGGCGAAGGCACCGCATCCCTTGGACAGCTGGCGCGAGGCCAATGCGGCCGAGGCCGCCGCCGTCCGCGCCGCAGCCGACACGCCATCCCCGTCACCGGACCCTGCGGACGAGCTGTTGCTCGACGATCGCATCGTCGATCCGCCGATGATCGCGGCCGAGGCACCGATCGAAGCGACGCCGCGCCGCGCCTCCGATTTCATCCTGGGCGCGCTGTGCGGGATCGCCGCGGCCGGATGGGTCGCTCTGGTCGCATTGAGCGGGGTTTCGCCCACGAACCTATCGGGCATCGTCACCGCGGTTGCGACCGCGAGCGGGCCGCTGGCGCTGATCGGCATCGGCTGGATCCTGTTCCAGCGATCGGGCCGGCGCGAGGCGAAGCGTTTTCCCGAGACCGCCCAATCGATGCGCGCCGAAAGCGCCCGATTGGAGGCGGCCATCGCGCGCGTCACGCAGGCGCTGGACGTGCGGCGGCAATCGCTGTCGATCCACACCGATGCGCTGCTGGCCGAAGGCGGCAAGGCGGCCGAGCGGCTGGCGCAGATCAGCATGGACATGCGCGACGAGAGCGACCTTCTCGCCCGGCAGACCGATACGCTGGCGCAGGCCGCCGCCGGAGCGCGCGGCGATATCGGTGCGCTGATGGCCGATCTGCCCAAGGCCCGCGACCTGAGCCAGGAAACCGCCGATCATATGAAGGCCATCGCCGGATCGGCGGTCAGCCAGTCCGAAAGCCTGGCCGAGCAGCTGACCCAGATCATCGCGCGCAGCCATGAGGCGGACGAGTTGATCGGCGCGGCGGCGGGCCGGATCGCCAATCATGTCGGCCGGATCGAGAGCCGATCCGAACGCGCCGCGCGCGCGATCGACGAAGCCGGCACGGCGCTGGTCGCATCCTCCGACAAGGCGCTGCTCGCCGCCGGGGAGGCGATCGATCAGGCGCGGCAGGGCGTCGAGGCGCAACAGGCGGCGATGGTCGCCATGATCGACCATGCCCGCGCCGCGATCGACGATGCGGGCAGCACCGCCGCACAGGCGATCGCCGAACGGATGGACGCGCTATCGACGCAGGCCGAGGCATTCGGCGCGCGGCTGTCCGAACAGGATCGGGCGAGCCGCCTGCTGGTCGAACAGATGAACCGCGCACTGGGCGAGATCGAGGCGCGCTTCGAGAGTCTGGGCGCCACTGGGACCGAGCAGACCGCCGATCTGGCCGAAATGGTCGTGGCGCTGAGCGAGCATGTCGACGGGGTCGGCCGCGCGCTCGACGGCAGCATGGCGGGCGTCCGTTCGCTGTCCGATCGCGCCAATGCGCTGCGGATCGCGTTCGACGCGGTCAACCAGGTGATCGAGCGCGACATGCCCGCCGCGATGAAGCAGGTCGAGGCCGAAGCCGCGCGCGGCGACAGCGCGATCCGCGCGGTTTCCGCACAGGCCGAACAGCTCGCCGCCACCGTCGAGCGCGCGACCGACCGGCTCGATTCGGCCGACCTGCTGATCGATCGGCAGCGCAACGCCGTCGCCGGCCTCGGCGATCAGGCGGCGCGGCGCATGGCGGCGATCGCAGCCGAGGGCGACGCCTTGCTCGATCGCCAGCGTGAACTTTCGGACAGTTTTGCCGAGGAAGCGGCCGCGCGGCTCGAGGCGCTGCGCGATCATTCGACCGAGCTTGGCCGCCTGATCGCCGAGAGCGAGAAGAATATGCGCTCGCTCGCCGAACTGTCGGGCAGCCGGCTGGTCGAAGCGATCCTGAAGGTCCGCGAGACGGCGGGCGAGGCGGCACGGGGCGCCAAGGCAGCGCTAGAATCGGTCATCCCCGATGCAAGCGAGAAGCTGGCGCGCAGCGGCGCCGAGGCGATCGAGCGCGCGTTCGGCGACCAGATCACCCAGCGCATCCACCTGATCTCCGACACCGCCGAAGCGGCGGTCGCGGCGGCGAACCATGCGAGCGAGAAGCTGTTGAAGCAGCTGCTCTCGATCGCCGAGGCGAGCGCGAACCTGGAAGAACGCGCGCTGACCCTCGACAAGCGCCGGCCCGCTCCGCAGGCCGATCCGTCGGACAATTTCGCGGGTGAGGTCGCGGTGCTGGTCGACGGGCTCAAGGCCGCCGCGATCGATGTGACGCGGGTGCTGTCCGCCAACGTCGCCGACACAGCGTGGACCGCTTATCTGGCGGGCGATCATGGGGTGTTCGCGCGCGAAGCGGTGCGCCTGCTCGACGCGGGCGAGGCGCAGCATCTCGCCACCTATTGCCAGCGCAACCCCGCCTTCCGCGCGCAGGTCGACCGCTATGTCGCCGCATTCGAATCCATGCTCGGCCGTATCCTCGACAGCCGCGACGGCGCGCCGCTGGGCGTCACGATGCTCTCATCCGACATGGGCAAGCTCTACGTCGCGCTGGCGCAGGCGATCGACCGGCTGCGGTTTTAACTATGCCCGCACAACGGCGACTATAATTTACCGATCGAACATGCTGCTCAGCGCGTGGTGCAAATGGAAAGTCACCAATGCGGCGATCATACCTGCCCCACTGACCAACAGACATGTCGCAATCTCGGCCATCGGGTCGAAAACCGACAGGGCCCCGCCAAACGCGACTAAGAGGCCCAGTAAACTCGCCGCCGAAGCGCTATCACGCCCAATGCGCGCAATGCCCATCCAAACCAAACTTCCAACAATGGCCAAGAGGCAAGCATAGGTTGCGGCAAATGCCCATTCGGCAGCGAGAATCGAGTCTCCGATCGACATATGTCGTGTCCAATCGAGGAGACGAAGCGAGCGAAGCCAAACGTCGGGATCCCCGTCCACGGCAGCCACCGACAGGGCAGTTCCACTCATCACACCAATGACGAGCGACACGCCGTTGATGATCACAGTCCTCGTCAGATCGCGCGGTCGCAGCACTCGGAGATATTATCCGCAGTCCTCTCCGAGGCAATAACGCGAATTCTAGCGATCAGCGTCCCGCGTAGCGGGAGAGGTCGAACAGGTCGGCGGTGATCCAGCCCTGCGTGTAGTTCAGGTAGAAACAGGCGAAGACGACCGCCGAGGTGATCGTCGTCCACAGCGCCGTCCGCCCGACCGAGAAACGCGGGGTCGCGCTGTCGGCCTGGCCGGGGACATGATCCTCGGGCTCCTGGCTCGACCGCAGGCGGAAGGGCAGGACGAGGAACAGGCACCCCCACCAGAACAGCAGATAGATCGCGATGGCCGAGCTGATTTTCATCGCATCAGGCCCGGATGATCGCGACGTCGACGATCGGCTTCTTGCCGGTCCAGTGGTTCGCCTTGCGACGCACCGCCAGACGGATCGCCTCGCGCAGCTTGGCCTCATCCTTCGGGCCGTCCTGCGCGGCTTCGGCGGCGGCCTCGCGGGCTTCCTCAAGGAAGTCGGCGCGGTCCTCCTCCACGGGCACGCCCTGGATCTGGATCGCCGGTTCGCCGATCAGGCGGCCCTTCTTGTCGAGCGCGACCGCGACCGCGATCGTGCCGTACTGCGAAATCCGGCGACGCTCGTTCATCGTCGAACCATCCGCCGGAAGGATCACATCGCCGTCGAGGACGAGGCGGCCGACGCGTTCATTGCCAATCGCCTTCGGACCATCGGGCGCGAGGCGCAGGAGGGTGCCGTTGGTCTGGACGATGCCGCGCGGCACGCCCTGTTCGGCGGCGAAGCGCGCCTGTTCGGCCATGTGGCGCAGTTCGCCGTGGACGGGCAGGATGATCTCAGGCCGGATCCATTCATACATGGCGGCGAGTTCGGGGCGACCCGGATGGCCCGAGACGTGGACGAACGCCTGCTTTTCCGTGACCATGTCGATCTGCTTGGCGGCGAGCGCATTCTGGATGCGGCCGATCGCGAGTTCGTTGCCCGGAATCTGCTTCGACGAGAAGACGACCGTGTCGCCCTTGCTGAGCTTGATCGGGTGGCTGTCGAACGCGATCCGCGCAAGCGCGGCGCGAGATTCACCCTGCCCGCCGGTCGCGATGAACAGCACGTCGCGCGGGGGCAGGCGCATCGCGGCGTCGACGTCGATCGTCGGCGGCAGATCGAGCAGATAGCCGCTCGCCTTCGCGACGCGGATGATCCGATCGAGCGAGCGGCCCGCGACGCAGAGCTGACGCCCGGTGTCGATCGCGACCTGCCCCAGCGTCTGCAGGCGTGCGGCGTTCGACGCGAAGGTGGTGACGAGGACGCGGCCGGTGCAGCCCGCAATCACTTCGTCGAGGCCCTTGCGAACCTCGTCTTCCGAACCCGAGGCTTCGGGATTGAAGACATTGGTGGAATCGCAGACGAGCGCCAGCACGCCCTTGTCACCGATCGCGCGCAATTCCTCGGCGGTCGATGGGGTGCCGAGCTGGGGCTTTTCGTCGATCTTCCAGTCGCCGGTGTGGAAGATGCGGCCGTGCGGCGTGTCGATCAGGACGGCATTGCCCTCCGGAATCGAATGGGCGAGCGGGACGTAGGTGAAGCCGAACGGCCCGAGCTGGAAGCTCTCCTCCTCAGGCACGATGTGGAGATCGACCTGATCGGCGATCCCTTCCTCGTCCAGCTTGCCGCGGATCAGGCCTGCGGTGAACTTGGTCGCGTAGAGCGGCACGCCCAGATCGGCGGCGAGATAGGGAATCGCGCCGATATGATCCTCATGCCCGTGCGTCAGCACGATGCCGAGCAGGTCGTCGCGCCGTTCCTCGATGAAGGCGAGATCGGGCAGGATCAGTTCGACGCCGGGATAGCCGGGATCGGAGAAGGTGAGGCCGAGATCGACCATCACCCACTTGCCCTGACAGCCGTAGAGATTGACGTTCATGCCGATCTCCCCCGAGCCGCCAAGGGCGAGGAAGAGCAGTTCGTTACCGGGTGTAGTCACTTAGAAAATTGTCCAATTCTGTTATTTGGCCGCCTTCAGGCGGTCGTACATGATGCCGAGCCCCTGGATCGTCAGATCGGGCTCGATGCTGTCGAACGCATCGCTGTGGCGTTCGAAAAGGGTGGCGAGGCCGCCGGTGGCGATGACCTTTACGGGGCGGCCGACCTCGATTTTCATCCGCGTGACCAGCCCTTCGATCATCGCGATATAGCCGAAATAGATGCCGATCAGCATCTGATCCTGCGTGGTGCGGCCGACGACGCTGTCGCTTTCCGGCGCCTCGATCGCGATGCGCGGCAGCTTGGCCGCGGCGGCGACGAGCGCGTCGAGCGACAGGTTGATCCCCGGCGCGATAATCCCGCCCTTATAGGCGCCGTTATAATCGACCACGTCGAAGGTGGTCGCGGTGCCGAAATCGATCACGATCAGGTCGCCCGGATGCAGGCTGTGCGCCGCGATGACGTTGACCGCGCGATCGGCGCCCACGCTCTGCGGCTCGGCGACGTCGAGGGTGATGCCCCATTCGACCGGCGCACGCCCCGCAATCAGCGCGTCGACCCCAAAATATTTCTGCGCCAGCACCTCCAGATTGTGGAGCGCGCGGGGCACGACGGTCGCGACGATCACCGCGTCGATCGCGTCGCGACCCAGCCCTTCGAGCGCGAGGAGCTGGTGCAGCCAGACGGCATATTCGTCGGCCGTGCGGCGCGCATCGGTAGCGATCCGCCAGCGCGAACGGATCTTGCCGTCCTCGATCAGCGCGAAGACGATATTGGTATTGCCGGCGTCGATCGCAAGCAGCATCGGTCAGTGCATCCCTTGTTCCGCCGCGCCCTATAGCAGGAAAACATCGCCCGCGCGTATGATCTGCAGCACCCCGTCGGCGCGGCGCAGACGCAGCGCGCCATCGGCGTCGAGCCCGTCATAGAGGCCGTCGATCACCTCCCCGCCCTCACGCACCGACAAAGCGGTGCCGATCGGGTGCGCGCGCGCCTGCCACCGGGCGAGGACCGGGGCGAGCCCTTCGCCACGCCAGCGGCCGAGCCAGCGCGCAAAGGCATCGGCCAGATCGGCGGCGAAATCGGCTGGCGCGGGCGGCGTGACGCCCTGAGCGGCGAGACTCGTCACCACGCGATCGGGCAGATCGGGATGGTGCGCCAGATTGACGCCGATGCCGACGACCACGGCATCGCCGGCGGCCTCCAGCAGGATACCCGAAATCTTCGCGCCGCCGACCAGGAGGTCGTTGGGCCATTTGATCGTCAGCCGATCGGCCGGCAGCCAGATTTGCAGCAACTCGTCGAGCGCGACGGCCGCGAGCATCGCAAGCGTCTGCGGCGGCGGATCACTCGCGAAGCGGCGGACGATCGTGCTGGCGTAGAGATTCCCGGGCGGCGAGACCCAGGCGCGGCCATGTCGCCCCCGCCCGCCGGTCTGCACGTCGGCGCGCAGCCAGAGGCCCTCCGCCGCGCCGTCGCGGGCGAGCGCCGCGACGTCGTCGTTGGTCGACCCCGTACTGGCGACGTGCCGGATCAGAAGATCGATCGAGCCGCCGCCATGCTGGCGACGCCCAGCGCCGGGATGGCGAGATAGCCGAGCGGCGAGACGAACAGAGCCGACAGCGCGATCAGACCGCCTTCGAGCTTGCTGTCCGAGCGCGCATATTCGGCGGCCGGCTCATCGAAGTAGATCGTCTTGACGATCTTCAGATAATAGAAGGCGCCGATCACCGAGGTCGCGATGCCGATCATCGCCAGCGGCCAGAAGCCCGCCTTCACCAGCGCATCGAACACCAGGAACTTCGGCCAGAAGCCGAAGAGCGGCGGGATGCCGGCCAGGCTGAACATGAAGATCGCGAACGCCGCCGCCAGCGCCGGACGCGTACGCGACAGGCCGGAGAGGCTGACGATCGTTTCGACCGGCTGGCCATCGGCATCGCGCATCTGAAGGACGCACAGGAAGCTGCCGATCGTCATCGCGACATAGACCGCCATGTAGGTGAGCGTACCCGCCACACCTTCGGGCGTGCCGGCGGCGAGGCCGAACAAAGCGAAGCCGACATTGTTGATCGACGAATAGGCCAGCAGGCGCTTGATGTTCGACTGGCCGATCGCGGCGACGCCACCGAGGATCGTCGAGGCGAGCGCCGAGAAGATCACGATCTGACGCCACGCATCGGTGCCCGAACCCATCGCATCGACCGCGACGCGCATCAGCAGCGCCATGCCGGCGACCTTGGGGGCCGAGGCGAAGAAGGCGGTCACCGGGGTCGGCGCGCCTTCGTACACGTCGGGGGTCCACATGTGGAACGGCACCGCCGAAATCTTGAAGGCGAGGCCCGCGAAGATGAAGACCATGCCGAACATCTCGCCGGTCGAAATGCCGGTGGCCAGCGAGTCCGCGATGCCGGCGAACAGGGTCGTGCCCGTGAAGCCGTAGAGCAGCGAGATGCCGTAGAGCAGGATGCCCGAGGCGAGCGCGCCGAGGACAAAGTACTTCAGGCCCGCTTCGGCCGAACGGCTGTCGCGGCGCATGAAGCTGGCGAGGACATAGGCCGAGAGCGACTGGAGTTCGAGGCCGACATAGAGCGTCAGCAGGTCGTTCGCCGACACCATCATGCCCATGCCGACGGCGGAGAGCAGGATGAGGATCGGATATTCGGCCCGCAGCTGCCCGGTGCGCGCGAAGAAGCCCGGTGCGATCAGGATCGAGGCGGCGGCCGCGATGTAGATCAGGATCTTGGCGAAGCTGGAGAAGCTGTCGGCGATGTAGAGGCCGTCAAAGCCCGGCCCGCCATTGCCGGCGGGGCCGGTGAGCGAGAAGCCGGCGGCGGCGAAGAGCGCGACCGCGCCCCAGCCGATCGCGCGGGTCAGCCCGTCGCCGCCAAAGGCCGCGACCATCAGGAGCGCCAGCGCGCCGAGCGACAGGATCAGCTCAGGCAAAGTGAGCGCGAGGGAGGCGGTGATCGGCATCAGTGGTGCGCCTCCGCATGCGCAGCAGCATGAGGGACAGGACCGACGACGACCTTGGCGTCGCTTTCGGGCGCGGTGGGCGCGATCCGGGCGAGAACCGCCCCGATATCCTTGCGCATCGGCGCGATGAAGCTTTCGGGATAGACGCCCATCCACATCACGCCGGCGGCGATCGGCAGCAGCAGCGCCAGTTCGCGCTTCGACAGATCGGGCATGGCGGCGACGTCTTCCTTCGTCAGCGGGCCATAGACCACGCCGCGATAGAGGACGAGCATGTAGGCTGCGCCCAGAATGATGCCCGTCGTCGCGACGAAGGCCACCCAGCTGTTCGCCTCATAAGCGCCGACCAGCGACAGGAACTCGCCCACGAAATTGCTGGTGCCCGGCAGGCCGACCGACGCCATCGTGAACAGCAGGAAGAACAATGCATATTTCGGCATGTTCGTCGCCAGGCCGCCATAGCGCGCAATCTCACGCGTGTGCAGGCGATCGTAGATGATGCCGACGCACAGGAAGAGCGCACCCGAGACGAGGCCGTGGCCGAGCATGACGAGCATCGCGCCCTCAAGCCCCTGACGGTTGAACGCGAACAGACCGATCGTAACGAAGGCCATGTGCGCGACCGACGAATAGGCGATCAGCTTCTTCATGTCCTCCTGCACCAGCGCGATCAGCGAGGTGACGACGACCGCGACCATGCTGAGCCCCATGACGAGCCAGAACAGCTCAGCCGAGGCGACCGGGAACATCGGCAGCGAGAAGCGGATGAACCCATAGCCGCCCATCTTGAGCAGCACGCCCGCCAGGATCACCGAGCCTGCGGTCGGCGCCTGGACGTGCGCATCGGGCAGCCAGGTGTGGACCGGCCACATCGGCATCTTGACCGCGAAGCTCGCGAAGAAGGCCAGGAACAGCCATGTCTGCGCATCGGCCGGGAAATCATAGTTCATCAGCACCGGGATGCTGGTGGTGCCGGCGGTGTTCACCATCCACAGCATCGCGATCAGCATCAGCACCGATCCGAGCAGAGTGTAGAGGAAGAACTTGTACGACGCGTAGATGCGGTCCGCACCGCCCCAGATGCCGATGATCAGGTACATCGGGATCAGGCCGGCTTCGAACATGATGTAGAACAGGTAGAGATCCTGCGCCGCGAACACGCCGATCATCAGCGTTTCCATCAGCAGGAACGCCGCCATGTACTCCGGCACGCGCTTCGTGATCGCTTCCCAGCTGGCGCCGATGCAGATCGGCATCAGGAAGACCGAGAGGACGATCAGCAGCAAGGCGATGCCGTCAATGCCCACCGCCCAGGCGAAGCGCCCGAACAGATCGACATGTTCGACGAACTGCCACTGCGGCCCGCCAATCTCGTAATTGGTCCACAGCACCACGCCGAGCGCGAGATCGACGAGCGTCGCGATCAAAGCGATCCAGCGCGCTGCACTGGCGCCGGCAAAGAGACAGGCGATCGCGGCCAGCGCCGGGATCGCGATCATCAGGGTAAGGATCGGAAAGCCCATCACGTCAGCCCACCATCGCCCAGGTCGCGGCGGCGGCAAGGCCGAGCAGCATCACCAGCGCATAAGTATAGAGATATCCCGACTGCGCGGCGCGGGCCGCGGCACCGGCGCGCACCACCACTGCGGCGACGCCGTTCGGGCCGAAGCGGTCGATCGTGCCCTGATCGCCCTTCTTCCAGAAGAAGCGGCCGAGCCAGATGGCGGGGACGACGAACAGATAGTGATAGAGTTCGTCAAAATACCATTTGTGCAGCAGGAAGTCGTACAGCACCCGGAATTGCGAGGTGAACCGCGCGGGCACGCTCGTATCCCAGATATAGGCCCACAGCGCGATCAACAAGCCGGTGATCATCACCGCCGTCGCCGACCATTTCACCCACCACGGCACTTCGTGCATCGCGTGCATCAGATGTTCGTTGAAGGCGATGCTGCCGGCCCAGAAGGCCGCGCCATGCTCGGCCTCGAGGAACCACGGTGCGAAGAACCAGCCGGCGAAGATCGCGCCCATCGACAGGACGACCAGCGGGATCATCATCGGCGCCGGGCTTTCATGCGGATGATAGCCCAGATCGCCTTCGACCGCGTGGCCGTGACCATGCCCATGATCGTGCGCATGGCCGTGATCGTCGGCATGCGCGTCGTGCGCATGATGATCGTCATGCCCATGATCGTCATGGCCGTGGCCGTGCGCGTCATGCACCGCATGCTGGATATGCTCCGACCCGGCCCAGCGCGGCTTGCCGAAGAAGGTGAGGAACACCAGGCGCCACGAATAGAAGCTGGTCAGCAGCGCCGCGAACACCGCGACCGCATAAGCGATGCCGCCCGCGCTCGAATGGCTGGCGAAGGCCGCTTCGATGATCGCATCCTTCGAATGGAAGCCCGCAAAGCCGGCCACGCCCACGATGCCGACGCCGGTGATCGCCAGCGTGCCCGCCATCATCGCCGCGAAGGTCCACGGGATCTTGCGCCACAGGCCGCCATAATAGCGCATGTCCTGTTCGTGGTGCATCGCGTGGATCACCGAACCGGCGCCCAGGAACAGCAAAGCCTTGAAGAAGGCGTGGGTGAACAGGTGGAACATCGCCGCGCCATAAGCGCCGACGCCGCACGCCATGAACATGTAGCCGAGCTGCGAACAGGTCGAATAGGCGATCACGCGCTTGATGTCGGTCTGCGTCGTGCCGACGGTCGCCGCGAAGAAGGCGGTGGCCGCACCCACATAGGTGATGACGGTCAGCGCGTGCTGCGACACTTCGAACATCGGCGACAGGCGGCACAGCATGAAGACGCCCGCCGTCACCATCGTCGCCGCGTGGATCAGCGCCGACACCGGGGTCGGGCCTTCCATCGCGTCGGGAAGCCAGGTGTGGAGGCCGAGCTGCGCCGACTTGCCCATCGCGCCGACGAACAGCAGCAGGCAGAGCAGGGTCATCAGATCGACGCGGTAGCCCAGGAAGCCGATCGTCGCATTGGCATAGCCGGGCGCGGCCGCCAGGATTTCGGGGATCGAAACCGTGCCGAACACCAGGAAGGTGCCGAAGATGCCGAGCGAGAAGCCGAAGTCGCCGACGCGATTGACCACGAACGCCTTGATCGCCGCCGCGCTGGCCGACGGCTTCTGATACCAGAAGCCGATCAGCAGATAGGATGCGAGGCCGACGCCTTCCCAGCCGAAGAACATCTGGACCAGGCTGTCCGACGTCACCAGCATCAGCATCGCGAAGGTGAACAGCGACAGATAGGCGAAGAAGCGGGGCTGGCTGTCGTCTTCCGACATATAGCCCCAGCTGTAGAGGTGAACGAGGCTGGAGACCGACGTCACCACCACCAGCATCACCGCCGTCAGCGTGTCGACGCGCAGCGCCCAATCGACGTTCAGATTGCCCGAACGGATGAAGGCGAGGACCGGCTCGACATGCGCCGTCTGGGTGCCGTTGAGAAAGTCGATGAAGATCGGCCAGCTCATCGCGCACGAGGCGAACAGTGCGCCGGTCGTCACCACCTTGGCGGGGACGTTGCCGATCATGCGGTTGCCGAGGCCCGCGACGATCGCCGCCAGAAGCGGCAGGAAGACGATTGCTACGATCACCGAACGATCACCCCTTCATCCGGTTGATGTCGTCGACCGCGATGGTGCCGCGGCCACGGAAATAGATGACGAGGATGGCCAGGCCGATCGCGGCCTCACCGGCGGCCACCGTCAGCACGAACATCGCGAACACCTGCCCCACCAGATCGCCGAGGAAGGCGGAGAAGGCGACGAGGTTGATGTTCACGCTGAGCAGGATCAGTTCGATCGCCATCAGGATGATGATCACGTTCTTCCGGTTCAGGAAGATGCCGAACACGCCCATCGCGAACAGGATCGCCGAGACGACCAGATAATGCTGCAGCCCAATCACAGTTCGACCCCCTGACCGACGGTCGGCTTGACGTTGCGGATCGCTTCTTCCGGACGGCGCTGGTTCTGCGCCGCGATCTTCTGCGCCTTCACGCCGCCGCGCACGCGGTGGGTGAGGACGATCGCGCCGATCAGCGCGACGAGCAGGACAAGGCCCGCGCCTTCGAAGATGTAGAGGTAACGCGTGTAGATCAGCGTGCCGAGCGCCTCGATGTTCGGGACTTCGGCGGGCGTCGGCGCGGCTTTGGCGGCGATGTCGATCCCGCCGGCGGTCCAGGCGCCCACCGCGAACACCATTTCGGCGGCGAGCAGGATCACCAGCAGCACGCCGAATGGCAGATATTGGGCAAAGCCGGCGCGCAGTTCGGCGAAGTCGATGTCGAGCATCATGACCACGAACAGGAACAGCACCGCGACCGCGCCGACATAGACGATGACGAGCAGCATCGCGATGAACTCGGCCCCCACGAGGATCATCAGACCCGCCGCGTTGAAGAAGGCGAGGATGAGCCACAGGACCGAGTGGACCGGGTTGCGCGCCAGGATGGTGAGCGTGCCGGACGCGATCACCATAGCGGCGAACAGATAGAAGGCGATGACTGTGATCACGGCTGCGAATGGCCTCTCTTGGTCACGGCGTGCGGCTTAACGATAGGGTGCATCGGCGGCAAGGTTCTGGGCGATCGCCGATTCCCAGCGGTCGCCGTTCGCCAGCAGCTTAGACTTGTCGTAGATCAGTTCCTCGCGCGTCTCGGTCGCGAACTCGAAGTTCGGGCCTTCGACGATCGCGTCGACCGGGCAGGCTTCCTGGCAGAAACCGCAATAGATGCACTTGGTCATGTCGATGTCGTAGCGCGTTGTGCGGCGGCTGCCGTCGTCACGCGGTTCGGCCTCGATCGTGATCGCCTGCGCGGGGCACACCGCCTCGCACAGCTTGCACGCGATGCAGCGTTCCTCGCCGTTCGGATAGCGACGCAGCGCATGTTCGCCACGGAAGCGCGGCGACAGCGGGTTCTTTTCGAACGGGTAGTTGATCGTCGCCTTGGGCTTGAAGAAATACTTCAAGGTCAGCCAGTGCGCCTTCACGAACTCCCAGAGCGTGAACGACTTGACGATGTAGCCGAGGCTCATCGGTTAAACTCCGTAGCGGGTGAGCATCAGCCACCCAGAGACCAGGAACACCCAGAACAGCGACAGCGGCAGGAAGATCTTCCAGCCCAGCCGCATCAGCTGGTCGTAGCGATAGCGCGGCACGGTGGCCTTCACCCAGCTGAACACGAAGAAGAAGAACATCAGCTTCGCGAAGAACCAGACGATGCCCGGCACCATGTAGAGCGGCGCCCAATCGACCGGGGGCAGCCAGCCGCCCCAGAACAGGATCGCGTTCAGGCCGCACATCAGAATGACGTTGGCATATTCGCCAAGCCAGTAGAGCGCGAAGGCCATCGACGAATATTCGGTCTGATAGCCGGCGACGAGTTCCGATTCCGCTTCGGTCAGATCGAACGGTGCGCGCGCGGTTTCGGCCATCGCCGAGATCAGGAACACCACCGCCATCGGGAACAGCAGCGGATTGAAACCGAAGCCGTTGACGAATTCGAAGATCTGCCCGCGCTGCGCCTCGACGATCGCCGACATGTTGAAGCTGCCCGCCCACAGGACGACCGAGATCAGCACGAAGCCGATCGACACTTCATACGACACCATCTGCGCGGCGGCACGAAGCGCCGAATAGAAGGGATATTTGGAGTTCGACGCCCAACCCGCGATGATCACGCCGTAAACGCCGATCGACGAGGCCGCGAGGATGTAGAGCAGACCGACATTGATGTCGGCGAGCACCACGCCCGGCGCGAACGGGATCACCGCCCACACGATCAGCGCCACCGTGAAGGTGATGATCGGCGCGAGCAGGAACAGGCCCTTGTTCGCGGCCGATGGGATGATCGTTTCCTGCAGGAACACCTTCGCGCCGTCGGCGAAGCTCTGCAGCAGGCCGAAGGGGCCGACGACGTTCGGGCCGCGACGCAGCGCCATCGCCGCCCAGATCTTGCGATCGGCATAGATGATCATCGCGACCGCCAGCATCAGCGGCAGCGCGATCACGAGGATCCCGATGATCATCGAGATGAACCATGCCCATTCGAAGGGCAGGCCGAAACTTTCGAAGAAGGCGGTCATTCGGCGGCCTCCGCGAAGCTGACCCCGTGGAGCAGTTCGGCCGAGCAACGCTGCATCGTGTCGCTGGCGCGCGCGATCGGGTTGGTCAGGTAGAAATCCTTGATCGGATAGCCGACCGGGCCCGAAACCGACGCGGACAGCGACGGTGCCGACCAGACATAACCGGCCAGCCCCTCGACGCCCAGCGCGGGCACGTCAGCGATCATCGCCTTGCGCAGCGCATCGAACGTGTCGAACGGCAGGGTCGCGCCCAGCGCGTCGCTCAGCGCGCGCAGGATCGCCCAGTCTTCGCGCGCATCGCCCGGCGCAAAGACCGCACGCTCGCTACGCTGGACCCGGCCTTCGGTGTTCACATAGGTGCCGGCTTTTTCGGTATAGGCCGCACCCGGCAGCACGACGTCGGCCGCCGAAGCGCCGTTATCGCCATGATGGCCGATATAGACCTTAAGGCCGGCAAACTTCGACGCATCGACATCGTCGGCGCCGAGCAGGAAGACCAGCTTCGGATTGGCCGCGACGATATCCGCGATCCCGCCCTTCTGCGCATAACCGAGCATCAGCCCGCCCATGCGCGCGGCGGCGAGGTGGACGACGTTGTAGCCGTTCCAGCCATCCTTGATCAGCCCGAGCGGACCGACCAGCGCCAGCGTCGCGCCCTGCGCGCCCGCCTTGAGCGCGCCGCCGCCGACGATCATCGCCGGACGCTGCGCATTGGCGAAGGCGTCGGTCACGTCCTTCGGCAGATTGCCGAGCAGGCCGAGATCGTTGCCGAGGAAGGTCGCCTTGTAGGTGAGGTTCACGTCCTCACCGATCGCGAACACCTTCGCGCCACGCTTCACCGCCTTGCGGATGCGCGTGTTGATCAGCGGGGCTTCCCAGCGCAGGTTCGTGCCGACGAGCAGGATCACGTCCGCCGTCTCGATCCCTGCGATGGTCGAGTTGAAGTTGACCGCGCCGAGGCTCGACACGTCATAATCCATGCCGGTCTGGCGGCCTTCGAGCAGGGTTGAACCCAGCTTCGCGAGCAAAGCCTTGGCGGCATACATCGTCTCGGCATCAAGCTGATCGCCCGCAATCGCCGCGACCGACGAACCGGCATTGGCCGCCGCGACCGCCTGGAACGCCTCGCCCCAGGTGACGGGGACGAGCTTGCCGTCCTTGCGCAGATAGGGCTTGTCGAGACGCCGGCGGGCGAGGCCGTCGACGGCGTGGCGCGTCTTGTCCGACGCCCATTCCTCGTTCACGTCCTCATTGATGCGCGGCAGGATGCGCAGAACCTGGCGGCCGCGCGCGTCGATGCGGATGTTGGTGCCAACCGCGTCCATCACGTCGATGCCGGGGGTCTTGGTCAGCTCCCACGGGCGCGCTTCGAACGCATAGGGCTTCGACGTCAGTGCGCCGACCGGGCACAGATCGACGACATTGCCCGAAAGCTCGCTCGTCACCGCCTGCTCGAGGTAGGAGGTGATCTGCATGTTTTCGCCACGATAGATCGCGCCGATTTCCTCGACGCCCGACACTTCCTCGGCGAAGCGAACGCAGCGCGTGCACTGGATGCAGCGCGTCATCGTCGTCTTGACGATCGGGCCCATATATTTGTCGGTGACGGCGCGCTTATTCTCGTGGAAGCGCGACTGACCCTTGCCATAAGCGATCGACTGATCCTGCAGATCGCACTCGCCGCCCTGATCGCAGATCGGGCAATCGAGCGGATGGTTGATCAGCAGGAATTCCATCACGCCTTCGCGCGCCTTCTTCACCATCGGCGACGCGGTGAACACTTCCTGCTTGTCCGCGGCCGGCAGCGCGCACGACGCCTGCGGCTTGGGCGGCCCCGGCTTCACTTCGACCAGGCACATGCGGCAATTGCCGGCGATCGACAGCCGCTCATGGTAGCAGAAGCGCGGGATTTCCTTGCCCGCGGCTTCGCACGCCTGGAGCACGGTGGCGCCTGCGGGGACTTCGACTTCGACGCCGTCAACGGTCAGCTTTGGCATATTCTCTTACTCCGCCGCGACCGCGAGGTCGCCGCTGCGCTCGTTGATCCGGCGCTCGATTTCGGGGCGGAAATGGCGGATCAGCCCCTGGATCGGCCAGGCAGCGGCATCGCCCAGCGCGCAGATGGTGTGGCCTTCGACCTGCTTGGTGACGTCGTGGAGCATGTCGATCTCACCGATCGAGGCTTCGCCGGTGCGAAGCCGCTCCATCACGCGCCACATCCAGCCGGTGCCTTCGCGGCACGGCGTGCACTGGCCGCAGCTTTCATGCTTGTAGAAATAGGACAGGCGGCTGATCGCGCGGACGATGTCGGTCGACTTGTCCATGACGATGACGGCGGCGGTGCCCAGGCCGGAGCCGAGCGCCTTGAGGCCGTCGAAATCCATCGGCGCGTCCATGATCTGCGCCGCCGGCACCAGCGGCACCGAAGAACCGCCGGGGATGACCGCGAGCAGATTGTCCCAGCCGCCGCGAATGCCGCCGCAATGGCGCTCGATCAGCTCGCGGAAGGAAATGCCCATCTCCTCCTCGACCACGCACGGCTTGTTCACATGGCCGCTGATCTGGAAGAGCTTGGTGCCCTTATTGCCTTCGCGCCCGATCGACGAGAACCATTCCGCGCCACGACGCAGGATGGTCGGCGCGACCGCGATCGATTCGACATTGTTGACGGTGGTGGGGCAACCCCACAGGCCCGCGCCCGCCGGGAAAGGCGGCTTGAGGCGTGGCTGGCCCTTCTTGCCCTCGAGGCTTTCGATCTGCGCGGTTTCCTCACCGCAGATATAAGCGCCCGCGCCGCGATGGACGAACACGTCGAAGTCGTAGCCCGACCCAGCGGCATTCTTGCCCAGCAGACCGGCAGCATAAGCTTCCTCGACGGCGGCGAAGAGAACCTTCGCCTCGTAGATGAACTCGCCACGGATATAGATGTAGGCCGCCCGCGCGCGCATCGCGAAGCCGGCGATCAGCGCACCTTCGATCAGCTTGTGCGGATCGTGGCGGATGATCTCACGGTCCTTGCACGAACCGGGTTCGGATTCGTCGGCGTTGATCAGCAGGAAGCTGGGCTTACCCGGCTTCGGCTCCTTGGGCATGAAGCTCCACTTCATGCCGGTCGGGAAGCCCGCGCCGCCGCGGCCGCGCAGGCCCGACGCCTTGATATCCTCGATGATCTGATCCTGGCCGCGCGCCATCAGATCCTTGGTATTGTCCCAATCGCCACGCTTGCGCGCCGACTCCAGGTTCCACGGCTGGAACCCATAGACGTTGGTGAAGATGCGGTCCTTATCGGCAAGGCTCATTTGCCCCAGCTCCCGCGATAATCGTGATTTTCGCCGACCATTTCCACAAGGCTGGTCGGGCCGCCTTCGGGGCAACTGGTCTGGCGCTCGATCGCCGGACCGATCTTGGGCTGACGGCCCGCCGCCAGATCCTCGAGGATCGCGGTGGTCGTGTCGAAGGTCAGGTCTTCGTAATTGTCGTCGTTGATCTGGACCATCGGCGCATTGGCGCACGCGCCCAGACATTCGACTTCGGTCAGCGTGAAGAGGCCGTCGGCGGTCGTCGCGCCCTTCTTCATGCCCTTCTTGTAGCAGGCATCGAGCACGTCGTCCGAACCGCGCAGCATGCACGGCGTCGTGCCGCATACCTGGACATGATAGCGGCCGACCGGCGCGAGATTGTACATCGTGTAGAAGGTCGCGACCTCGTACACGCGGATATACGCCATGCCCAACTGCGCGCCGATATATTCCATCACCGGCACGGGCAGCCAGCCCTGGGTGTTCGTCTCGGCCCCCACCTGACGCTGGGCGAGATCGAGCAGCGGCATCACCGCCGACTGCTGACGGCCGGGCGGGTAGCGCGCGATGATCTTCTTCACCTGCGGCTCATTTTCGGCCGACCAGGCGAAATTGCCCCAGCGCGCGCGGACTTCCGCCTCGTCGGGGATCTGCGGTGCGTCGGCCATTAGCGAACGAACTCCACGCGCGACACCTTGTCGCCTTCGAAACTGTAGATGCTCATCACCTCGAACGGCTCGGCGTCGTTCGAACGGAACACCTTTTCATGCAGCAGGACATAATCGCCCAGCTGCTGCCCGGTGATGATCTCGGCGCGGTTTTCCGGGAATTGCGCAAACATGGCCTTCAGGCCCGAACGCACGCCTTCCTTGCCGTCGCGCACCACATCACCGCGATAGCCGGCCTCAGCCGCATCCTCGGTCATCAGCGCGACATAGGCGTCGGCGTCCTGCGCGTTGTAATGCGCGATCATTTCCTCGGCGATCTTAAGCTTGCTCACCGGTCGCACTCCCCGAACACGACGTCGATCGCGGAAAGGATCGCAGTGGTGTCGGCCAGCATGTGGCCCTTCATCATGAAATCCATCGCCTGCAGATGCGAAAACGCGGTCGGCCGGATCTTGCAGCGATAGGGTTTGTTGGAGCCGTCCGACACCAGATAGACGCCGAACTCGCCCTTCGGGCTTTCGGTCGCAACGTAAACGTCGCCGGCGGGGACGTGGAAGCCCTCGGTATAGAGCTTGAAGTGGTGGATCAGCGCTTCCATCGATCGCTTCATCTCACCGCGCTTGGGCGGGACGACCTTGCGATCGAGGCTGGCGATCGGCCCTTCGGGCATTTCGCTGAGGCACTGCTTCATGATGCGCGCCGACTGGCGGACTTCCTCGACGCGGACCATGAAGCGATCATAGCAATCGCCCTTGGTGCCGACCGGGATTTCGAAGTCCATGCGATCATAGACGTCGTAGGGCTGGCTCTTGCGGATATCCCACGGCACGCCGGCCGCGCGGATCATCGGGCCGGAAAAGCCCCAGGCGATCGCCTCGTCGCGGCTGACAACGCCGATATCGACGTTGCGCTGCTTGAAGATGCGGTTGTCGGCGACCAGGCTGATCGCATCCTCGAACAGGCGCGGCAGGCGGGTGTCGAGCCAGTCGCCGATGTCGGTCAGCAGCTTGAGCGGCACATCCTGATGCACGCCGCCCGGACGCAGATAGGCATGGTGCATGCGCGCGCCCGACATGCGCTCAAAGAAGTTGAGGCAATCCTCGCGGATTTCGAACAGCCACAGGTTCGGCGTCATCGCGCCGACGTCCATGACGTGCGAGCCGAGGTTGAGCATGTGGTTGCAGATGCGGGTCAGCTCGGCGAAGAACACGCGCAGATATTGCGCGCGGATCGGCACTTCGATCTGGAGCAGCTTTTCGACCGCGAGCACATAGCTGTGCTCCATGCCCAGCGGCGAGCAATAATCGAGGCGATCGAAGTACGGCAGCGCCTGCAGATAGGTCTTATACTCGATCAGCTTTTCGGTGCCGCGGTGGAGCAGGCCGACATGCGGATCGACGCGTTCGACGATTTCGCCGTCCAGCTCCATCACCATGCGCAGCACGCCGTGCGCGGCCGGATGCTGCGGGCCGAAGTTGATCGTGTAATTCTGGATCTCGACGTCGCCGACGGTCGGCTTGTCGGGGGTAAGAGCTTCGTAAGCGCTGGCCATCATTTCGCTCCGTCGCCCTTGGGATCGGCCTTGCCCTCGCCGGTCTGCGCCGGGGACTCGGTCGTCTTGGGCGTTGCCGGGGGCGCTTCGCCCTTCACGGGCTCGGGCGCCTTCTGCGCGGGAGCCGGGGTGGGCGCGCCCGGCTGGGTCGCCGACGCCTTCTCGTCACCCGGCAGGATGTAATCGGCGCCTTCCCACGGCGACATGAAGTCGAAGCTGCGGAAATCCTGCGCCAGCTTCACCGGCTCATAGACGACGCGCTTGTCGCGCTCCGAATAACGCAGTTCGACATAGCCGGTCAGCGGGAAGTCCTTGCGCTGCGGATGCCCCTTGAACCCGTAATCGGTCAGGATGCGGCGCAGGTCCGGATTGCCGTCGAACAGCACGCCGTACATGTCGTACACTTCGCGCTCGAGCCAGCCGGCGACCGGCCACACGCCCGTCACCGACGGCACCGGTGTCACTTCGTCGGTCGCGACATGGACGCGGATGCGGTGGTTCTTGGTCAGGCTGAGGAGGCAATAGACCACCTCGAACCGCTCCGCGCGATCGGGATAATCGACGCCGGCGATTTCCATCAGCTGCTGATAGCCAAGGCTGTCACGCAGGATCGTCACCACCTCGACCACCGCCTCACGGCGGACGTGCAGCGCATATTCGCCGACGCATTCGCGGATCTGGATCAGCCGATCGCCGAGCGCGGCGGTCAGCGCATCGGCCAGCCCTTCGGGCATCGCGAAGCGCGGAAAGGCGTGGGACACGACGCTCATCGTTCAAACGTCCCGACGCGGCGGATCTTCCGCTGCAGCTGCATCACGCCGTAGAGCAGGGCTTCGGCGGTCGGCGGGCAACCGGGGACGTAGATGTCCACGGGCACGATCCGATCGCAGCCACGCACGACGCTGTAGCTATAATGGTAATAGCCGCCGCCATTGGCGCAGCTGCCCATCGAGATGACGTATTTCGGTTCCGACATCTGATCGTAAACGCGACGCAGCGCCGGGGCCATCTTGTTGCACAGCGTGCCCGCGACGATCATCACGTCCGACTGGCGCGGCGAAGCGCGCGGCGCGGCACCGAAACGCTCCATGTCGTAGCGCGGCATGTTGACGTGGATCATTTCGACCGCGCAGCAGGCGAGGCCGAAGGTCATCCACCACAAGGAGCCGGTGCGCGCCCAGGTGAACAGGTCTTCCGCCGAGGTAACGAGGAAGCCCTTGTCGTTCACTTCGGACTGAAGCGAATTGAAGAAGTCCGCGTCGGGCGGGACGATGGCATTTTCCGTCGGATGCGGGTTCGCAGCCGGATCGAGGATCACTCCCATTCCAGCGCTCCCTTCTTCCACGCATAGATGTAACCGATGGTCAGTTCGACCAGGAAGATCATCATCGACAGCCAGCCGGCAAAGCCGATCGCGCCGAGCGAGACCGCCCACGGATACAGGAAGGCCGCTTCGAGATCGAAGATGATGAACAGAATCGCGATCAGGTAGAACCGCACGTCGAATTGCGCGCGGCTATCCTCGAACGCGGGAAAGCCGCACTCATATTCGGTGAGCTTTTCAGGCGAAGGCTGATGGGTGCCCGTCGCCCGGCCGACAAGCATCGGCAGGAAGACGAAGGCGCTCGACAATGCGAGCGCGACACCCAGAAACAGCAGGATCGGCAGATATCCGGCGGCGACCGACGCCATTCGATTGCTCCGACAAGGATGGCCCAGAAGTGGCCTTTGGCGGGACGTTTAGGCCCGCTGCACCTGCGAAGCAAGCCGCTGGGGAGTGAGAATGAATCGCAATAATACGGGCTGTTTTCCGGCGTGTTTCCGTTTCCGTCAGGCAGCACGCCGCCGTACGGAAACGACGCCCCGTCAGGCGCCCTTCAGGCCCTGCGCGACCAGCTTGTTCATGCGCGTGGCAAGCCCCTCGTTGGTCACGAGATATTCGTTGCGCTCATGGAAGCGATCGCCGCCGCGGAAATCGGACACGAAGCCGCCCGCCTCCTTCACCAGCAGGATACCGGCCGCCACGTCCCAGATCTTGAGATCCGATTCCCAGAAGGCATCGAAACGCCCCGCCGCGACCCAGGCGAGATCGAGCGACGCCGCACCGAAGCGGCGGATACCCGCGACTTCCGGGGCGACCGATGCGAAGATCGACGTCCACTGCTTGAAATTGCCATGCCCCATGAAGGGAATGCCGGTGGCGACCAGCGACTCCGAAAGCTCGCGCCGCGCCGACACGCGCAGGCGGCGATCCTGCAGCCAGGTGCCACGGCCCTTCTCGGCCCAGAAGCTCTCGTCGGTCAGCGGCTGATAGACCAGCGCCTGCGTGATCTCGCCACGGTCCTTGCCCGCGCGCGGCTCCTCGACCGCGATCGAGATCGCGAAGTGCGGGATGCCGTGCAGGAAGTTGCTGGTGCCGTCGAGCGGATCGATGATCCAGCGCGGCTTGGTGGGATCGCCCTCGATCTCGCCGCCCTCTTCCATCACGAAGCCCCAGTCGGGCCGCGCCTTCTTCAGCTCCTCATAGAGGGTCTGTTCGGCGCGCTTGTCGGCCATCGACACGAAGTCGGCCGGCCCCTTGCGGCTCACCTGGAGCTGCTGCACCTCGTTGAAGTCGCGACGCAGGCGCGGCGCCGCCTTGCGCGCGGCGCGGTCCATGACGGTGATGAGGCCGGAATGGGCAACCATATTCAAAACTCCTCCCCTCCCGATGAAGGGGAGGGGTTAGAAAAGATCAATCCGCGCGGCGGACATATTCCTGGCTGTAAACGTCGACGACGATCTTGGTGCCCGACGAGATATGCGGGGGAACCATGACGCGCACGCCGTTGTCGAGCAGAGCCGGCTTGTAGCTGGACGAGGCGGTCTGCCCCTTCACGACGGCATCGGCCTCGACGATCACGGCCTCGACCTGATCGGGCAGCTGCACGTTGATCGGCTCTTCGTCGTAAAGCTCCATCACCACGTCCATGCCGTCCTGCAGGAAGGCCGCGGCGTCGCCGAGCAGGTCGCGCGGCAGCGTGATCTGGTCGTAATTGTCCTTGTCCATGAAGGTCAGCGTTTCGCCGTCCGCGAACAGGAACTGGAAATCCTTGGTGTCCAGGCGAACGCGCTCGACCGTTTCGGCCGAACGGAAGCGCACATTGTTCTTGCGGCCGTCGCGCAGATTCTTCAGTTCGACCTGCATATAGGCCCCGCCCTTGCCGGGCTGGGTGTGCTGGATCTTCACAGCGCGCCAGATGCCGCCTTCATATTCGATGATGTTGCCGGGACGAATGTCCACGCCGCTGATCTTCATGGGTTCACCTGGATTCACGATGTGAGTGGAAAGAGCCGGCGGGGGCCATAGCCGGGAGACGCCCGAAGAGCAAGCCAAGCCCCCATCCGTTCGTGTCGAGCGAAGTCGAGACACGTTGGCTGGGCGGGTGTTGCCGTGTCTCGACTTCGCTCGACACGAACGGTGCTTTTGGGGCCAGCGCGCACGCCCCCGAAACATTTCTGGCGCAGACGGCTACCCGAAGGGCGCGGCTTTCCCTAGAGTCGCGCGGTTCCGGGCAGGGAGACTTTCAGACGATGGTGCGCACACCCAGCGGCAAACTCCTGTTGTTCGGCGCGACCGGCGATCTGTCGCAGCGCATGCTGCTGCCCTCGCTCTACGGGCTCGACGCCGACGGACTGCTGCCGGCCGATCTGCTGATCGTCGCAACCGCACGGTCGGGCCATGACGATGCCGGCTTCCGCGCCTTCGCCGAGGCCGCCTTGCGTAAATATGTGCCCGCCGAACGCTGCGCGGAGGCCGCGCTCGGCACCTTCCTCGCCCGGCTGCGCTATGTGCCGGTCGATGCGTCGAAGGAGGGCGATTTCAAGGCGCTGACCGACGTCGTCGGATCGACCGACAAGGGTCTTTCCATCTTCCTTTCTACCGCGCCTTCCTTGTTCGAGGCCACGATCGACGGCCTCGCCTCGGCGGGGCTTGCGGGGGACGGGGTGCGGATCGGCCTCGAAAAGCCGCTGGGCTACGACATGGCGTCGAGCCGCGAGATCAACGACGCGGTCGCCGCCGTCTTCCCCGAGGATCGGATTTTCCGCATCGACCATTATCTGGGCAAGGAAACCGTCCAGAACCTGCTGGCCCTGCGCTTCGCCAATTCGCTGTTCGAGCCGCTGTGGAAGGAAGGCGGGATCGATCATGTCCAGATCACCGTATCCGAAACGGTGGGTCTGGAAGGCCGGGTCGGCTTCTATGACGGCGCCGGCGCGATTCGCGACATGGTGCAGAACCACATGCTCCAGCTGCTCGCGCTCGTCGCAATGGAGCCGCCCGCCCATTTCGATTCGACATCGATCCGCGATGAAAAGGTGAAGGTGCTGCGATCGCTGCGCCGGATCGACCGGACCAACGCCGACAAGATGACGGTGATCGGCCAGTATAGCGCCGGCGCGGTCGCGGGCGGCGCGGTGCCCGGCTATGCCGAGGAACTGGGCAAGCCGTCCGACACCGAAACCTTCGTCGCGATCAAGGCGAACATCGACAATTGGCGGTGGAAGGGCGTCCCCTTCTACCTGCGCACCGGCAAGCGCCTGCCCAGCCGCCAGTCCGAAATCTTCATCCAGTTCAAGCAGGTGCCGCATTCAATCTTCGAAGCGCGCGGCGCGGTGTTGCAACCCAACAAGCTGGTCATCCGTTTGCAGCCCGACGAAAATGTCCGCCTGCTGCTCATGTCCAAGGTGCCGGGGCTGGACCGCGACGGGATCAAATTGCGCGAAGTGCCGCTCGACATCGCCATGCCGAATGCTTTTGCCGACAGCCACCGCCGGATCGCCTATGAGCGGCTGCTGCTCGATCTGGTCGAAGGCGATCAGACCCTGTTCGTCCGCCGTGACGAGGTGGAGGCGCAGTGGGAGTGGGTCGATGCGATCCGCGACGGCTGGTCCGCCAACGCCATGAAACCCCGCCCCTATACCGCCGGTACATGGGGCCCATCTGCTGCCATCGCGCTTACCGAGCGGGATGGCGTTACCTGGCACGACTGAAAGACGAGAACATGATTGAAGCCGAATGGTGGGATTATGACGATGCCGATGAGTTCGCCGAGGCTGTGGCCGGCGATGTCGGCTTCATCATCGAAAGCGCGCTCGACGCGCGCGGGCAGGCGCTGATCGCGCTGCCGGGCGGCAAGACCCCGCTGCCGATCTATGAGAAGCTGGCCAAGGCGAAGATCAACTGGAAGAACGTCACGATCATCCCGACCGACGATCGCCTGGTGCCGTTGACCGACGCGCTGTCGAACACCGCGATGCTCGCCAAGATCTTCCTGCCCAAGGGCGCGCGCGTCCTGCCGGTGACGACCGACAAGGCTGCCGATCATCACATGGCCGGCAAGGCCGCCGACGCGCGGCTGCAGGATCTCCACTGGCCGCCCGATCTGGTCTGGCTGGGCATGGGCGCTGACGGCCACACCGCGTCGATCTTCGACGGGCCGGATCTGCAGGAGGCGCTCGACGCCCCCAAGGCGCGGCGGATGGTGGGCGTGATGCCCGATCCGATGCCGAAGGACGCAGCCGTCGCGCGCGTGACGCTGACCAAGGCTGCGATCCTGTCCGCCCGCGCGATCACGATCGTGCTGACCGGCGACGAGAAGCGCGCGCTGCTGGAGAAGGCGATCGAGGACGGCCATTCGTCGAAGCTGCCGATCGGCCGCGTGCTGGCCGATGCCGAGCAGGCGATCGACATCCACTGGGCGGCCTGAACGGGAGACGAGGAACATGGCGCTGCACGTCGAGGTCGAAGCCGTCACCGCCCGCATCGTCGCGCGGTCGGCGCCGACGCGCAGCGCCTATCTCGATCTGATCGCGCGCGAACGCGATACCGGGGTTGATCGCCCGAACCTGTCATGCGGCAATCTCGCCCACGGATTCGCGGCATCGGGGGACGACAAGGCCGCGATCCGTGGCGGCACCGCCATGAATATCGGCATCGTCACCGCCTTCAATGACATGCTGTCGGCGCATCAGCCTTATGGCCGCTACCCCGAACAGATGAAGGTCTTCGCCCGCGAAATCGGTGTGACGGCGCAGGTGGCGGGCGGCGTCCCCGCCATGTGCGATGGGGTGACGCAGGGGCAGCGCGGCATGGAATTGTCGCTGTTCAGCCGCGATACGATCGCGCTCTCGACCGCCGTCGCCTTGAGCCACGGCATGTTCGAGGGCGCAGCCCTGCTGGGCATTTGCGACAAGATCGTCCCCGGCCTGCTGATCGGCGCTTTGCGCTTCGGCCATCTGCCGACGATCCTGATCCCCGCTGGGCCGATGCCATCCGGCCTCGCCAACAAGGAGAAGGTGCGCGTCCGTCAGCTTTATGCCGAGGGCAAGGTGGGGCGTGAGGAGCTGCTGGAGGCCGAAGCCGCGAGCTATCACGGCGCGGGCACCTGCACCTTCTATGGCACCGCCAATTCGAACCAGATGATGATGGAGATGATGGGCCTCCACATCCCCGGCGCGGCCTTCGTCAATCCGGGCACCAAGTTGCGCCAGGAATTGACCCGCGCCGCCGTCCACCGCCTTGCCGAGATCGGCTGGGATGGGGAGGATTATCGCCCGCTGGGGCTGTGCATCGACGAGAAGGCGATCGTGAATGCGGTGATCGGCCTGCTCGCGACGGGCGGATCGACCAACCATGCGATCCACATCCCCGCGATCGCGCGCGCGGCCGGGATCGTGATCGATTGGGAGGATATCGACCGCCTCTCCGCCGTCGTGCCGCTGATCGCGCGCGTCTATCCGAACGGCGCGGGCGACACGAACCACTTCCACGTGGCCGGCGGCATGGCCTTCGTGATCGACACGCTGATGGATGCCGGGCTGATGCACGGCGATCTGATGACCGTCGCGAAGGGCGGCATGGGCGATTATGCGAAGGAGGTCGCGCTGGATGGCGAGGCGCTGGCGTGGACCGACGCCCCCTCCCCCTCGCGCGACACCGATATGCTGCGCCCGGCGAGCGATCCGTTCCAGCCCGATGGCGGCATGCGGCTCGTCCGCGGCAATCTGGGACGCGGCACCTTCAAGACGAGCGCGGTCGATCAGAGCCGTTGGACGATCGAGGCGCCGGCCCGCTGCTTCGACGATCAGGATCAGGTCAACGCCGCGTTCAAGGCGGGCGAACTCGATCGCGACGTTGTGGTCGTCGTCCGCTTCCAGGGGCCGCGCGCCAACGGCATGCCCGAACTTCACAAGCTGACCCCGGCGCTGGGCGTGTTGCAGGATCGCGGGCACAAGGTCGCTTTGGTCACCGACGGGCGCATGTCGGGCGCGTCGGGCAAGGTGCCCGCCGCGATCCACCTGACGCCGGAGGCGCTGGCTGGCGGCCCGATCGCCAAGCTGCGCGACGGCGACATCGTTCGCCTGTGCGCCGAAACCGGCGCGATCGAGGCGTTGGTCGATGCAGGCGAATGGGCCGCGCGCGAAGATGCGATGCCCCCGCCGCCGCAGATCGGCACGGGCCGCGAACTTTTCGCCTTCATGCGCGCGGGGGCCGACAGCGCCGAGGCGGGCGGTTCGGCGATGCTGGCGCTGGCGGGACTCTGAGATGAAGCTCGTCGCGGTCGATCTGGGGGGAACCCACGCCCGCTTCGCGCTGGCCGAGGTCGAGCCCGGCGGCCGCCCCCGCATGGAGGAGGCGCGCAAGTACAAGACTGCCGACTATCCCGATCTGCCCGCCGCCTGGGCCGCCTTCGCCAAAGACTGCGGCTGCGATCTGCCGCCCGCCGCGAGCATCGCGATAGCGGGGCCAGTCGAGGGCGAGCTGATCCGTTTCACCAACAGCAGCTGGACGATCCGGCCGAAGACGATCGCCGCCGATCTGGGCGTCGACAAGGTCCACCTGATGAACGATTTCGCGGCGATGGCCGCGGCGGTCAGCGTGCTGAAGGACGACGAACTCGTCTATATCGGCGGCCCGCCGGGCGACCTGCCCGACGAAGGCGTGACCAGCGTGATCGGGCCGGGCACGGGCCTGGGCGTCGCGCAGTTGCTGCGCCGTGACGGCCGCGCCGCCGTCTTGCCGACCGAGGGAGGGCATCTGGATTTCGCGCCGCTCGATCCGGTCGAGGAACGGCTGCTGCAGCGGCTGCGCACGCGCTATCGCCGTGTATCGACCGAGCGGATCGCATCCGGCCCCGGCCTGTCCAACATCTACGAATCGCTGGCGGCGACCGAAGGGGTGGCGATCGTGCCGGTCGAGGATCCCGTGCTGTGGCAGGCGGCGATCGACGGGACCAATCGGCTGGCGGCCAGCGCGCTCGATCGCTTCATCATGATTTTGGGGTCGGTCGCGGGCGATCTGGCGCTCGCGCACGGCGCCAATGCGGTGGTGCTGACCGGGGGGCTATCCAATCGCATCAAGGATCGGATTGCGGGCCCTTTGTTCAACGAACGCTTTCGCGCCAAGGGCCGGTTCGAAAAGCGGATGGGCCAATTCCCCATCCGCCTTGCGGTTCATCCCGACCCCGGGCTGCTCGGCGCAGCCACGGCGTTCGGGACCGATCTGGAATAGATTTAGAGGCCGCTCGTCGGGTTGACCGGCTTGGCCTCCGCCTCGGCGCGATCCGCCGCCTTGGTCGGGGCCACCGCGGTGAGCGTGCCGTTCGCGCCGATCGTCAGCACGACCGCGTTCGACGACGGGGCGGGCTTCGCCTTCGCCTCGACAGCCGCGGCTTCCTGCTGCGCCAGCGCGGCGCGGACCTTGTCGCTCCATGCCGGGGCCGACGCATTGGCGGCACCCGCGCCGATCGCGACACCAAGGAGCAGAACGGGAAGAACGAACTTCATCGGGAAACTCCCCAAATCAAAGCAAATATGCCGACGCGACACGCCACCGAAACGAACCTGCACCCGATCGGTTAAGATCGGGTAAGCGCCGGGATTAACGCGTCAGATCATCATTTGGTTGTGTTGAGGCTCACATCATCTTCCAAGTGAGCGGCACGACGACCGAAGCGGCTCCACCGGGCGGCGGCGGGAAGGCACCGACCTTGCGCGCGACGGCGAGGGCTTCCTTGTCGAGCGTGGCCGAACCCGTCGGCTGCACGAGCGCGACGCCGGCAAGCGAACCGTCGGCAGCGACATCGATCTTGAGCTTGGCGGTGCCTTCGTCGCCGCGAACCTGCGCAGCGCGCGGATAATCCTGCTTGGAGGCGAGCAGCTGGCGGACCTTGCCGGTCCATTCGGGCGAAGGCGCCGCGAAGGCAGGCGCGGAGGCTGCGCAAACCAGAGCCAATACCGCGCCACGAACCCACATCTTCGCCATCTTACTCTCCGTCCCCTGTTCAGGCCGTCCGGCCCGTTCGGGGGGAGATGTAACGCGACAGCCCTAAGGGTCCGTTAAAAAGGGGGCGGGAAATGAACCCGCCCCCTCATACATTCGGTTTAGTTTGATCCGCTTAGGTGGATGGCGATCATTCGAATTCGAGGATCACCGCATCGACCGCGAGGCTTTCGCCCGCCTTGGCCGAAACGGACTTCACCACGCCCGCCTTTTCGGCGCGCAGGATGTTTTCCATCTTCATCGCTTCGACCACTGCCAGCGGCTGACCGGCCTCGACCTTGTCGCCTTCGCCGACGTTGATCGCGGTGATCAGGCCCGGCATCGGGCAGAGCAGGAACTTCGACAGATCGGGCGGGATCTTTTCGATCATGTAATGCGCCAGATCGGCGACGCGCGGGGTGAGCACACGCAGATTGTGGCTCGCGCCGCGCGCCGTGAAACGCCAGCCGGTGCGCTTGCGCTCGACCCGGATCGACAGGCCTTCACCGTCGACGACCGCCTCGACCAGCTTCTGACCCGGCACATAAGCGACGTCGACGACGACCGCCTCGCCATCCACCGTCACCGCCGCATCGGCGATCGACACGCGATGCTCCGCACCGTCCATCGTCACGACCCAGTCGGACGGCGGCTCGGCGGGGCCGTTGAGGCGACCGTCGATCTGCGCGGCGCGGCCCGCATCGACGCTGGCCAGCACGCCCGCCACCGCCGAAAGCTGGCGCGTGAGCGCGGCGTCGGCCGGCGCGCCGGTGAAGCCTTCGGGATATTCCTCCGCAATGAAGCCGGTGGTCAGATTGCCCGAGGCGAAGCGCGGGTGCTGCATGATCGCCGACAGGAAATCGATATTATGGCCGATGCCGTCGAGTTCGAAGCGGTCGAGCGCGGTCACCTGCCGTGCGGTCGCTTCCTCGCGCGTCTCGCCCCAGGTGATCAGCTTTGCGATCATCGGATCGTAGAACATCGAGATTTCGCTGCCCTCGTACACGCCGTCATCGACGCGGACATGATCGACCTCGGCCGGCGGACGATAGCGGACCAGGCGCCCCGTCGACGGCAGGAAGCCGCGATAGGGATCCTCGGCATAGACGCGATTCTCGATCGCCCAGCCGTTGATACCGACATCGGCCTGCGTCATCGCCAGCTTCTCGCCATAAGCGACGCGGATCATCTGTTCGACCAGGTCGACCCCGGTGATGAGTTCGGTGACGGGATGCTCCACCTGCAGGCGGGTGTTCATCTCAAGGAAATAGAAGCTTTCGCCGGTCTCATCCGCGCCCGAGACGATCAGCTCGACCGTGCCCGCGCTGTAATAGCCGACGGCCTTGGCCAGCGCGACACACTGCTCGCCCATCGCCTTGCGCATCTTGGGGGTGACGAAGGGCGACGGCGCCTCCTCGACCACCTTCTGGTGGCGGCGCTGAATCGAGCATTCGCGCTCGTTCAGATACAGCGTGTTGCCGTGCTTATCGCCCAGAATCTGGATCTCGATGTGGCGCGGGTTGAGGATGAATTTTTCGATGAAGACGCGGTCGTCGCCGAAGCTGTTCAGCCCCTCGCGCTTCACGCTCTCGAAATTCTCGCGGACGTCCTTCTCGTTATAGGCGAGGCGCATGCCCTTGCCGCCGCCGCCGGCCGACGCCTTCATCATCACCGGATAGCCGATGTCGTTCGAGATGCGGACCGCGTGCTCGGTATCCTCGATCTCGCCGACGAAGCCGGGGACGACGTTGACGCCCGCCGCCTTGGCGAGCTTCTTCGATTCGATCTTGTCGCCCATCGCGGCGATCGCGTTCACCGGCGGGCCGACAAAGGCGATGCCGGCCGCTTCCAGCGCCTCGGCGAAGCTCGTCCGCTCCGACAGGAAGCCGTAGCCCGGATGAACCGCCTCGGCCCCGGTCGCCTTGCAGGCGGCGATGATCTTGTCGGCGATCAGATAGCTCTCGGACGCGGGCGAGGCGCCGATATGGACGGCTTCGTCAGCCATCTGAACGTGCGGCGCGCGCGCATCGGCATCCGAATAGACCGCGACGGTCGCGATCCCCATCTTCTTCGCGGTCTTGATGACGCGGCAGGCGATCTCGCCGCGATTGGCGATCAGGATCTTCTTGAACATCTTGGCCCCTTCAGGTCGTCTGGTCAGCGTTCGGTTATTCGGCGGCGATGGCGCATGGCGACGGCTGCTGCTCGGCAGCGGCCATCGGCACGACGCCCAGCTTCGCGAACAGAGCGGCGTCCTTGTCGTCGCCGGCATTGTTCGTGGTGAGCAGCTTGTCGCCGGTGAAGATCGAGTTGGCGCCCGCCATGAAGCACAGCGCCTGACACGCCTCGCTCATGCTCTCACGGCCCGCCGACAGGCGCACCATCGATGCGGGCATCAGGATGCGGGCGACCGCGACGGTGCGGACAAACTCGATCTCGTCGATCTTGGCGAGCGGCGTATCGGCCAGCATGTCGCCCAGCACCGTGCCCTTCACCGGCACCAGCGCGTTGATCGGCACGCTTTCGGGATGCTCCATCGTCGCGAGCGCATGGAGGAAGCCGACGCGATCCGATCGCGTCTCGCCCATGCCGACGATCCCGCCCGAACAGACGTTGATCCCCGCCTCGCGCACGCGCTCCAGCGTCTGGACGCGATCCTCGAAGCTGCGCGTCGTGATGACGTTCGTGTAATTTTCGGGCGAGGTATCGATATTGTGGTTGTAATAATCGAGGCCCGCATCGGCGAGCTGGCCGACCTGCTTGTCGGTGAGCATCCCCAGCGTCATGCAGGTTTCCATGCCCATCTGGCGCACGCCCTTCACCATTTCGATGATGGCGGGCATGTCGCGATCCTTGGGCTCACGCCAGGCGGCGCCCATGCAGAAGCGCGACGATCCGCCGTCCTTGGCCTGGGCCGCGGCCTGCAGCACGGCGCGCACATCCATCATCTTGGTGGCCTTGAGGCCCGTTTCGGCATGGGTCGACTGGTTGCAATAACCGCAGTCCTCGACACAGCCGCCGGTCTTGATCGACAGCAGGGTCGACAGCTGGACCTCGTTGCGCGGGAAGTTCGCGCGGTGGACGGTCTGCGCATCGAACAGCAGGTCGTTGAACGGCAGGTCGAACAGGGCCGCGATCTCGTCGCGGGTCCAGTCGTTGCGGATGGTAGGTGCAGTCATTATTCGGCGGCCTCGTCGATCGGCGGTTGGTTGTGACCCAACAGCTGTAGCACCTCGGTCGCGGCGTGGACCAGATTGGTGCCCGGCCCGAAGATCGCCTGCACGCCTGCGTCGCGCAGAACCTGATAATCCTGCGCGGGGATGACGCCGCCGGCGATCACCTTGATGTCGCTGCGCCCGGCATCGCGCAGATAGCCGATCAGCTCTGGAATCAGCGTCTTGTGGCCCGCGGCAAGCGACGACGCGCCGACCACGTCGACATCGGCCTTGATCGCGAGATCGGCGGCTTCCTTCGGCGTCTGGAACAGCGGCCCGGCGACGACATCGAAGCCGAGATCGCCGAAGGCCGAGGAGACGAGGTTCGCGCCGCGATCATGCCCGTCCTGGCCCATCTTCGCGACGAGCATCTTGGGCTTGCGGCCCATGCGACGCTCGATCGAGGACACGCCGTCCACCAGACCCTGCCACTTCGCATCCTCGCCATAGGCGCCGCCGTAAATGCCCTTCACCGGGGTCGGGAAGGTGCCGTGACGGCCGAACACGTCCTCCATCGCCAGCGAGATTTCGCCGAGGGTCGCACGCTTGCGGGCGCATTCGACGGCGAGTTCGAGGAGGTTGCCCTTGCCCTTCGCGCCTTCGCGCAGCGCATCGAGCGCGACCTGACACGCGGCTTCGTCACGGCCCGCCTTGACCTTGTTGATCCGCGCGATCTGCGCCTCGCGCACCGCGACGTTATCGACATCGAGGATGTCGATCGGATCTTCCTTGTCCTTGGCGTACTTGTTCACGCCGACGACGACCTCTTCGACGCGGTCGACGCGCGCGGCCTTGGCGGCCGACGCTTCCTCGATCATCGCCTTGGGCCAGCCCGCCGCCACGGCCTTCGCCATGCCGCCTTCGGCCTCGACCTTCTCGATGATCTCCCACGCCGCATCGACGAGCTGCTTGGTCAGGCTCTCGACATAATAAGAGCCGCCCAGCGGATCGACGACATTGCACATGCCGGTCTCCTCCTGGATCACCAGCTGCGTATTGCGCGCGATGCGGGCGGAGAAGTCGGTCGGCAGCGCGATGGCTTCGTCGAGTGCGTTGGTGTGGAGCGACTGGGTGCCGCCCAGCATCGCCGCCATCGCCTCGATCGTGGTGCGCATGACGTTGTTGTACGGATCCTTCTCGGTCAACGAGACGCCCGACGTCTGGCAGTGCGTGCGCAGCATCTTGCTGCGCTCGTCCTTCGCGCCCAGCTTCGTCATCACACGGTGCCACAGCACGCGCGCGGCGCGCAGCTTGGCGACTTCCATGAAGAAGTTCATGCCGATCGCGAAGAAGAAGGAGAGGCGCCCGGCGAACTTGTCGATGTCGAGGCCGCTCGCCACGCCGTATTTCACATATTCGGCGCCGTCGGCGATCGTGAACGCCAGCTCCTGCACCTGCGTCGCGCCGGCTTCCTGCATGTGATAGCCGGAGATCGAGATGCTGTTGAACTTCGGCATCTCACGCGACGTATAGCCGAAGATGTCCGAGATGATCCGCATGCTCGGCTCGGGCGGGTAGATATAGGTGTTGCGGACCATGAACTCCTTGAGGATGTCGTTCTGGATGGTCCCGTCGAGCAGCTTGCGATCGACGCCCTGCTCCTCACCCGCGACGATGAAGAAGGCGAGGATCGGGATCACCGCGCCGTTCATCGTCATCGAAACCGACATCTGATCGAGCGGAATGCCGTCGAACAGGATCTTCATGTCGTCGATCGTGTCGATCGCGACGCCCGCCTTGCCGACGTCGCCGGTGACGCGCGGATGGTCCGAATCGTAACCGCGATGGGTCGCGAGATCGAAGGCGACCGACAGGCCCTTCTGGCCCGCCTTCAGGTTGCGATGATAGAAAGCGTTAGACGCTTCGGCGGTCGAGAAGCCGGCATATTGGCGGATCGTCCACGGACGCCCCGCATACATCGACGCCTTCACTCCGCGCGTGAAGGGCGCGAAACCGGGCAGGCCGGCATCCCAGCCCTCCAGATCTTCGGCGGTGTAGAGCGGCTTGACCGCGATCCCCTCGGGCGTGTTCCAGGTCAGATCCTTGCCCTTCACCTCCTTGGAGGCGGCGGCGGACCACTGGTCGAGGGTGGGCTTCTCACTCATGCTCAACGGCCTTCGAACTGGGGGGGACGCTTCTCGCCGAACGCCTTCACGGCCTCGGCGAAATCGGCAGTCTTGCCGGCGGCGCTCTGATTATCGCGCTCGATCTGGAGGTTTTCGGAGAGCGACGAGTTCAGCGCCAAAGCGACCTGCTTGCGGATCATGCCGATCGCGATCGTCGGCCCGCGCGCGAGCTTCGCGGCGATCGCTTGCGCTTCTTCCAGCACCTTCTCGTCATCGACGACGCGGGTGATCAGGCCCGCTTCCTTAGCATCCTCGGCGAACAGTTTTTCGCCCAGCAGCGCCATTTCGAGCGCCTTCACCCGGCCCGCGCCCTTGGCGACGAACCAGGTGGCGCCGGCATCGGGGACGAGGCCGATATTGACGAAGGCGAGCAGCACATAGGCCGATCGCGCCATCACGCTGATGTCGCCCGAGAGCGCGATCGACGCGCCCGCGCCCGCCGCAATGCCGTTGATCGCGGTGATGACCGGTATGTCGAGGCCGGCAATCTTCTTGGCGAAGGGATTATAAGCTTCGTCGACGATCAGCCCGAGGTCCGACGGCAGCCCGGCATCGCCGCGCGCCTGCAGATCGGCGCCCGAGCAGAAGGCGCGGCCTTCGCCCGTGATGACCAGAGCGCGCGCGCCGGCCGCGATCGCGCCGTCGATCGCGGCGGTCGCCTCGTCGAACAGATGCGGGGTCAGCGCGTTCAGCCGATCGGGACGGTTGAGCGTCAGCGTGGCGACGCCGTCGGTCAGGTCGAGCTTGATCGTCTCGTAGCTCATCAGTGCGCAGCCCCCTCCTTCGGGGTCTCCATGATCTCGGTCAGCACCCCGTTCATGTCCTTGGGGTGGACAAAGAAGATCAAAGTGCCGTGCGCCCCGATGCGGGTGTCGCCCAGCACCTTCTTGCCGAGCCCTTCGAACCATGTGCGGGCTTCGTGAATGTCGGGCACCTCATAGCACATATGATGCTGCCCGCCCGCCGGGTTCTTGGCGATGAACCCGTGGATGGGGCTGTCCGCCCCAAGCGGCTCGATCAGTTCGATCTGCGTGCCCGCGGTGCCATTCTCGCCCGGCGTATCGACGAAGCAGACCTTCACCCCGTTCGAAGGCATGTCGAACGGCTCGTGGATCTTCGTCGCGCCCATCACGTCGCGATAATAAGCGATGCTCGCCTCCAGCGAGGGGGTCGCAACGCCGATATGGTTCAGGCGGCCGAGTTTCATAGTGCCTGCGCTATCCGAATGATCATCCCGATCACCCCCAAGATTGCCGCAATTGCGACGATTAAACCAAACGCCCGATATCCGATCAGCAACAAGCGAAACGAAGCAGTTCCGTCATCCCTTTGGATCGTCGTACCGACGCCGTTACTCCACCAGCCCCGCTGCTCGATGCGGTGGGCTGACCGCCAAATATATGCCGCCCACGCACTGACCGAGGCGATCCAGAAACACATAAACAGCGTCCAGAACCACCACATCGCAGCCTCTTAAAGCGGAATGTTGTCGTGCTTCTTCCAGGGGTTCTCCAAACTCTTGTTCTTGAGCTTGCGGAGGCCCAGCGCGATGCGCTTGCGGGTCGAGTGCGGCATGATCACTTCGTCGATGAAGCCCTTCGACGCCGCGACGAACGGGTTGGCGAAGCGGTCTTCATATTCCTTGGTACGCGCGGCGATCTTTTCGGGGTCGCCGGCTTCCTTGCGGAAGATGATCTCGACCGCGCCCTTCGCGCCCATCACCGCGATTTCGGCGGTCGGCCAGGCATAGTTGAGGTCGCCGCGAAGATGCTTCGACGACATGACGTCATAGGCGCCGCCATAGGCCTTGCGCGTGATGACGGTGATCTTCGGCACGGTCGCCTCACCATAAGCGAACAGCAGCTTGGCGCCATGCTTGATGATGCCGCTATGTTCCTGCGCGGTGCCGGGCAGGAAGCCGGGCACGTCGACGAAGGTGACGATCGGGATTTCGAACGCGTCGCAGAAGCGGACGAAGCGCGCCGCCTTCTTCGACGAATTGATGTCGAGCACGCCCGCCAGCGCCATCGGCTGATTGGCGATGATGCCCACCGGCGAACCTTCGATCCGGCCGAAGCCGCAGACGATGTTGGGCGCGTGGGTCGGCTGAACCTCGAAGAAATCGCCTTCGTCGACGACCTTCGTGATCAGCTCCTTCATGTCATAGGGCTTGTTCGCGCTGTCCGGGATCAGCGTGTCGAGGCTCGGGTCGAGACGATCCCACGGATCGTCGGTCGGCCGGGTCGGCAGGTCATGCCGGTTCGACGAGGGCAGCAGATCGATGAAGTCGCGGGTCGCCAGCAGCGCCTCGATATCGTTCTCGAACGCCAGATCGGCCACGCCCGACTTGGTGGTGTGCGCCGAAGCGCCGCCCAGTTCCTCCTGGGTCACGACCTCGTTGGTGACGGTCTTCACCACGTCGGGGCCGGTGACGAACATGAAGGACGAATCCTTCACCATGAAGATGAAGTCGGTCATCGCCGGCGAATAGACCGCGCCGCCCGCGCACGGGCCCATGATCAGGCTGATCTGCGGGATCACGCCCGAGGCCAGGATGTTGCGCTGGAACACTTCGGCATAGCCGCCGAGCGATGCGACGCCTTCCTGGATGCGGGCGCCGCCCGAATCGTTGAGGCCGATCACGGGCGCGCCGACCTTCATCGCCATGTCCATGACCTTGCAGATCTTCTGCGCGTGCCGCTCCGAAAGCGCACCGCCATAGACGGTGAAGTCCTGGCTGAAGACGAAGACGAGGCGGCCGTTGACGGTGCCCGATCCGGTGACGACGCCGTCGCCCGGAATATGCTCCTGCTCCATGCCGAAGTCGGTGCAGTTGTGCTCGACATACATGTCGAGCTCTTCGAAGCTGTCGGCATCGAGCAGCACTTCGAGACGTTCGCGGGCAGTCAGCTTGCCCTTCTTGTGCTGCGCCTCGATGCGCTTTTCGCCACCACCCAGCCGGGCGGCGGCGCGCTTGTCCTCGAGTTTCTGCAGGATGGCGAGCATGTCGGGCTGTCTCCACGGGAATCCGGAAGTCTGCCTCTTTCCAATCTTCGCCCGAACATGCAAATGTGAACTTGTGAAATTGCGAAGGACATTTTGCAAAGTGGGCGCAAGCACCTCTCCCTCCCTCGTCATTGCGAGCGGAGCGAAGCAATCCAGGCCCGCACTGGAGAGGCTCGCGACCCACTCACATTCGGGCCTGGATTGCCGCGTCGCCTTCGGCTCCTCGCAATGACGAGGCTGGGGGATCGATGAGGAAACCTCGCCGCTTCGCCGGGGGCGATATCCGCGCGCTGCGCCGCCGTTCGGGGCTGGGGCAGGCGGCGATGGCCGCGCGGCTCGATCTGTCGGTCAGCTATTTGTCGCAATTGGAGAATGACGATCGGCCGGTAACGCCCAAAGTCGCCGAGGCGCTGGCCCGCGCCTTCCCCGAATGGGATGCCGGCAGCGATCCCGACGACCGGCGGCTGATCGACCTGCGTGCCGCCCTCGCCGATCCGCTGTTCGCCGATCCGCTGCTTTCGCCCGATCAACTGCATCGCGCGGTCGAGCAGCAGCCCGCACTCGCCGACCGATTCGTGCGGCTCCATCAGGCGTGGCGCCGCGCCGACGAACGGCTCCACCATGTCGACGATCGGATCGCCAGCGGCGTTCCCGGCGACGATCGCCTGCCGTGGGAGGAGGTTCGCGACTGGTTTCACGAGGCGGGCAATTATGTCGACGCGCTCGACCGCGCGGCCGAGGCGCTGGCGCTCGAACTCGATGCCCAGCCGCTGCCCGAGGCGCTGATCGCGCACGTCCTGCGCAGCCGCCACGGCGTCGACATATTGTCCGGCACCGATGAGAGCGGATCGATGCGCCGCTTCGATCGCGCGCGGGGGCTGCTGACGATCGGCGCCGCGCTGCCGCCTGAGACGCGCCGCTTCATGCTGGCGCACCAGCTGGCCTTGCTCGAATTCCGTGAGGCGATCGGCGAAGTCGCCGGACAGGCGCGGCTGCGATCGGCCGAGGCGCACACCCTACTGTCGGTCGGCCTCGCCAACTATGCGGCGGGCGCGCTGCTGATGCCCTATGGTCGCTTCCGCGAGCAGGCGCTGGCGGTGCGGCACGATATCGATCGGCTGTGCCGGCTGTTCGGGGTCAGTTTCGAGCAGGCGTGCCACCGGCTCTCGAACCTCCAGCGCCCCGGCGCGCGCGGCGTGCCCTTCTTCTTCTGCCGGGTCGACATGGCGGGCAACATCACCAAGCGCCATTCGGCCACGCGCCTGCAATTCGCGCGCTTCGGCGGCGCCTGCCCCTTGTGGATCGTGCATGAGGCGGTCGCGATCCCCGATCGCATTCTCGTCCAGCTGGCCGAAATGCCCGATGGCGTGCGCTACGTCTCGATGGCCAAGGGGCTGGTGAAACCATCGGGCAGTTTTACGCGGTCGCCGCGCCGTTACGCGGTGGCGCTGGGCTGCGAAGCCGATCATGCGCGCGACTTCATCTATGCCGACGCGCTCGACGTCGGCAATGCAGGCGCCGCCACCCCGATCGGCGTCTCGTGCCGCCTGTGCCCCCGCGAGCAATGCGACCAACGCGCCTTCCCCCCCGCCGATCGCGGCATCGCGGTGGACGCCGACACGCGCGACGTGGTGCCCTATCGCGTGCTGTGACTTGCAACCGTCGCCCAGTGCGGGGATGAGGGCGGCATGACCGACGCCGACATCGCCCTCGCCCTCCGCCTCGCCGACGCGGCGGGGGACGCGATCCGCCCCTTTTTCCGCCGCCGCTTCATCCGCGAGACCAAGGAGGATGCGTCCCCCGTCACCGAGGCCGATCGCGCATCCGAAGCCGCGATGCGCCGCATCCTCGACGCCGAGCGCGCCGAGGACGGCATCATCGGCGAGGAATATGGCGACAAGAATGGCGGCGCGAACCGTGTCTGGGTACTCGATCCGATCGACGGCACGCGCGCCTTCGTCGCCGGCAGGCCTTTGTTCGGCACGCTGATCGCGCTGATCGAGGATGGAAAGCCGGTGCTGGGCGTGATCGATCAGCCGATCATCGGCGATCGTTGGCTGGGCGCGAAGGGCCGCGCGACGCTGTTCAACGGCGAACCCGCCAAAACCCGCGCCTGTTCGGGCGTGGCCGACGCGCATCTCGGCACCACATCCCCCGCCGCCTTCCCCGGCGACGATCTCGCTCACTTCCAGAAACTGGGCGCCGCCGCGCGCGATGTTTTGTGGGGCGGCGACTGCCACAATTACGGGCTGGTCGCGTCGGGCCATCTGGACGCCGTGATCGAGTCGGGCCTCAAGCTTTACGACTTTGCGGCTTTGGTCCCGGTAGTCGAAGGCGCGGGCGGGCGGATGACCGACTGGCAGGGCCGCGACCTCGATCGCGACAGCGCCGGCCATGTCATCGCGGCGGGCGATCCGTCGCTGATCGCCCCGATCGCCGAGCTGCTCGCATGATCCGCGCCGCCCGGCCGGAAGATGCGCCCGCGCTCGCCGCGCTCAAGCTCGAAACCTTTCGCCAGACCTTCCTGACCGACGGTTTCGCCATCCCCTATCCGCCCGCCGACCTCGCGATCTTCGAGCGCGATAGCTACGATCCGGCGGTGGTCGCGCGCGAGATCGCCGATCCCGGCCGCGCGACCTGGGTCGCCGAACGCGATGGAACGCTGATCGCTTATGCGCAGGTCGGCCCCTCCAAGCTGCCGCACCCGGACGTTCGCGAAGGGCATGGCGAACTCTACCAGCTCTACGCGCTCAAATCGGCGCAGGGGCTGGGACTGGGCGGCCAGTTGCTCGACCTCACCCTCAATCATCTGGGCGAGACGCGGCCGGGGCCGATCTGGCTGGGCGTCTGGTCGGGCAACCTCAAGGCGCAGGCCGTCTATGCCAAGCGCGGCTTTTCCAAGGTCGGCGAATATGAGTTCCCGGTCGGCGCATGGCGCGACCATGAGTTTATCTTCCGGCGGGGCTAAGTCTCGCGAAAGTTTCCTATAGGAAACTTCCTGCAACGGTCACTTGATCAACGTCGTCGGCTGCTTGCGGTCGCCGGCCTGCTGACGGTTTTCGGAGACGTTGCCCGTATCCTTGCGGCGCTCGCCCTTGGCGGTGCGCTGCGCGGCGGTGCTGGCGCCCGCGAGGATCGGGCCGCACGCCGCCGCCTTGGCATCGCCCGGATCGACGAACGCGAGGACGGCCGCGAGCGGACTTGCGACGACGCCCAGCGCCACGCCCGCGCCGCCGCGCGCCAGAAGCTGCGGGCTGATGATGTTGATCCCCGGCTCGGCAAAATAGCCGCGGATGCCAACCGGCGACTGGCCCGAGAACAGGCTGAACTTCTTGCCGTCGGCGCGGAACGCCATGTCGAGGCTTTCATCCTTGAAGCTGAAGCCGCCCTTGGCCGTCATGACGTTCTTGGTCGTGTCGATCAGGATCGGATCGGCCGCCGCGACGCCATTCTTCACGGTGAAAGCGATCAGGCCGCAATTGATCTCGATCGGCTTCTTGAGCTTATCCTCGAACAGCTTCTGCACGAACACGCCGATATCGAACTCGGCCAGCTGGACGTACTGGGTCCAGAAGGTGCCGCGCGGCAGGATGATCGCGATCCGGCCATTCGACGTGGCGAGCGAATCGCGCAGCGTATCGCCGGTGCCCTTCATCTGGACGCGCGCCTTGATCGTGCCGGTCGTGCCATTCTGCGTGACGCCGAAGCCCGCGAGCAGCTTGCCCATCGGGGTCGGCGACAGGCGGATGTCATAATCGGTGATGACCGAGGGCACGCGCGCATTGATCGAGATATCTGACGCCAGCCGCCCGCCCGCAATGTCGAGCGTGAAGGGCGACAGCACCATCAACTTGTCCTTCAGATCGAAGGTCAGATCGACATTGGAGATCGGGAACTTGGGATTCCGGAAATCCTTCACCTTATACAGGATGTGCGCGTCGAAATGGCTGATCGCATCCATGCGCAGCGGCGCATCGGGCAGGACGCGCGGCGTGGCGCCGGTCTGCACGACTGCCGCAGTCGGCCCCTTGGTCGCCAGCGCGGTCGGCTCGTAACCGATGAACGGCCCGACATCGATGATGTCGACCAGCTTCGAATTGAGCACGGCATTAAGGAACAGCCGATCGTTCGGGAAGCTGATCGTCATCTTGCCCGCCAGATCGGACGCGCCATAGCGACCGTTGATCCGGGTGAAGCGCCACTCGTCGCCCGCCTTGGTCAGTTTCGACGTGAAGAGGTAATTGCGCGTATCGGGCGCAGCGACGCCCAGGAAATCGAACAGGTAGCGGATGTTCGGGCCGCGCACCTTCAGGTTCAGGTCCGATCCCTCGATCTGCGTCGCGGCCGGCAGCGTGCCGTTCAGATCCAGATAGGTCGCGCCCGACTTCGCATGCATTTCGAACTGCGTGCGACCGAAGGTCACGGTCGAATTGGGGCTGAGGATCGCGCCTTCCATCGTGAACGGCTTGTCGCGCAGCGTGCCTTCGCCGGTGAACGGCACCTTGCCGTCGATCCGCGTGTCGCCCGCCGCGATATCGCCGACCTTGACGTCGACCTTCACGAACAAAGCCGGATCGATATAGCGAACCTCGGTATCGGTGACGTTCGCGCGGCCGATGATCGGCCACTGGAACGGCTCGCCCTTCTTGTTCGGATCGCCGAAGGTCCAGGTGTTCTTCTTGTCCGGCGACCATTCAGCATCGACGCGCCCGCCATCGAGCACCAGCCACTCCGCGCGCCGCTCGCCAAAGATCAGCGGGATCGTCTTGATCCGCGTCTCGATATGCTTCGCTTCGAAGAAATTGGGCTTGGTCGCCCAGGTCGCGCCCTTGGGATTGGAAATCGTCATCCCGTCGGCCAGGAATTTGGCGTCGATGACGTCGAAATAGAATTGGAAGTCGCCTGCCACCTTGATGTCGCGTTCGGCCATCCGGCTCGCGACATTTTCAAAGGTGTTCTTCAGGAAACGACCCTTGGTGACGTAGAGCACGAACCAGGCGAGGACGATCAGGCCAATGATCGTCGCGACGATGCCCACCCCCACCGCCAGCGTGGTATTGGCGGGGTCGCGACGCCGGCGGACGGGGTTTTTGTCCGTTTCGGGCACCGTGATCGGCGGGTGGGGCTCTACTACCATGACGCCCCAAAACCCCCGAAAGACCAAGGGGGTTCCGAATCGTTGCATTGCGCCGAGAACCTCCCTATAGGCCCGCGCTTCCGCGATTTGATGGACGGTCCGGCTGAATGGGCTGCCGTGGCTGTCTGCAAACGTCGCATATCAGGAGACGAAAATGCCCAAGCTGAAGACCAAGAGCGGCGTGAAGAAGCGCTTCAAGCTCACGGCCACCGGCAAGATCAAGCACGGCGTCGCTGGCAAGCGTCACCGCCTGATCAGCCACAACGCCAAGTATATCCGCCAGAATCGTGGCACCAGTGTTCTCGCCGAAGCCGATACGGCTCGCGTGAAGCTCTGGGCGCCGTACGGCCTGAACTAAGGGAGGCCCGATAGATGGCACGCGTCAAGAGGGGTGTAACCACCCACGCAAAGCACAAGCGCGTTCTTGAACAGGCGAAGGGCTATTATGGCCGCCGCAAGAACACGATCCGTATCGCCAAGCAGGCCGTCGAAAAGGCCGGCCAGTACGCCTATCGCGACCGCAAGGTTAAGAAGCGTTCGTTCCGCGCCCTGTGGATCCAGCGCATCAACGCCGCGGTCCGCGCCGAAGGCCTGACCTATGGCGTGTTCATGCACGGCCTGAAGCTGGCCGGCGTCGAACTGGACCGGAAGGTCCTGGCCGATCTGGCGATGCACGAAGGTGCAGCTTTCAGCGCGATCATCGCGCAGGCGAAGGCAGCCCTTCCGGCGGACGCCCGCGTCGCGGCATAAGCTGCGCTTCGGCTCAAGAGATCAGGGCGCGGTGGCTTCGGCTACCGCGCCTTTTTCTTTGCCAGTCGTTGCGCCCTGCGCTTTCGCTTTCTGATGAGGGTAGCAGCGGCGTGCTGCACACTCGACTTATCGGAGCGCTTCAGGAGGCGGTCGACGATCAATTCGCCGATCGCCTGAACCACCATTTCGGCAAGCGTCCGGATCAATCCCTGGCTTTCAGTCGACGCGAACGCAGTTGGTGGAGAGTTGGCCGACAGCCGCGCTGATCATCCGGTGCGCGGCCTCGATCTTCTTGAACTCGGCGCCGCAGTCATAGGTGTCCGAACCTTCGGCCAAACAGGCGACATAGACGTTCATCGCCGTCTGCATCTCGCGCACCGCCGCATTATATTGCATCCGCGCCGCCGCGCAGTCCGCCTTGGCGAGCGCGGGCGCCGACAGCGACAGCGCGATAAGATAGGCGATCGTCCGGATCTTCATGGTCAATCCAATGCCATCAGGTGATCGCGCAGCGCGCGGGCGTCATGGAGGGCGTTGTGCGGCACCGCGCTGTTGCGCGCAGTCGAAAAGCCGGGGGTACGGCGATATTCGAACGACAGGTTCGGCAGGTCGACCACCTCACGCTCGCTGATCAGCATCAGGCGGCAGAACAGGGCGATATCCTCGGGCCAGTCGGCGATGATGACGGGATCGGGATCGCCCCGCAGATAATTGGCGATGTCATAGGCCGCCGCCTCGCGATCCAGCACATTGAGCAGCATCGGCGGCACCGATCGCAAATAGGGAACGACGTGGCGATCGACCCATTCCTCATAGGGATGCTCGATCGGCAGGACGACATAATAGTCCTCACCGTCCTCCGCCGCGAGGCCGACGCTGATCAGTTCGCCCCCGAAGCCGTTGAACTCGGTGTCCAGATAGTAGCGCATCTCTCCACCTAACCGCTCGTGTCGAGCGAAGTCGAGACACGTTCGCGAACACCCAGCCAACGTGTCTCGACTTCGCTCGACACGAGCGGAGTTGGGGAGGTTAGGACAACGCCTCGTTCAGCAGCCGCGCAAGCCGGATGCCGCCACGCGCGACCTGCAGGCGCAGGACCGGGATCAGCGCCTGGATTGTCTCGTTGGTCAACGTCGGCTTCTCCGCCGGGGAGGGACCGCAGCCGTCGCCGCCGAGCAGCGCGGCATAAGCGTCGTGCGCGACCTGCCAGCTTTCGCGGCTCCAATCCTCGACCGAGCCTTGCGCCATCGCCGGCCGATCGGCCGCGGGCACCTCGGCCAAAATCCCCATCGGCCCACCAACGGGAGTCGAGATCGCGCGATCGGCGAGCAGGCCATCCCAGATCGAATGGATGTTGGTGTTCTTCAACGCGCCGTAATTCGCCTTGGTATCGTTGCCGCCGCGATCGTGCCGGTCGCCGGCGTGGAGCGGCTGCGCCAGATCGCCCATGAAGTGGACGAGCAGCGCCAGCGCCTCGACGCGCACGCGGACGGGCTGGCTGCGATCCTTAAGCAGCCGCGCATTGCGCTCGATCTGTCGGGCGACGCAATTGCCGTCGGGGCAGGCCGCCTTCAGATCAAACGGCTTGCACACGTCCATATTTTGATAATGCCAGCTATAAATATAGCTGAAGCGGTCGCGCATCGGCTTGATGCAGTCGGCCCAGACCGACGCCTGCTCGATCGTCTTGGCCGGGCAGGTCGGCGTTTCGAGCAGAGCCGATTTGGCGAGCAGCGCCTTTATCTCGGCGCGCGCCTTCGGGTTCACCTCGTGCAGCGCGATCGTCGCGACCGTCTCATGCCCATATTCCCACCAGGCATAAGCGGGCGCGGCGGCAAGGAGGCTCGAAAGCCCGGCGATGAGGATGAGGATCAGGCGCGTCACGATCCTTGCATTTAAGCCCGGTAGCGCGGATGTCGACGTGGTTTCGATGCGCAGGTGATGACGATGACAACGATGTTCGGCCGTTTCTGCCTCGCGGCGACCGCGCTGTTGCTCCCGATCGGCGCGGCGCACGCCAAGTTCGAGATTCCGGGCTTCGAACTGGTCCACACCGCGCCCGTCGAAACCAGCCTCGCCACCGCCGACCTGCGCGATCCGACGACGGTGTGGTGCGAGATGTTCGATGCCGCAAAGTCGACGATCGATATCGAGCAATTCTACATTTCCGGGCAGAGCGGCGAACCGCTCGACCGCGTGATCGCCTCGCTCGAGGCCGCGGGCAAACGCGGGGTGAAAATCCGCTTCCTGATGGAGGAGAAGGGGCAAGGCGCCTCCGATCAGGCGACGATCGACAAGGTGAAGGCGATCCCCAACCTGACCTTCCGGATGCTCAGCTGGGCCAAGGTCAACGGATCGGGCATCATCCACGCCAAATATTTCGTCGTCGACGGCAAGGCCGCATTCGTCGGCAGCCAGAATTTCGATTGGCGCGCGCTCAAGCATATCGACGAGACCGGGCTGAAGATCACGCAGGCCAAGATGGTCGGCCAGCTGCAGCGCATCTTCGACCATGACTGGGCCGCCGTGCCGCTGACCATCGCCGGCCAGCCGGTGCCCAGGCTGCGCGACACCATCTATGCGCCGATCGACGCCAAGGCGTTCCTCGTCGCCAGCCCCAATGCCTATGACCCCGCCGACGTGGCGGACTCACAGGCCGCGCTCGTCAAGCTGATCGGCGCGGCGAAGCGCGAGATAAGGGTCGAGGTGATGGAATATTCGGCCAACGCCTTCGGCGGCGGCACCTACACCGTGATCGACGACGCGCTGCGCGCTGCGGCCGAACGCGGGGTGAAGGTACAGCTGCTCGTCGCCGACTGGACGATGTGGCCGAACAACCTGCCCAGCCTCGAACGGCTCGACAATCTGCCGACCGCCGAGGTGCGGGTCGCGTCGATCCCGCAGGCATCGACCGGCTTCATCCCCTTCACGCGCGTCGTCCACACCAAGGTGATGACGATCGACGACGAGATCGCATGGGTCGGCACGAGCAACTGGGAAGGCGGCTATCTCGATAATTCGCGCAACCTCGAGATCGTGCTGCGCGATCGGACAATGGCGAAGCGGCTCGGCGCAATGGAGACCCGTTTGTGGGATTCCCCCTACGCCAAGCCCTTCGCGCAAGCGAAGCTGATCCCGCGGCCAAATACCAAGGAAGCGGCCGCGGCGGCGAACTGACCACTCAAGATCCTCCCCCGGCGGGGGAGGTGGCAGTCCGCAGGACTGACGGAGGGGTATTGGCCGGCAGCGAACCGCCAAGCCTCAAATACCCCTCCACCGCTTCGCGGTCCCCCTCCCCCTCCGGGGGAGGATTTATCGGTCACTCATCCCCGTAGAGTGCGACCTGCGGTTCGCCGCCCGCCGCCACGCGGCCGCGATACATGCCGGCGCTGTTGAAGCACCAGCCGCCAGCACCATCATGACCAACCGCGATGATCCCGCCGGTGCCGCCGAGCGCGCCGATCTCCCCGATCGTCGCGACCGCGGCCGCGCCCAGCGCCTCGCCCGCCAGCCGCACCCGGCTCGACACCTCATGGCCTGCCCCCACGCGAATGAAATGCTCGCCGGAGCCAGTGCAGGAGATGGCGGCACCGCGATCGTCGGCCCAGGTGCCGGCTCCGATCACCGGCGAATCGCCGATCCGGTTCCAGCGCTTGCCGGTCAGCCCCCCGGTCGAGGTCGCCGCCGCCAGATGGCCCTCAGCGTCGCGCGCCACAGCACCCACCGTCCCATATTTCAGATCGGCATCGAAGCGCCCGCCCGCGCGCAGTTCCTCATATTGGCGCCAGCGTTCGTCGGTGTGGAACCAGGCGGGCGGCGCCTGTTCGATGTCATGTTCCGCCCCGAAACGATCGGCGCCCGCGCCGGTCAGCATCGCATGCGGGCTTTTCTCCATCACCGCACGCGCCAGCGTGACCGGGTGGCGGCTGTGCGTCACCGCGCTCACCGCGCCCGCATCGCGATTGCTGCCGTCCATGATCGCGGCATCGAGTTCGTTGACGCCTTCGGCGGTGAACACCGCGCCGCGCCCGGCGTTGAAATTGGGATCATCCTCCAGCACACGCACCGCAGCCTCGACCGCGTCGAGCGCGCTGCCGCCGCCCGACAGGATCGCCGATCCCGCCGCCAGCGCGGCATTCAGCGCCGCGCGCACTGCGACGTCGACCGCCGGGTCGAGCGTGTCGCGCCTGATCTGCCCGGCGCCGCCATGAACCACGAGCGTCCAGCCCGCATCCGGGGCGCTCCATTGCGATGTGATGCTGCGATCTGCCGTCACGCTTTCCAAAACCTTCGATTGTTGGGAATGCCTTCAAACAGGCACGTGAAACGCCTATAGCGGCGATGAGGTAGCTTTCAGAACGGAAAAGCATGTCGGTTCGTCCCTGGCGCGATATTGCGCGCCGCCAGTCGCGTCAGATCATGGTGGGCAATGTCGCTGTCGGCGGCGGCGCGCCCGTCACCGTCCAGACGATGACCAACACCCCTACCGACGACGTCAAAGCGACGATCGACCAGATCCGCCGGTGCGAGGATGCGGGCGCCGACATCATCCGCGTCTCCTGCCCCGACGAGGCATCGACCGCCGCGCTCAAGCAGATCGTGCGCGCCGCGCGCGTGCCGATCGTCGCCGACATCCACTTCCATTATAAACGCGCGCTGGAAGCCGCCGATGCCGGTGCTGCCTGCCTGCGCATCAACCCCGGCAATATCGGGTCCGAAGCGCGCGTGGCCGAAGTCGTCCGCGCCGCCAAGGCGAACGGCTGTGCGATCCGCATCGGCGTCAATGCCGGCAGCCTCGAAAAGGATTTGCTCGAAAAATATGGCGAGCCGTGCCCCGAGGCGCTCGTCGAAAGCGCGCTCGACCATATCAAGCTGCTGCAGGATCAGGATTTCCACGAATATAAGGTCGCAGTGAAGGCGTCGGACGTCTTCCTTGCCGTCTCGGCCTATATGGGCCTGGCCGAAGCGGTCGATTGCCCGCTGCATCTGGGTATCACCGAGGCGGGCGGGCTGATCGGCGGCACGGTCAAGTCGGCGATCGGCATCGGCAACCTGTTGTGGGCGGGGATCGGCGACACGATCCGCGTCTCGCTCTCGGCCGAGCCGGAAGAGGAAGTCCGCGTGGGCTTCGAAATACTGAAGGCATTGGGCATCCGCAATCGCGGCGTCCGCGTCGTCTCCTGCCCCAGCTGCGCGCGGCAGGGCTTCGACGTGATCCGCACCGTCCAGACGCTCGAGGAACGGCTCCAGCATATCCGCGTCCCGCTCTCGCTCTCGGTGCTCGGCTGCGTCGTCAACGGCCCCGGCGAAGCGCGCGAAACCGACATCGGCCTGACCGGTGGCGGCAATGGCAAGCACATGGTCTATCTGTCCGGCGTCACCGATCACACGGTACAGGACGAAGGCATGGTCGACCATATCGTCAAGCTGGTCGAAGCCAAGGCGGCGGAGATTGAAGCGGCCGAAGCGGCAGCGAGCGCGGCCCAGGCGGCGGAGTGATCCTACGCCCGTCGCTCCAGCGAAGGCTGGAGCCCATGTCTGTCATCACCAGCGGCATCGCCCGCCAAAAGAGCGATAGGCCCCAGCCTCCGCTGGGGCGACGGCTATGAGGCAAACGCCCACCATCATCGCCTTCGCGGTCGCCTGTCTCGGCATCGCGGTCTTTTCGTCGATGGATGCGGTGGTGAAGCACCTCAGCCTCGCTATCGGTACCTACAATACCTTGCTGTGGCGCAGTCTGGCCGGCGTACCGATGACGCTCAGCCCCTGGCTGCTGCGCCGACCGACATGGCCGCAGGGGAAGGTGCTGCGCATCCATATCGAGCGCGGGCTGGTCGCCGCGTTGATGGCGGTGCTGTTCTTCTGGGGGCTGGCGCGCACGCCGATGGCGCAGGCGATCGCCTTGACCTTCATCTCGCCGCTGATCGCGCAGGGGCTGGCCGTCGTGCTGCTCAAGGAAAGGCTGCGGCGCGGGGCGATGCTCGGTTCGGCCCTCGCGCTCGTCGGCGTGATCGTGATCCTGTCCGGGCAGGCGATGAAGGCGATGGATGCCGAGGCGGCGCTCGGCGCCGTTGCCGTCGTGCTGTCGGCGGTGGCCTATGCCTATAACATCATCCTGATGCGGCGGCAGTCGCAGGTGGCCGACGCTTACGAAGTCGCCTTTTTCCAGAACGGCATCGTCGCGATCGTGCTGGCCTGCGCGATGCCGTGGATGGCCGAACTGCCGCCCGCGCCGCACTGGCCCGCGATCATCGCCGCCGCCGCGCTCGCCAGCTTTTCGCTGTTCCTGCTCAGTTGGGCCTATGCCCGTGCCGAGGCGAGCTATCTCGCGCCTGTCGAGTTCACCGCCTTCGTCTGGGCAAGCCTGTGGGGATTTGTCGTGTTCGGCGAGCATGTGCGGCTGACCACGGTTGCGGGCGCCGCCTTGATCATCGGCGGCTGCCTGATCGCCGCACGGTCGCCCGCCAATCTGCCCGAAAGAGACATACTGCCATGACCTTGATCATCCGCCCCGCGCATCCCGGCGACGAGGGCGACATCCTGCGCCTGATCCATGCGCTCGCCGATTATGAGAATGAGCCCGATGCGGTGGAAGCGACCGAGGAGGGGTTGGCCGCGCATTTCTTCGGCCCCGATCCAAAAGTGTTCGCGCATGTCGCCGAACAGGACGGACATGTCGTCGGCATTGCGGTGTGGTTCTTCAACTTCTCCACCTGGACCGGGCGGCACGGAATCTATCTGGAGGATTTGTTCGTCGATCCCGCGGCGCGGGGCGGCGGGATCGCGCGCAAGCTGTTCGAAGCGATGGCGGCCGAGGCCGAGGTGCGGAATTGCGCGCGGATCGACTGGCAGGTGCTCGACTGGAACGAGCTGGGCAAAGGCCTCTACCGCCGCCTCGGCGCGCGGCACAAGGCGGGGTGGGAGCCGTGGCGGATCGACGGCGACGCGCTCACCGCTTTGCTAACGCCCAACTAACCACGATCGGCAAGCCGGCGGAAATCATCCGAAAGTAGCACCGCGCAAACGGTTTCGGAGAGATGCCATAATGAGCCGCACTGCCAATTTGCGCCGCCAGCACGATGCCGCCGTCATCATCGTCGGGGAGATCAACAACCTTCTGCTGGCGCGGCCCGGCATCGAAGCGCGCGACGGCGCCTTTCAGGCGAGCCTGCTTCTCGCCAAGTTGACCGGCCTGCTCCGCATCCACTTCGCGCAGGAGGACCGGCAGCTCTATCCGTCGCTGATGGCGTCGGGCCGCGGCGGCGTCGCCGAAATCGCGCGCCGTTTCTTCGAAGAGATGGGCGATCTGGGCCAGGCCTATGGCGCCTTCGCCCAGCGCTGGGAGTCCGCGACGCAGATTCTGAACGATCCCCGTGGCTTCCGTCGCGAATCGAAGGTGATTTTCACCGCGCTTGCCGACCGAATCACCCGCGAGAATGAGCAGCTCTATCCGCATGCCGACGCCGCAATCGATACCGATGCTTCGTTGCGTGCCGCATAAGGCGCTTTGATACCCATCGAAATGATTGAGACTCGCGCATTGAGCAGTCCGCATCTCAAACTTTGATACCGCGTAACCGTTACACGGCCCCAAAAACGGCCGTGTAACGATCCGCAGGGCCGCTGCACGTCCCAAAAGCCGAAAACACCCCAGCTTTTCGTTCCCAAATGCGAATTTGAGCGCGTTCTGGTGGAACCCGGGCCGCTTTAAGTGTATTGCCTGAGTCGCGCACTATCGAGCTTTGGGGCCCATGATCACCGACCCAGTCTCAAAATTGACCGAGGGTCAGCGCGCCTGTTTACGGCGTGTGCTGCTCCATATGTCGTCCAAGGACATTGCGCGCGAGCTCGATATCTCTCCGCACACGGTCGATCAGCGGCTTCGCGTCGCAATCCAGACGCTGGGCGTCAGCAGCCGGTTCGAAGCGGCCCGCCTGCTCGCGCAACACGAGCGCCCCGATCTATATCAAGCGCCCGTATATCAAACACCGCACATTGCTCCCAACCCCCGTCATCCCATCATGGGCTCGTCGGGCAGTCATGAGGATCGACGCTATGGCCAGCCTTACGGAGCAGATCAGCTCCGTGAGGAACAGGTCGCCTTCCGGGCGACCCCCTGGCACTTCGCGCCGCCCCTCCGGCTCCCGATGCCGATGGTGGGAGGAGACAGGAATGATCTCGGCACCTTGCCGAGGGTTGCATGGATCGGTGGCATCGCCATCGGAACCGCGCTCTCGTTTGGAGCCCTGATCGCCGGTCTCGATGCGCTCTCGCGGTTGCTCTAGGCACTCCGCAAAAGCGTCTCCCTTCAAAAGGTTCGACTTTTAATCGACGCGCTGCCGCAGGGGGCGGCGCGAGAGGGAGACTCACATGCTCGTCAAGCGCCGCAACGCCGCCCAGGAAGTCGCCAACCGTCTGATGGCCGCCGAAGAGGCGATCGACGCCGCACTCGCCGCCGTCGCCGAACTTTCGGGCTATCTGCCGGTCGCGCGCTGCGAGGCCAATCTGGCCGCCTGTGTCGGCCAGGAAGCCTTCGAAGGCGCCGCCGAGACCTTCGCGTCGCTGATCCGCGCCCGCCGCAACATCGTCGATACCCACGCGTCGCTCGCCGTGACCAAGGATCAGATCGGCCTGCGCACCGTGGCGCTGGGTGGCCTCGCCGAGAAGGCCGAGCATCGCAATGGCGGCCTGTCGGTCGTCGAGCGGACCGCCGCCTGAACCAGCCCCCCCGATGAGGTAGGCCAGCTGGCTTGACCGGCTCCTCCCCTTATGGTCCCGTCAAAGGATGTCCCTCCTCAACATCCTTCAGCTGGCCTACCTCATCACCCTGATTTCCGTCTGCGCCTATGCGGTGCGTTGTGGCGGGCGACCCGAGCGTCAGGGTGCGGCGATCATGTTCGCCGGATCGGTCCTGACGGTTCCTGCGGCCAAGCTGGTCGCGCAGTGGCAATCGCCCGCCTTCGGCGTCCTCGCCGTGGATCTGGCCGTTCTCGGCGGATTCCTCGCTATCGCTCTGCGCAGCGACAGATTTTGGCCATTATGGACAACAGCGTTTCAACTCGTGGGCGTCGCAACGCATCTCGCCCGGCTCGCCGATCCCGGAATCATCCCTCGCGCCTATTCGATGGCGCAGGGCTTCTGGGCCTATCCGATGCTGGTGGCCTTGGCGATTGGGGTTCGGGAGAACCGTTCCAGGGCGATGCACAGGGGCGTGCGCTTCTAGAGTCTCTTCTCCAGCCCTTCGGCTGGTGTCGGGCGGAGACGCTTTCGGCGCAGCTGATCGAAGAATTCGGTTCGCTCCCGTCGATCTTCGCCGCCGGCCCCGACGCCCTGACCGCCGCCGTGCCAGACGAGCCGGGAATCGCCGGCTTCCTGATGATCGTGCGATCGACCATGCTCCATTGCCTGCGCACCCAGGCGCGGCGCGGCCCGGTCTTCTCCACGTCCGAGGCGCTGATCGACTATCTCAAGCTCAGCATGGCCTATGACCCGGCCGAGCATCTGCGCGTCCTGTTCCTCAACGCCTCGAACTGCCTGCTGCGCGACGAGGTGATGGGCAAGGGTTCGGTCACGCAGGCGCCGATCTACCCGCGCGAGATCATGAAGCGCGCGCTGGAACTCGGATCGACCGCGTTGATCCTGGTCCACAATCATCCGTCGGGCGATCCGCTGCCGAGCCGGGGCGACGTCGAGGCGACCGAGCGCATCGTCGCCGCCGCCTCCGTGCTCGACATCGCGATCCACGACCATCTGGTCATCTCGCGCAACGGCTGGACCAGTTTCCGGGAGCGCGGGCTGCTCTGAACAAGGATCAGGTGAGCCGTCGTACGGGGATGACGGCCATCTCGCTGGAGCGGCTTCGCGCAGGCGAAGCCGCTCCCTTCTTGTTCGGAGCCGACGACCCTCATAGGCTTGGCGCGTGGCACGGGGCACGGACAGCATCAGCGCGCGGATCGCGATCGTGGGGACCGGCTATGTCGCCGATCTCTACATGCCCTCGCTCGCCACCTTCCCCGGCCTCACGATCACCGGCGCATGGGATATCGATGCGGGGCGCCTCAGCGCCTTCACGACACATTGGGGCGTGCGTGCGGCGACCTCGTTCGATGATCTGCTGGGCGATGGCGCCCCTACGATCATCCTCAACCTGACCGATCCGACCGCGCACGCGGCGATCAACCGCGCGGCAATCGAGGCCGGCCGGCATGTCTGGTGCGAAAAGCCGCTCGCGCTCACCGTCGAGGATGCGGTGGCGTTGCGCGATCTGGCGGCCGAGCGCGGCCTCTACCTCGCCTCCGCGCCGTGCAGCGTGCTGGGCCGCGCGGCGCAATCGGCCTGGGCTGCGGTGCGCGACAATAGGATCGGCAAGCCGCGCCTCGTTTATGCCGAGCTCGACGACGACTTCATCCCCGCCGCCCCGCATCAGCATTGGCGCAGCGCCAGCGGCGCGCCCTGGCCGGCGGAAGGCGAGTTCCGCACCGGCTGTACGCTCGAACATGCGGGCTATTATCTCGGCTGGCTGATGGCGATGTTCGGGCCGGTCGAGCGGGTCGTATCGGGCGCCGCACGCCTGCTGGACGATCACCAGACCGGCGGGGGCCACACGACCCCGGACTATGCCTCCGCCAGCCTGTTCTTCGCGGGCGGGATGGTGGCGCGGCTGACCTGTTCGATCGTCGCGCGGCACGATCATCGGCTGCGCATCTTCGGCGACGGTGGGATCGTTGAGGTGGAAGAGGCGTGGGCCAATGCCGCCCCGGTGCGGATCCGCAAGCGCTTCACCCTGCGCCGCCGCCTGATCAACAGCCCGTTCGCCGCGCGCGCCGCAGCACCCGGCGCGCCGCACCCGCTGGTCGGGCGCAAGGGCGCCGCATCGATGAACTTCGCGCTGGGCGTCGCCGAAATGGCGCAGGCGATCGCCGCCGGCCGCGCGCCGCGCCTGGCCGGCGATTATGCGCTGCACCTGACCGAAGTCTCGATCGCGATGCAGGCGGGCGGGGAGCATCGCATCGCCAGCCGCTTCGATGCGATGGCGCCGATGGACTGGAGCTGATGCGCCTCGCCTATCTGCTCAACAGCTATCCGATGACGAGCACCACCTTCATCCGGCGCGAGATCGAGGCGATCGAGCGGGCCGGTGTGCCGGTCAAACGCTTTGCGGTGCGGCACTGGAGCGAGACGCTGGTCGATCCCGCCGACATCGCCGAACAGGCGCGCACCGAATATCTGTTGACCCGCAATGTCGGCATGCTCCTGCTCGGCGCCGCCTGCGCGCTGCTCACGCGCCCCGGCAAACTCGTCGCGACATGGCCCGCCTGGCGCAGCATGCACTGCGCAAGCGACGGCGGGCTGGTGCGGCATATCGGCTATTTGCTGCAGGCGATCCATCTGCAGCATCGCTGTGCGCAACTGGGCATCACCCACATCCACGCGCATTTCTCGACCAATGCGGCGGGTGTGGCGATGCTGTGCCGGTTGCTGGGCGGCCCGCCCTACAGCTTCACCGTGCACGGCCCCGACGAATTGGTCGATCCCGCCGCCAACGCCATCGCCGTCAAGGCGCAGCATGCGCGCAACATCATGGCGATCAGTGCCTATTGCCGCACACGCTTGCACGATGCGCTGCCGCCCGAATTGCACGATCGCATCGCGATCATTCCGTGCGGGATCGAGCCGCGCGCCTATGCCGATATGCCGCCCCCATCGGGCGGCGACCTGCTGTGCGTCGGCCGTCTCTGTCCGCAGAAAGGCCAGATCGAAATCCCGGCGGTGGTCGCGGCGCTGGCCGATCGCTTTCCCGATCTGCGCGTCCTGCTGGTCGGCGACGGCGAATCGCGCGCGGACATCGAAGCCGCCATCGCGCAGCACAAGATCCCCGATCGCGTCCGCCTGCTCGGCTGGCGCACCAATGATGAGGTGCGCGCGCTGCTCGGATCCTGCCGCGCGCTGCTCCTCCCCAGCCATGCCGAAGGTTTGCCCGTCGTGATCATGGAGGCGCTTGCAAGCGGTCGCCCCGTCATCAGCACGACGATCGCCGGCATTCCCGAACTGGTCGACGAAGGCTGCGGCTGGCTCTACCCGGCAGGCTCCGCCGATGGCCTGCTCGCTGCAATCACCGCCGCCTTCGAAACCAATACCAGTCAACTCGCTCAGATGGGCGAAGAAGGCGCCCGCCGCGTCGCCCAAAACCACGATATCGACGCGATCACGCCGCAGCTTCTGGCTTTATTCGCCGACTAAACGGCATCGCCAAAACGTGCTACGCGCCCGGCCATGTCCAATACCGCCAAGCTTGCCGGCACTGTCACAGTGGACGGCCTTCAATATGAATGGGAAGTTCGACGCGAACCCCAATGGGGCGAAACCGACGGCTGGCAAGGCATGACCGTCGCGCTGTTGCAGGAAGGTTCGCAGCGTGAGGCCGTGATCGAATTCCCGCCGCCCAAGCGTTTGATGAAGGGATTGCAGCGCGGCCGCCTGCAGGTCGGCGACGCCATCATCTCGCGCGGTATTCGTGCCGCATTGCTGGCGGGGTGGGAGCCAACGTCGCGCGGCAAGCCCGTCGTGTTCATGGTCGACGCGGACGGAAACTAGCCGCCGCTGGCGCCGATCAATGCTGCTGCTGGCGGCTCGCAAGGCTTTCGATAAGCGCGGCGAGACGGCCGGTGATGCTTTCGAGCCGCGCGTCGCGGCTGGCGGCCTGAAGATCGTCCGAACGCAGGATCGCCGCGACCGAGGCGCAGCGTTGCCCGACATGATCGAGCGACTGGAGATCATGGACGTGCGCGCGGGCAGTATCGGGGTTCGAGCAGAGGCGGACGCCCAGCTGCTCCAGCTCGGCGCGCGCGGCGTCGAGCTCGTCAGCGAGCATCGCCAGCAATTCGTCCTCGGCTATCACCGCCATGCCCGTTCCCCTAGGCCGCGTCCGCGTCACGCCGGCGGCACGCATCGAGCGCGGCCGTGGTGATGCGGTCGAGCGGAAGCTCCACCTCGGCAGCACCGGCCGCGAGCGCCGCAGCCGGCGCTTCGTGCACGACCGACGTGGCCGCGTCCTGACACATCGTGCGGCCCCCCGCCGCCCGTAGCGCCTTCAATCCCGCCGCCCCGTCATTGCCGAGACCGGTCAGCACCGCACCCACGCCATGCTTGCCCGCCGTCTTCGCCATCGTGGCAAACAGCAGGCTTGCGGACGGGCGGACGCCATTGACCGGATCGGTGCGCAGCAGGCGCAGCGACGGATTGGGCCAGCGATCGACAACGGCATGCGCGCCGGGATCGGTAACGAGATAGATCGTACCCTGTTCGAGCGGCTGGCCATCCTCCGCCATCACCACGCGCGCGGCGCATTTGGCGCGCAGGCGGTTGATCAGCGGGGCGACGAAGCCTTCCTCGATCTGCAGCACCATGATCGTGGGCGGGCAATTTTTCGGGAAGGCCGGCAGCATCTTGAGCGCAGCGTCGACCCCGCCCGTCGATGCGCTCATCGCCAGGATATTGCCGTTCCAGTCGAAATATTGGACCGGCGCGTGATGCTTCACCTCACGCTGCGGCCCGACCTTGGTGCGCGACGCGGCATGGACCAGGGCGGCAAGACGCGGCGCGAGTTCGTTGAACTCCTCGGGCGTCGCGCTCTTGGGCTTGGGGAAGCAATCGACCGCGCCCAGCTCCAGCGCGCGGAACGAGATTTCGGCGCCCTTCTGCGTCAGCGACGACAGCATCACGACCGGCGTCGGCCGTTCGCGCATGATTTCTTCGAGAAAGTCGATGCCGTTCATTCCCGGCATTTCCACGTCGAGCGTCACCACCGACGGACGCAGCGTGTCCATCATCTTGCGGGCTTCGGCGGCGTCGGCGGCCATTCCGACCACCTCAATGCCCTTGGCGCGTTCCAGCACCCCACCAAATAGCGCGCGCATGGTGAACGAATCATCGACGATGAGCACGCGCGCGTTGATCATCGCGGTAATGGACTCCTTACGGGATCAGGCGGCCTCGGGAAGCGGCACGCCCCCGAGGTCCATCGAAAGATTGTCGAGTGCGAGCACCATGACCATCCGGTCTTCTACGGTGACAAGCCCTTCGAGATAGGACGTGGTTTCGCCGGTCCCAAGCGCGGGCGGCGGCTGCAGCGTAGCTTCGTCGATCGCGACGATATCGTTCACTGCATCGACGATCATGCCGTGAAGCTGTTCGCCGATCCGCACCACGATGATCACGTGGCGCGCGGTCGGATCGGTCAGGCCCCAGCCCAGACGCGCCGACAGATCGATCACCGGCAGCACGGTGCCGCGCAGGTTGACGACGCCGCGGACGTGCGCGGGGACGTGCGGCAGCATCGTCGTCGGCGTCCAGGCGCGGATTTCGCGGATCGCCATGATGTCGACGCCCAGATATTGCTGGCCGATCTGGAAGGTAATGAGCTGGCGGGCCATGATGCCTGTCCCCCGATCAGATCAATGGATGACGCGGCGGATCGCCGAGTGGAGCTTTTCCGGATCGAAGGGCTTCACGATCCAGCCGGTCGCCCCGGCTTCGCGTGCACGCGCCTTCTTCTGGTCCGAACTTTCGGTGGTCAGCACCAGCACCGGCATGTCGCGATGCTTGGGGTTTTCCCGCAGCTTTTCGATCAGACCGAACCCGTCGAGGCGCGGCATGTTGATGTCGGTGATCATGATCGCGGGCTGATCGTTGGTCGCCAGCCATTCGAGCGCGGCGATGCCGTCTTCGGCCTCGCGCACCTCATAGCCGCGCTCGACCAGAGCGCTGCGCAGGAGCAGCCGCATGCTGGGGCTGTCATCGACGGTCAAAATCGTCTTGGGCATGCTTACCTCTGCTCTTCGGTCCAAGGCGTGGACCGTTTGATCCGGCTGTAAATTGGGAGAGTTAACGACTCGTTGAGTGGCCACGCTCCGATCAGAAGAATTCGACATCGTTTGCGCGGCGCGATGGCACGATCGGGCGCAGATCGGCAGGCGCATCGACCAACTGGCAGCGCACCTTTCCATCGACCGCGCGGAAATCGACACGCCGCGCGGCGACGCCGCCCAGATGGCTGCGGATCACGGGAATCCGATCGCGTTCCAGAAAGCCCTGCGCGAAGGCGATATTGCCCTGCCCGATCGCGGCGAGCCCTGCGTGAAGATTGGCCCCGCCATAAAGATGCGCACGCAGGCTCGATCGCGTCGCGCCGGCCAGCAGCATCGCGTTGACCAGCTGCTCCATCGCGAACAGGCCGTAACGTTCGTCGGCTGCGTCGCCATCGGACAGCAGGAAATGGTTCATGCCGCCAATCCGCGCGCGCGGATCGTAGAGGCAGCAGGCGACGCAGCTGCCCAGCACCGTCGTCAGCACGACGGTGGGATCGCGCGATACCCGGCTCGTCCCCTGGCTCACGCTGATCCTCTGTTCGCGGACGGCGTTCAGCGGCTGCACAGCGCCAGGATCCGGTTCGCGATCTGGTCGATCGACTGTTCTTCCTCGACCGCGCCGATCTGCGCGGCGGCGCGCGGCATGCCGTAAACGACGCAGCTCGCCTCATTCTGCCCGATCGTGCGGCATCCGGCTTCGCGCATCTCGGCCAGGCCCGACGCGCCGTCGCGGCCCATGCCGGTCAGGATCACACCGACCGCCTTGTCGCCCATATTCTGCGCGACCGAACGGAACAACACATCAACCGAGGGGCGATGCCCGCTGACCGGCGATGCTTCGACCAGCCGGCAATGCGGCGACGATCCGCCACGCACCATCAGGTGCCGGGTTCCGCCGGGCGCGATATAGACGTGGCCGGGCCGCAGCGGCATTTCGTCCGCCGCCTCCACGACCTTCGGCGCGCACAGCGAATCGAGCCGGCCTGCGAAGGATTTGGTGAAGCTGCCCGGCATATGCTGGACAACCACGGTCGGCGGGCAATTGGCGGGGAAACCCGATAGCAGGGTCGCCAGCGCCTCGACGCCGCCGGTCGACGCGCCGATCGCGACGATGCGATCATCACCCTGAAAGCTGGCCGGCTGCACCGTCGCGCGCATGCTGCGGCCAAGACCAAGGCGGCGGCGGCTGCGCGCGGCCTGCTTGACCATTTCGGCCAGCTTGCCGTCGTCGAGCGCGAGCACATCCTGCAACCGCCCTTCGGGCTTGGCGAAGCAATCGACCGCGCCGAGTTCGAGCGCGCGGACGGTCGCCTCCGCACCCTTGGTCGTCAGCGTCGAACACATCACCACCGGGGTCGGGCGCAGGCGCATCAGGCGATCGAGGAAATCGAGGCCGTTCATGTGCGGCATTTCGATATCGAGCGTGATGACGTCGGGATCGAGTTCGCGGATCAGCGCGCGCGCCTTGTGCGCGTCCTCGGCGGTGCCGATCACCTCGATCTCGCGGTCGCGCGTCAGCAGCGCCGTCAGCAGCGCGCGCATCGTCGGCGAATCATCGACGATCAAGCAGCGAATGCTCATGCCGCATCCTTCCGATAGACGGTCTGGCCGATCGCGCGCAGGCGACGGGCGGCCTCGCCACCGATCCGCTCGCTATGGCCGATATAGAGATAGCCGCCAGGCGCGAGCTGATCGACCAAACGCGCAACCAGCCGTTCGCGGGTCGGTTCGTCGAAATAGATCATCACGTTGCGGCAGAAGATGACGTCGAACCGGCCGCGCATCGGCCAGGCGTTGAGCAGGTTGAGCCGGCGATAGCGCACCATATCGCGCAGCATCGGCGCGACCGCCATCGTCCCGCCCGACACGCGCGTCCACGTGCGGCGCAGATCGTCCGGAATGTCCTGCGCCAGCGCCGCCGGATAAAGCCCGCGCCGCGCGACATCGAGGACGGCGCCCGACAGATCGGTGCCCAGGATCGCGACGTCGCCGCCCGCAATCACCCGCCCCTCCGCGCGATCGACGCCGAGCAGGCTCATCGCCAGCGAATAGGGTTCCTCCCCCGTCGACGCCGCCGCGCACCACATCCGTACCCGCCCGCCGGCATCGAGCCTATCGATCAGGAGGGGGCGCACCTCGCGCTCGAACTGGTGAAAATGATGATCTTCACGAAAGAACTTCGTGTGATTGGTCGTCATCGCCTCGATCGCGCGCTGGCGCTCGGCCGGGTCGCGGCGGATCAGGTCGATATAGGTCGCAAAGTCGCGCAGCCCCCGTTCGCGCACCAGCTTCACCAGCCGCGAATAGACCAGCATTGTCTTCGTCTGCGGCAGGCAGATGCCCGAATGCGCATGAACCATCGCCGAAACGGCCGCGAAGTCGCGCGGCGTGTAGGGATATTCGCGCCCGTCGAAAGGACGGGGGGTCATGTCGTTCATGCGCGCGGTCGATCGATCAGGCGCGGCGGAGCATGCGATCGGGCGCGCGGAAGGCGGTGACACCCTCCACATCGAGGATCAGCGCGACGCGGCCGTCGCCCAGGATCGTGGCGCCTGCCAGCCCTTCGATCTGGCGATAATTGGTCTCCAGGCTCTTGATGACCACCTGCCGCTGATCGCGGATCTCGTCGACCATCAGCACCGCTTGGCCGACCGCCTCCGATTCGACGACGATCAGCACGGCCTTGGCCGGATCGACCTGCGCGCCGCCGATGCCGAACTGGTTCGCGACCGACTGAACCGGCAGCCAGGTGCCGCGCACCGAGATCATCGGCTGGTTGGCGCCGATATATTTGATCTCTTCGGGCTCGGGCTGAACGCTTTCGATGATGTGCGTCAGCGGGATGACATAGGTTTCGCTGCCGACCGTGACGATCATGCCGTCGAGGATCGCGAGCGTCAGCGGCAATGCCAGCGTGAAGGTCGTGCCCTCGCCGGGGGTCGAGGTGATCGTGATGCGGCCGCCCAGCGCCTGCACGTTGCGGCGAACCACGTCCATGCCGACGCCGCGGCCCGAAATGTTCGATACGGTCGACGCAGTCGAGAAGCCGGGCGAGAAGATCAGATTGTCGATCTCCTCATCGCTCAGCCGCGCATCAGGCGCGACCAGACCGCGTTCGATCGCCTTGGCCAGAACGCGCGGACGATCGATGCCGCGTCCGTCGTCGGATACGCAGATCACGATCCGGCCCGAACGATGTTCGGCGGACAGGCGGATGCGCCCTTCGGCGCTCTTGCCCGCGGCCAGACGCTCCTCGGGGCTTTCGAGGCCATGATCGATCGCGTTGCGGATCAGGTGGGTCAGCGGCTCGCCGATCCGTTCGACCACGGTCTTGTCGAGTTCGGTCGCCTCGCCTTCGACTTCGAGGCGGACTTCCTTGCCGGTGGTCGCGGTGACTTCGCGGATGATTCGCGGAACGCGGCTGAACACCGAACGGATCGGCTGCGCGCGGATCGACATCGCGCTGTCCTGCAATTCGCGGGTCAGGTGATCGAGGTCGTTGAGTTCGTCGATCTGGGCGAGGCCCGAATTGTGGAGCCGCTGCGCCAGCATCGCCTGGGTGATGACGAGTTCGCCGACCAGATTGATCAGCCGATCGAGCTTTTCGAGGTCGACACGGATCGTCGCGGTCATGCCCGGCTGCGCGGCGCCCTTTTCGGCGACGTCGGCGGGCGCCGGATCGGCCTTGGCCGGTTCGACGGGCGCCACGAAGGGCAGGATGTTGGTGACGGGCGCGGTCTCCGGCTCGGGCGCGATCGCGACAGCCGGTGCTTCCGCCACGACGGGTTCGGCAACAGTCGGTTCGGCCACCGGCGCGGTCGCCGCCTTGAATTCGAGCAGGCAATCGTCGGCGACGAATTCGAAGATATCCTCAATATCGCTGCGTGCCACCGTCGCCGGTACATCGACATGCCAGCCGAGATAGGCGCCCGCCGCATCGAAGCGATCGATGGTGGGAACCGCGGCCGCATCGACCGCGCGGATGATCCCGCCCATGTCGACCAGTTCGCGGATCAGCAGCAGCGGTTCGCCGCCATGCGCCAGCGCGCCTTCGCGCGGGCGGACGAACAGGCGGGTCGCGTCGGTGATCTCTTCTTCGGCGGCGTCGCGTTCCCAATTGGCGAAGGGATCCTCGCCGGTGTCGAGATCGCCCAGAAGGCCGTCGAGGTCGAAGTCGAGCGCGGCGGCAAGCCCCGCATCGTCCGCGACCTCGACGGTGCCCCCTGCCCCGCTCGCGGTCTCCTGAAGTCGTTGCAGCATGCCCGCATCGTCGGGCGTCGGCTGATCGCCGCGCGCCGCCGCGACATGATCGGCGAGCATGTCGAATGCGGACAGCAGCAGGCCGATCAGCGACGGCGTCAGCGCATGTTCGCCCTCGCGCAGCTGATCGAGCAAAGTTTCGAAATGGTGGGTGTAGGCCTGGAGCCGTTCGAAGCCGAACGCGCCCGAACCGCCCTTGATCGAATGGACTGCGCGGAAGACGGTGTTGACCGTCTCGTCATCCTGCGCCCCGGCCTGGAGCGCGAGCAGACCGGCCTCGGCCTGGCCGAGCCCTTCGTCGCATTCCTGGAAGAAGATGTCCTGGATTTCCTCCAGCTTCATCGCGCGTCTCCGCCTGTGCCATCGGCCGCGAACAGCATGTCGGACATGCCCGCCAACCGTGCCGCGGCCTCGACCGCGCCCCCGGCGCCGCTCAGCGACAGCGCCACCCCCGTTTCACGGCCCGTGCGAACCGCGCTCATCAACAATTGCAGCCCGGCCTGACCGATCTGTTCCACCGCATCGCACACGATCTCTACGGGCACGCCGGCCTCGAAGGCCGCGCGCAGCGGCTCGATCTGGTCGACGACCGCCTGTCGGTCGATCGTCTGGGGAAGGATGATCCGCGTCATGGCCGGCTCTCCGTTCAGAACTCGCTCCAGTCCTCGTCGCTCGGCTCGACCGCGCGGGCGAGGTTGCCCTGCACGCCGAACGAAGCGGCCGGACGGGCGCTGCGGCGCGGCGCGGCGAACGGCTCGGGCGCGGTGAAGGCCGCCCCCGGATCGTTGCGCGTGCCGATCAGATTGCCGAGCGTCGCCGCCTCGTCGCGCAGGCTGCGCGCGGCGGCGCTGCACTGTTCGACCATCGCGGCATTCTGCTGCGTCATCTTGTCCATGTCGCCGACGACGCCGTTGACCTGCTGCAGATTGCCCGCCTGCGTTTCCGCGGCTGCCGAAATCTGCGCGACCAGGGTCGCGATCTCGGCGACGCGGGTGACGATCCGGTCGAGCGCCTGCCCGGTCTGGCCGACCAACTGCACCCCGGTTTCGACCTGTGCCGAGCTGGCGGCGATCAGTTCCTTGATGTCCTTGGCGGCATCGGCCGAACGCTGCGCCAGAGCACGCACTTCGTTGGCGACGACGGCAAAGCCCTTGCCCGCATCGCCCGCACGCGCCGCTTCGACGCCCGCATTGAGCGCGAGCAGGTTGGTCTGGAACGCGATGCCGTCGATCAGGGTCACGATCTGGCCGATTTCGGCCGACGACTTTTCGATCCCGGCCATCGCCGACACCGCGTCGCGGACGATGCGGCCGCCCGCCTCGGCATCGCGATGCGCTTCGCCGACCGACTGGTTGACGTGGGCGGCGCCCTGCGCGGTTTCGCGAACGGTGGTGGTGATGTCGGCCATCGCGGCGGCGGTCTGCTCGAGGCTCGACGCCTGCTGTTCGGTGCGGCGGGCGAGGTCGTCCGACGCCTGGGCGATTTCGCCAGCGCCGGTGATGATGCCCGACGAGACTCGCGCGACGCGGCTCAGCAATTCGCCAAGCTGCATGTCCGCGCGGTTGAAATCGAGACGAAGCGGCTCATAGCCGTCGCCGAAGGGGGTGGTGATCGGCTGTCCGGCGCGGCCTTCGGCAAGGCGCTTGAGCCCTTCGCCGACCGAGGCGATCGCCGCGTGCAGCGCCTTCTGGCCCGCATCGCGATCGGCGACCATGTCGTCACCCAGGTTGCGGATGTGGAGCATCGCGCGGTTGATTCGGCCGACACAGTCGGCGCGATCGATGTAGAGTTCGGGCATCTTGCCGCCATCGTCGATGAAGCGTTCGACGCTGATGGTCAGGTCCGCGATCGGCGCGCCGATCAGGCGGCCGGCGGCATAAGCGCCGACGCTGCCCACAGCGACCAGCACCAGCGCGACATAACCCGCAGCACCCGGCGCGACGAACGCGGTCAGCGCGCTCACGGCCAGCATCGCGACGAAGATCGCCCCTACGACGCGCACCTTCTTTTCGAAGGACAGGCTGTTGAACCAGGTCATGGAGACTCCTCGTGCGATATCGGTGCGCAGCTTGGCCGAAATATGGATAATGAAGCGTTAAGAGGGGCGATCAGAACTCGGCCCAGTCATCCTCAGCGGTGTCGAACTTCAGCGCGAGATTGCCGTGGACGGCGCGCGCACCGGCAACGGGTGCCGGCGAAGGCGCGCGCATCCGATCCATGCCAAGGCGGAAACGACCGACCAAAGCGGCCAGGCGATCCGCCTCACCATGCAGGCTGCGCGCGGCGGCGGTCGATTCCTCGACCATCGCGGCATTTTGCTGCGTGGTGCGGTCCATTTCGGTGACCGCGACGTTGACCTGTTCGATGCTCGACGCCTGCGCGACGGTCGCCTCGCTGATGCCGGCGGCCAGCTGGTTGATCTCGGCAATGCGGCCAAGGATGCGATCGAGCGCCTCACCGGTCTGGCCGACCAGCTTCACGCCGCCTTCGACCTGTTCGCCGGCCTTGCCGATCAGATCCTTGATCTCGCTCGCCGCATCGGCCGAACGCTGCGCGAGAGCGCGGACTTCGTTCGCGACGACGGCAAAGCCCTTGCCCGCATCGCCCGCACGCGCCGCCTCGACGCCCGCATTGAGCGCGAGCAAATTGGTCTGGAAGGCGATGCCATCGATCATCGTGACGATCTGGCCGATCTGGCTCGACGAGGCGGCGATGCCGTCCATCGCCGTGATCGCCTGACGGACGATGCGGCCGCCTTCCGCCGCATCGCCATGCGCGATGCCGACAAGCTGGTTGACCTGTTCGGCGCTGCGGGCCGAACCCTGCACCGACACCGTGACCTGATCCATCGCCGCGGCCGATTCTTCCAGGCTGGCCGCCTGCTGCTCGGTCCGGCGCGACAGATCGTCGGACGCCGCGCTGATCTGCTGCGCGCCGCTGCCGATGCCGTTGGTCGCTTCATCGATCTGGCGCATCGCTTCGAGCAGTTCGCCGACCGCATCGTTGAAATCGTCGCGCAGGCGCAGATAGGCGTCGCCCACCGGCTCGTCGATCGACACGGTCAGGTCGCGTTCGGCGAGACGGCCCAGCGCACCGCTGACCAGACCGACGACGCGCGCCTGCTCGGCCTCGGCCTCGGCCTTGGCCGCCTCGACCTCGCCCTTGGTGACCGATGCTGCGCGGAAGACTTCGAGCGCGCGGGCCATCGTGCCCAGTTCGTCATTGCGGGTGTAGCCGGGGATGCCGCTCTGGTCGTCGCCCCTGGCGAGCTTCGACATGCGATCGGTCAACCGCGCCAGCGGGTTCACGATGCCGAGCCGCGCGATCACATAACCGAACACCGTGAACAGCACGACCGCAATGCCCCAGCAGGCGAGCACGACGTAGAGCGTGCGATGCGCGTCGGCCTCCAGCGCCTCGGTGCGATCGGTGACGCCGGCTTCGAGTCGATCGTTGAGATTGGCGATCGAATCCGAAAGATCGGCAAGCTTGAGATCGACCTGTGCCAGCTTGCGGCGCGCCGCATCGTCATTGTCGGTCGCGCTGTCGGTGACGGCGGCCTGATTGAGTGTGTTGATCGCGTCGAGCTGGGTGCGGATCGGGGCGACATCGCCCGCGATCGACGGATTGAGCTTCGCCGCCTTGTCGAGCGCCTCGACCGCGTCATTATAGCCGAAGCGGCTCATCGAACGCGCAATCTTCGCCTGCGTATCGCCCGCCGGATAAGCCATTGCGCGATAAGCGGCATAGACCATCTCCACCGCCGCGCGATTCGCCACGCCCATCTGGACGACGGCGGGATATTCCTTCGCGCTCAGTTCCGAATAGTCGCTCGACAGCGTGGTCAGGCGCCAGCACGCGATCGCGGTGATCACGGTCGACGTGATCGACATCATCGCCATCACCATGCCGATCTTGGCGGTGACGCTGGTGTGGGTGAGCAGGCGCATTCTGGTCCTCGCAGGCGATTCTGGTCTTGTCCGCCGCGAGGATGCCGATGCTTCCTGAAGAAATGGTTAGCCACGCGTTCACCACGAAAGACGCCCGGAATAGGACATTTTCGCCGCGATTTACGCCAATTATGTCATAGGATTAGGTAATAGCCCTGCGCGCGACGCGCGGTCCGCGCGGTTATGATGCCGGCATGGACTCACCCGCCCGCATCCTGATTGTCGAGGACGACGAATCGGTCCGGCTCAGCCTGTCGCTGCTGCTGGAAACCTTCGGCCTGAACGTGGTCGCCGTCGGCAGCGGCACCGAGGCGATGGGCGAGATGGGGCGCCGCTTCGACATCTTCCTGATCGACATGGGCCTGCCCGACATGGACGGCGCGACGCTGGCGCTGCGGCTGCGCCGGATCGCGCCGGCAACGCCTGCGATCATCATGTCGGCCGACCATGATCGCCTGCGCACCGCGGCGCCCGTCGCGGTCTGCCTGCTCGACAAGCCGGTCAACGCGCAGGCGATGACGCGCGCGATTCGCACCGCCGCGCCGCACATGCTGATGATGCCCACCGCCGGCGCGCCTGTCGCCGACGGGTGGAGGCCGCCCGCCGTTTAAGAACGGCGGCGGGGCGGGCCGCGATGGGGGCCGCGCGGCGGACCGCGACGTTCGCCGGTCGGCCGCGCCTGATAGGGACGGCGGCCACGATCGGCGGGGGGCGGTGCATCGCCGGCCGCCTCGATCGCCACGCCGTCGCCATCCTCGGCCGTGCGGCGCACCGCATCCTTGAACTTGGCGGCCAGCGCGCTCGGCACTTCGAAGCGGGTCTCGTCGGCGAAGATGCGGATCGATCCGATGTCGCGCTTCGTCAGATGCCCGCGACGGCACAGCAGCGGCAGCAGCCAGCGCGGATCGGCATTGTCGTTGCGGCCGATATTGATGCGGAACCAGACGGCTTCCTCGAAGCCCGGACGCGCCACCTGCTCGCGCTCGCGCGGGGCGGGGGCCGAATCGATCAGATCCTCGGGCGCAGGCAGGCTCTGGCGATGCGCGCGGATGAACGCCGCGGCGATATCCTCGGCCGAGCGCATCTCCAGCAGCTTCGCCGCCGCTTCCCGATCCTCGTCACCGATCTCGACCGAGGCGAGGCTTTCGATCAGCCGCTCCTGATCGCGTGCCAGAATCTGTTCGGCGCTGGGCACCGATTCCCACGTCGCCTGCACGTTCGCGGCGCGCAGCAGGCGTTCGGCGTGGCGACGGCGCTGATAGGGGGCGATCAGGACGCAGGTGCCCTTCTTGCCTGCGCGGCCGGTGCGGCCCGAACGGTGCTGCAGCGTTTCCGGGTTGATCGGCAGTTCGGCGTGGATGACGAGTTCGAGGCCCGGCAGATCGATGCCGCGCGCGGCCACGTCGGTCGCGATACAGACGCGGGCGCGGCGGTCGCGTAGCGCCTGCAGCGCATGGTTACGCTCGTTCTGGCTGAGTTCGCCCGACAGCGTCACCGCCGAAAAGCCGCGCTCGGTCAGCGTCGCCGACAAGCGGCGGACATTTTCGCGGGTCGCGCAGAACACCATCGCGCCTTTGGCTTCGTGGAAGCGCAGGACGTTGACGACGGCGTTCTGAATGTCGGCCGGGGCGACCGCCATCGCGCGATAGTCGATATCGGCATGGCTTTCACGCTCGCTGGTCGTCTGGATGCGCAGCGCGTCGCGCTGATAACGCTTGGCGAGCATCGCGATCGGCTTGGGCATCGTCGCGGAGAACAGCAAAGTGCGGCGCTCGGGCGGAGTGAGATCGAGGATTTCCTCGAGATCCTCGCGGAACCCCAGGTCGAGCATTTCGTCCGCTTCGTCGAGAACGACGGCGCGCAGGGAGCCCGGCTGCAGGTTCCCGCGTTCCAGATGGTCCTTCAGGCGCCCCGGCGTGCCGACGACGATGTGGCAACCATAGGAGAGATTGCGCTGTTCGACCCGGATATTCATGCCGCCGACGCAGCTTGCGACACGCGCGCCCAGCTTCGCGTAGAGCCACTGAAGCTCGCGCTGAACCTGGAGCGCAAGTTCGCGAGTCGGCGCGATGACGAGGGCGAGCGGTTCACCGGCGCGCGGCAAATGCTCCTCGCCGCCCAGCAGCGTATCGGCCATCGCAAGGCCATAAGCGACGGTCTTGCCGGAGCCGGTCTGCGCGGAGACGAGAAGGTCGCGACCGATCGCTTCCTCCGTGATCACGGCGGCCTGGACGGGCGTGGGCGCGGTATATCCACGCTCGGTAATTGCCTCCGCGACGGGCCGCGGCAGGGAAGAAAATGGCATCGAAGTTCCGATATCTGGATGGCGAGCGCCCTGTGGCGCACCGGCTCTGATCGCGGCGCTATAGTCGCGGATCGCCCGAAAAGCCAGCGGGCGTTTGGCCGTGCGCCCGACGCGATGAGCCGTGACGCATACGAAAGGATGACAGCTTCGGTTCAGGCGGCGGAATTAAGGTCATGAGGATGGACGCCATCCCGCTGCCCGACTGGACCAAGAAGCGCACGCCGATGCCGGCCGTGTCCGACGCGATCGGCCTGTCGCGGCTGATCTGCATCTTGGGCGTGGTCTATGTCCACGCCTGGACGGGGATTGGCGGCGACGAAATGGCCCGCCAGGCCGGGTCCGGGCAAGACGTGCTGCGCTGGTCGGTCGTCGAGCTGTTCGGGCGCAGCGCGGTGCCGCTGCTCAGCGTCATTTCGGGCTGGCTGGTCGCGAAGTCGGTAACGAAGCGCGGCTACGGCACCTTCGTGGGCGGCAAGACGCGCGCGATCCTGCTGCCGATGCTTCTGTGGAACGCGATCGCGATCGTGCTGGTGGTCGGTGCCGGCGCACTTCGCATCGTGCCGGCGCCGTTGCTGGGCGATCTGCGCTGGGTGCTCGACAACATGCTCGAACTCACCCGCGCGGGCGACATCAACGTCCAGATGGGATTCTTGCGCGATCTGTTCCTGTGCATGCTGATCGCGCCCGTCATCGCCCGCTGGCCGACAAGCGCGCTGGCGAGCGTCGCGGTGCTGAGCGGCATCTACATGATCTCCGAGTTTAACGCGCCGATCCTGCTGCGCCCGTCGATCCTGATGTTCTTCACGCTAGGGATCATCGCGCGCCGCCACGGCTGGGCCGAACGACTCGCGATCCTGCCGTGGTGGCAGGCGGTCTTGCCCTTCGCGATCCTGGTCGTGCCCAAGACTCTCTTGTCGATCTGGGGCCACGGATCGGCCGATTATCACCGCTTCCTGCTCGCCTCGACCGACCTCGCGCTGCGTGCGGCGGCGGCGCTGCTCGTCTGGCGCTGCGCGATCGCGCTGGCACAGACCGCAGCCGGGCGCCGCGCGCTCGTCCTCGAACGCTACGCCTTCTTCCTGTTCTGCTCGCACCTGATCTTCATGTGGCTGATCGGCCCCGCGATCGGCGATCTGACCGGGACGATGGGCAGCCGCTGGTGGCCCGCCTACTTCCTGCTGCAGCCTTTGCTGGCCTTGGGCTTCGCGATCGGGCTGGCGCAGGCGATCCTCGCGATCTCGCCCAAGGCGGCGGAGATGCTGAGCGGCGGCCGCCTCGGCAAGCGTCAGGCGGCCTCGCCCGCCGCCCGCCCGCTCGCCCAGGCCCACTGAAAATTATAGCCGCCGAGCCAGCCGGTCACGTCGACCGCCTCGCCGATGAAGTGCAACCCCGGCACCTTCTTTGCCACCAGGCTCTTCTGATCGAGGCCGTCGGTCGAAACCCCGCCGATCGTCACCTCGGCCTTGGCAAAGCCTTCCGATCCTGACGGCGTGAAGCGCCAGGCCTTGAGGCGGCGGCCAGCTTCGGCGAGCGCCTGATCCTTCAAGCCCGCCATCGTCCCCGTCAGCGCCAGCCGCGCCGACAGCGCATCGGCGAGGCGATCGGGAAACAGATCGCGCAGCACCGTGCGGAACTCGGCCTTGGGGCGCGCCGCCTTGGCATCGACCAGCATCGTCGCCGGAACATCGGGTAGCAGATCGAGCGCGATTTCCCCGCCATTGCGCCAATAGCTGCTGATCTGCAGGATCGCCGGGCCGGAAAGCCCGCGATGCGTGAACAGCGCCGCCTCGCGAAAACTCGCCTTGCCGGCCGACGCGACGACATCGAGCGACACGCCCGACAATTCCTCGAACAGCCGATCGTCGGCACCCAAAGTCAGCGGCACCAGCGCCGGGCGCGGCTCGACCACCTTCAAACCGAACTGGCGCGCGACATCATAGGCAAAGCCGGTCGCGCCCATCTTGGGAATCGAGGGGCCGCCCGTCGCGATCACCAGCGATGGCGCGGAGACATCGCCGTTCGGTGTCTCGATGCGATACGTACCATCGGCATGCGCGATCCCCGCAATCCGGGTCAGCAACCGCGTTTCGACGCCGCCTTTGGCGCATTCCTCCTCGAGCATCGCGACGATCTGCTTAGCCGATCCGTCACAGAACAATTGGCCGAGCGTCTTTTCGTGCCAGGCGATCCCATAGGCATCGACCATCGCGATGAAGTCGGCCGGGCGATAGCGCCCCAGCGCCGACTTGGCGAAATGCGGATTGGCCGACAGATAGCGGTCGGCCATCCCGCCATTGACGTTGGTGAAGTTGCAGCGCCCGCCGCCCGAAATCAGGATCTTCGCCCCGGCCCGATCCAGATGATCGAGCAGCAATACCCGCCGCCCGCGCTGCCCCGCGGTCGCGGCGCACATCATGCCGGCGGCGCCGGCGCCGATGATGATGATGTCGTGGGTCATTCTCGCCGCGGCTGAGTTGGGTTTCGGTGCGAAGGCTGCTATCGGCCGCCGCCATCATGAGCAAGCCGAACCGCCCCGACCGCCGCACCTTCGCGATCATCTCGCACCCTGACGCCGGCAAGACCACGCTGACCGAAAAGCTGCTCTATTTCGGCGGCGCGATCCATCTGGCGGGCGAGGTGAAGGCACGCGGCCAAAATCGCCGCGCGCGATCAGACTGGATGAAGATAGAGCAGCAGCGCGGCATCTCGGTCACGTCGTCGGTGATGACGTTCGAGCGTGACGGCATCACCTTCAACCTGCTCGACACGCCGGGCCACGAGGATTTCAGCGAAGACACCTATCGCACGCTGACCGCGGTCGATTCGGCGGTGATGGTGATCGACGCCGCCAAGGGCATCGAACCGCAGACGCGCAAATTGTTCGAAGTCTGCCGCCTGCGCTCCGTCCCGATCATCACCTTCGTCAACAAGGTCGATCGCGAAGGCCGCCCGCCCTTCGAGCTACTCGACGAGGTCGCCGATGCGCTAGCTCTCGACGTCTGCCCGATGAGCTGGCCGGTCGGCATGGGCGGCCAGTTCGAAGGCATCTACGATCTCGCCAAGGATCGGCTCCACCGTCCCGCCGCCGACGCCACCGGCGCTTATGAAGGCGATGCCGCCTCGGTCGCGGGCCTGGGCGATTCGCAGCTGGAGGACATGCTGTCGGCCGAAGGGCTGGCGCTGCTGCGCGAGGAGGCCGAACTGGCGCAGGTCGGCTATGCCCCGTTCGACGAGACCGCCTATCTCAACGGCGATCTCACCCCCGTCTATTTCGGCTCCGCGCTCAAGGACTTCGGCGTCGAGCAACTGATCGACGCGCTCGCCGATTTCGCGCCCTCGCCGCGCCCGCAGCCGGGCGATCCGCGCGACGTCGATCCCAGCGAGCCGCAGGTCGCGGGCTTCGTGTTCAAGGTGCAGGCGAACATGAACCCGCAGCATCGCGACCGGGTGGCCTTCATGCGGCTATGCTCGGGCAAGTTCCGCCGCGGCATGAAGCTGAACCAGGTCGGCACCGGCAAGGCGATCGCGGTCCACAGCCCGATCCTGTTCTTCGCGCAGAATCGCGAACTGGCCGAGGAAGCATTCCCCGGCGACATCATCGGCATTCCGAACCACGGCACGCTGCGCGTCGGCGATACTTTGCTGGAAAGCGCGGAGACGATCCGTTTCACCGGCATCCCCAACTTCGCTCCCGAAATCCTGCGCCGCGTGAAGCTCAACGATCCCACCAAGACCAAGCAGCTTCGCACCGCGCTCAACGACATGGCCGAAGAAGGCGTGATGCAGGTCTTCGTGCCGCAGATCGGTTCGCAGATGGTGGTAGGCGTCGTCGGCCAGCTGCAGCTCGACGTGCTGATCAGCCGCTTGCAGGCCGAATATAAGGTCGACGCGATGTTCGAACCGTCGCCGTGGGATACGGCGCGCTGGATCGCGTCGGACGATCCCAAGGCGATCACCGAGTTCGAAGGGCTGCACCGCAGCGCGATGGCCGCCGATCGTGACGGCGCGCCGGTGTTCATGGCGAAGGATGCGTGGGAGCTGAACTACATCGCCGGCCGCTTCCCGAACATTCGCTTCTCCGCGACCAAGGAGCGTCATTGATCGCAGCGGGATAGATTTCGCGCCCGGCACGTTTCCCCTCTCCATAAAAGAGAGAGGAGTGCCCTTTGCGTTATCTGCTCGCCGCCGTCGCGCTGCTTCCGGTCGCCGCCATCGCCCAATCCGCGCCATCCGGCCCCGATGCGGGAGTGATGGGCGCCCAGGTGCTGCTCGACCGGCTTGGCTTCGGCCCCGGCGTGATCGACGGCAGAGCGGGTGCGTCCTACACGCAGGCGCTCAAGGGCTATCAGGAGGCGAACGGCCTCAAGGTGACGGGTAAGCTCGACGCCGCGACCCAGGCGAAGTTCGATGCCTATCGCGGCATGCCCGGCGTCATCACGATCAAGCTCGACGAGCAGATTCTCGCCGGCCCCTTCGTCGGACCGATCCCGGCCAAGGAAAGCGATCAGGCCAAGCTGAAGACGATCGGCTATGCCGACGTGAACGAGAAGCTGGCCGAACGCTATCACACCACGCCCGCCACCCTCGCCGCGCTCAACCCCGACAGCCCCAAACTGGAACCCGGCGCGCAGATCAAGGTGCCCAACGTCATCCCCGAGACGCGCGATTATGCCGCCGATCTCAAGCCCGAATGGCGCGACACCTTGTGGACGCTCAACGTCGGATCGGATCAGCCCAAGGCGGCCAAGGTCGTGGTCGACAAATCGGATCGCGTGCTGCGCGTGATCGGGGAGGACGGCAAGCTGATCGCCCAATTCCCCGCAACGATGGGCAGCCAGCATGATCCGCTGCCGATTGGCACCTGGAAGATTCAGGGTGTCGCCTACAACCCACCCTTCCATTACAATCCCAAATTGTTCTGGGATGCGTCGTCCAAGGATGAGAAGGCGTTGCTGCAACCCGGCCCGAACGGCCCGGTGGGGGTAGTGTGGATGGACCTGAACAAGGCGCATTACGGCATCCACGGCACGCCGCGGCCCGAAAATATCGGCAAGACCGAAAGCCACGGCTGCATCCGCCTGACCAACTGGGATGCGGCGCGCGTCGCGATGATGGTGAAGCCGGGCACCCCGGCGATCTTCCAGAACTGAGGCGGCCATGAGGATCATCCGCCGCATCGCGATCATCCTGCTGGCGGCGGTTATCTTTTATGTGGGGTGGGTTATCTATCTTAACCTGCCCGGCACCGACACGCCGCAGCCGCGCGCGATGGTCGGCCCGGCCAAGTCGATCGCGGCCGCCCCCGCGCCCGAGCAGGTCGCCCCGACCGGCGATCTCGTCATTCCCGTCGCGGGCGTGACGGCGGCGCAGTTGCAGGACACGTTCGGCGATGCGCGTGGCGACGGCAGCCGATCGCACGGCGCGCTCGACATCATGGCCCCGCGCGGCACCCCGGTCCTCGCGGCGTCGGCAGGCACGGTCGAGAAATTGTTCACGAGCAAGCTGGGCGGCCTGACCATCTATGTCCGCCGGACGGACGGCGGCTGGATCGATTATTACGCCCATCTCGATCACTATGCCCCCGGCCTTGCCGAGGGGCAGAGCGTGACGCGCGGGCAGGAAATCGGCGCGGTCGGCTTCACCGGCGACGCCAGCCCTGAAGGCCCGCACCTCCATTATGAGATCAAGGCGATGGCCCCCGGCGAAGGCTGGTGGCAGGGCAAGGCCGTGAACCCCTATCCACTCCTCGGCGGGAAATAGGGGTTGAGGCGGGCCGTATTGCCACCAATATCCCATCTATGACGATCCTTCGCCACGCGCTGATCGCGCTCGCCGCCCTGTTTGCCACAGCAGCCCCCGCACAGGCGGCCGACAAGCTGGTCCTCGCCTTCGGCGACAGCCTGACGGCCGGCTACCAATTGCCGCCGGGGCAGGGCTTCGCACCGCAGCTCGAAGCCGCTTTGCGCAAGAGCGGGGTGCCTGCGCGGGTCCACAATGCGGGCGTTTCGGGCGATACGACCGCGCAAGGGCGCGCGCGGCTCGGCTGGGTGCTGAACGCGTTGAAGGCCAAGCCCGATCTCGCAATCGTCGAGCTGGGTGCGAACGACATGCTGCGCGGCCTTCCGCCCGCACAGGCGCGCGCCAATCTCGATGCGATCATGACTGAGTTCAAAAAGCGCGACATCCCCGTGCTGATCGCCGGCATGCGCGCCGCCCCCAATCTGGGCGCCGATTATCGCCGCCGTTTCGACAGCATCTTCCCCGATCTGTCGAAGAAATACGGCGCGCCGCTCTACCCCTTCTTCCTCGACGGAATGATCGGCAATCGCGGGCTCCACATCGGCGACAACCTCCATCCCAATGCGAACGGGGTCGCGGTGATCGTGAAGGGAATCCTGCCGCAGGTAAGGTCCGCCCTCACCAAATAGCCGTCATCCCGGCAAAGGCCGGAATGGGCAACCGTATCATATCCGTAACACGCTCTTGCGTGTCACGAATCCGTCTCTAGTCTCCCCCGCCATGCCCAACAGGGGAGCAATATACATGGATAGACGTCAATTCCTCGGCGCGGCCGGCCTTGCCACGCTCGCCGCCAGCCTGCCGCGCATGGCGCTTGCCGCCACCGGCAATCCCGCTGATGCCAAGCTCGATGCGCTGCTGACCAAGATCTTCGACAAGATCGTCGACGACAGCCCCGAGACCGCGACCAGCCTGGGCTATGACAAGGGCGCGCGCGTCGCGCTCAAGAGCAAGCTCGACAATTATTCCAAGGCCGAGCAGGCCAAGAGCCTGGCCGAGACCAAGGCCTATCTGAAAGAGGTCAAGGCGATCGATCGCGCCGCGCTCTCGCCCACGGCCGCGATCAACTATGACGTCGTCGCCTATCTGCTGACCGCCTTCACCAAGGGCGGGGACAAGTACAGCTATGGCAACACCACCGGCTATTATGTCCCCTATGCGATCACGCAGCTGAGCGGGCCTTATTCGAACGTCCCCGACTTCCTCGATTCGCAGCATGTGATCGAGACGAAGGCCGATGCCGACGCCTATGTCGCGCGCCTCCACGATTTCGCGCGCGTCCTCGACGAAAGCACCGCCTTCCAGAAGGCCGATGCGGCGCAGGGCGTGTTCGGCCCCGACTTCACGCTCGATCTCGCTCTGACCCAGCTGAAGGCGCTGCGCGACAAGCCGGCGGCCGAGACCGTGCTGGTCGAATCGGTCGTCCGCCGCACGAAGGAAAAGAAGATTGCAGGCGATTATGCCGCGCAGGCGGAGAAGATCGTCACCGGCGAAATCTTCCCCGCGCTCGACCGGCAGATCGCGCTGATCACCGAATTGCGCACCAAGGCGTCGAAGGATGCGGGCGTGTGGCGCCTGCCCAAGGGCGACGAATATTATGCCGACGCGCTGATGAACGCGACGACCAGCACCTACAGCCCCGAGGAAGTCCACAAGATGGGCCTCGAGCAGGTGGCTGAGATCACCGCGCAGATCGATGCGATCCTGAAGGGTCAGGGCATGACGCAGGGTTCGGTCGGCGATCGGCTGACCGCGCTCAACAAGGATCCCAAGCAGCTTTATTCGAACGACGATGCCGGCCGAGCCCAGCTGATCGCCGACCTTAACCGTCAGGTTAAGGCGATGGAGGCGAAGCTGCCGGAGGCGTTCGCGACGCTGCCCAAGGCGAAGCTCGACATCAAGCGCGTGCCCCCCTTCATTCAGGATGGCGCGCCCAACGGCTATTACAACTCCGCCGCGCTCGATGGATCGCGCGACGCCATCTACTATATCAACCTGAAGGACACGGCCGACTGGCCGAAATATGGCCTGCCGTCGCTGACCTATCACGAAGGCGTTCCCGGCCATCACCTGCAGATCAGCCTGGCGCAGGAATCGAAGGATATCCCGATGCTGCGCAAGATCGCGCCGTTCGGGGCCTATGTCGAAGGCTGGGCGCTCTATGCCGAACAGCTGGCGGACGAAATGGGCGTCTATGAAGGCGATCCGCTGGGCCGTGCGGGCTTCCTGCAGAGCTTCCTGTTCCGCGCGGTCCGCCTCGTGACCGACACTGGCATCCATTACAAGAAGTGGAGCCGCGAGCAGGCGACCGACTATATGGTCCAGGCGACCGGCTTCGCCCGCCCGCGCACGCTGCGCGAGGTCGAGCGGTACTGCGTGTGGCCGGGTCAGGCCTGCAGCTACAAGGTCGGCCATATGAGCTGGATGAAGGCGCGGGAGGCCGCCAAGGCTTCGCTGGGCGCGAAGTTCGACCTCAAGCAGTTCCACCAGGTCCTGCTGGACGGCGCGCTGCCGCTGACGATGCTGGAAGCCCGCGTGGCGGAGCGCAGCAAAGCGTGATCTTCTGTGGCTGGTCCGGCTTTGCCGGACCAGCGGCGGGAGCGGGCCGGTGCCGCACTATCTGCGTGAGCGGATCAAACAAAAAGGGCGGGATCTTGCGATCCCGCCCTTTTTCATGCGCCTTTTTCCATCTGGAAAGTGGCGCGAGTGACGGGGCTCGAACCCGCGACCTCCGGCGTGACAGGCCGGCGCTCTAACCAACTGAGCTACACCCGCATATGGCGTGGAGGGGGCACCTAGTGGAGGGTCGGTAGCCTGTCAACAGCGTGATGCGACGATTTTTTGACGTAAGGCGAAACGGTTCGCCTTCGTGCCCGAACTCAGCGCCCCAATGGCGCCGACGGGGTCGAGTCCTCATCGTCGGGACCGTTGGTGAACGTCCCCTCCGCGAACAGGAAGCCGGCGATGTCGGGCCGCCCCGCCGCATCGAGAATCGTTTTGACGATGATCAGCAGCGGCACCGCGAGCAACGCGCCCGTCGTCCCCCACACCCAGCTCCAGAAGCTCAACGCGATCAGGATCAGCAGCGGGTTGATCGTCAGGCGCCGGCCGACCAGCAAAGGCGTGAACAGATTCGCCTCGACCAGATGGAGGCCGACGAACATCGCCGCGGGCACCAGCGCATAGCCGAGATCGGCGAAGGTCATCAGCCCGCCGACGCCCAGCAGGCCCGCCGCCGCGACCGGCCCGAAATAGGGGATATAGTTGAGGATCGCGACCAGCCCGCCCCACATCACCGGGGTCGGCATGCCGACGAACCACAGGACGAGCGAGACGATCACGCCCAGACTCATATTGATCAGCGTGATCGTCGCCAGATAGGCCGATGTGCGATCGACCATTTCCTGAATCACGCGCGCAGTCGTCATCGCGCTGGAGAAGCTGCCCCGGCTCGTGATCGTGCGGCGGCGCATCCGCGTCCAGCCGCTGAGGAAGAAATAGACGACCAGCGTCGCGAACACCATCTGGACGATGGCGTGCGGCGCGGAGGTCGCGACCAGATCGAACAGCGAATTGGGCGATTCGACCCGCACGGTGCGCGCGCTCGATGCCGAGGATCGCATGATCGCGCCCATCGTCTGATCGATGAAGCGTTCGAACGCCGAATAGAGATCGATCAGCGGCGACAGATTGCGCCGTATCTGCGCGATGCGCGACGGCAGCAGCGCGAACCAGTCGGTCGCCGGTACCACGATCGACGCGATCGCGACATTGGCGACCGTCAGGAACAGCAGCACGCAAGACAGGGCTGCAAGGCCCGAGGGCAGGCCGCGCCGCTCCATCCATTCGAGCAGCGGCACCAGCGCGATCGCGATCACCAGGGCGGTCGTGGTCGGCAGGAAGAATTCGGCGCCCGCGCGCAAGGCGAAGGGGATGGCGAGAACGAGGCCCGCGCCCGCCGACAAGGCGAGCCAGGCCAGCAGACGATCGCGGCGGAAGGCATGATCGGCGCTCGCGACGATCGATTCGCGCACGATCTCAACGACGCGTTCGCGCCGTTCCTCGGCCTGCGCCGCCTCATCCGCCAACCGATTGTCGTCGGCTTCCGCCAAAATCCGCGCTCCCAAGCCCTCACATGCCGAATCGCACACTATCGCAGGCGATCCGACGCGTCTCGATCCGCAGGCCGTACGACCCGCGCAATTATTACATAAAGACAGGGTTTTCGTGTCGGTTCAAAGGCAAAATCAGCGTAATTTTGCGCCCGAAACGGCCATATTTGTTCCTCCGTCCACCGCGCAGGTGAAACGATTCACCGTGGATTGGTTGCCATTTTAAGGTTTGTCCCGCATGGGCGCGCCAGATCCGGTCGCCGGGGGGCAGACAATCCATGTCACTCACCCTGCCTGCGACAAGTCGTGAATGACCGCCCGTCCCTGGGTTTTGTTGTGAGTTTATCGGGACGGATTCGGCCATTGGCGCATGGCATGGAGTGCTGAATGGCTGCGAAACTGGCTCAACATCCGCTGATGATCGCGGCGATGCTGATTGCTGCTGCGACTGGCGTGATGGGCTATGCGGCTATTCCGACGAGCGAGCCCCAGCTCGCCTATAATCTCGATACCCAGATCACGGCCGACGCAATCGTTGCCGACGACGGGATCGACCAGGTTCTCTACAAAGAAGCCGCCGCTTCGACGGCGAAGATCGACAAGCAGCTCGAATGCCTTGCCAAGGTGGTGATGCACGAAGCCGCCAATCAGCCGCGCGAAGGCCAGCTTGCGGTTGCGCAGCTGATCGTCAACCGCGTCGGCCAGGATCGCTTTGGCGAGACGGTTTGCGAAGTCGTGAACCAGCCGGGCCAGTTCTTCCGTACCGCCGGCTACAATCCGCGCCGCGATGGCGAGCGTTGGGCGAACGCGGTCGAAGTTTCGCGGCAGGCGATGGCTGGCGACGGCGATGCCGTCGTTCCCGGCGCGGTCTTCTACCACGCGGCCTATGCCCGCCCGAACGCCTTCTTCCGCACGCGCACCAAGCTGGCCAGCGTCGGCGATCACATCTTCTACCGCTGATCGGCTTCACTGCCGGTTGGATCACAGGCCCCGCCATCTGGCGGGGTTTTGTGTTTTGGGGCTAGGTGGGATCATGTCCCGCACCACCCGCGCCACGCAGGCGCTCACCCGATCCGGCGTCCCCTTCACGGTCCACAGCTACACCTATGATCCCGATGCCGAACGCGTCGGGCTGCAGGCGGCCGAGGCGCTGGGCGCGGATCCGGGTGAGGTGCTCAAGACTTTGATGATCCTCGTCGACAGCAAGCCCGCCTGCGCGGTGATCCCATCCGACCGCGAACTGTCGATGAAGAAGGCGGCCGCGGCCTTCGGGGGCAAGTCCGCGCAGATGATGAAACCCGCCGATGCCGAGCGCGCGACCGGCTTCGTCGTGGGCGGGATCAGCCCCTTCGGCCAGAAGAAGCGCGTGCCGACGGCGATCGAGGCGGACGCGATGGCGCTTCCGCTCGTCTTCATCAACGGCGGCCAGCGCGGGCTTCAGGTCAGGCTCGCGCCGGGCGATGCGGCGAAGGCGGCCGACGCGATCGTGACGGCGCTCACCGCGTAACCGTCATCCCGGCGGAGGCCGGGATCTCAGCGAGCATCTAGGGACGAGTTAGCCGCAGGAGCCTCCTGAGATCCCGGCCTCCGCTGGGATGAGGAGCTTTATTGCATGCCGCCCGCCGCCTCATCCCCGAAGCGCGCGGCCTGCAGCTTTTTCCAGCCATCGTGGAGCGCGGTGCGCGGCTTGCCGATGCCGATCGCGTCCATCGTCGCGGCCCAGCCGCTTGCGGCTTCGGAGGCGCGCAGCTGAACGTCGCTCGGCGGCTTTTCGTCGACCCAGGCGGAGAGCGTGCCGGCATTGGCGAAGAACAGCACCAACGTCGCCACGATGATCGCGACGCTGGCATAAGCCAGCGGATGACCGCCCTCGATCGGTTCTGCGGGCAGATCGACCGGGGAGGCCAGCTCATGCTCCTTCATCTCGCGCGCCATCCGACCGTCTCCCGTCAGAACTGATAATAGATGAAGGGTGCGACCCCTTCATAGCGCATCGCATCGATCACGATGATCGCGACCGCCGTGAGCAGGCCCAGCGCCCAGGCGGGCATCAGCCGCAGCCGCAGCGCAACACCCTGCGCCAGCCCAGGCGGGGTGAAGTGGAACGCCATGCCCAGCACCATCAGCCCGGCGAGCAAAGGCGTCGTCATCGTGTTGCGCCAGTCGCCGCCCGCCATGCCGCCGATGAAGCTGATCGCGCCGTCGAAGGTGTCCGCGCGGAAGAAGATCCAGCCCAACGTCACGATGTGGAAGGTGACGAGGATCGCGAGCAGCTTGGGCAGGCCCGGCAGCCCAGCCTTGCGCCACAGCGTTTCAATGACCTGAACACCGCCGTGCAGGCCACCCCAGATGAGGAAGGTCCATTTGGCGCCGTGCCAGAAGCCCCCCAACAACATCGTGATCAGGATGTTGCGGCACTGGCCGAACAGCCCGCCGCGATTGCCGCCGAGGCCGATATAGAGATAGTCGCGCAGCCAGCTGGACAGGCTGATGTGCCAGCGGCGCCAGAAATCCTGCAGCGATTGCGCGCGATAGGGCTGGTTGAAATTGCGCGGGAAGCGATAGCCGAACAGGGCCGCGATCCCGATCGCCATGTCCGAATAGGCCGAGAAATCGCAGTAGATCTGCACCGCATAGCCATAGGCGGCGAGCAGCAGATCGAGGCTGGAGTGCGCCGCCGGATCGAAGAAGACCGGATCGACGAGGTTGACCGACAATTCGGACGCGACGACCGCCTTCTTGAACAGCCCCCACACGATCAGCAGCAGCGCCATCGCGATCATGTCGCGGTTGAGCCGGGGCGTCTTTTCGAACTGCGGCAGCAGATCGGACGCGCGCACGATGGGGCCGGCCACGAGGTGCGGGAAAAAGCTCATCAACAAAGTGATGTCGAGCAGCCCCGCCGCGCGCACCCGCCCGCGATAAACGTCGATCAGGTAGGACATGCCCTGGAAGGTGAAGAAGGACACGCCGACCGGCAGCACGATCTGCATCAGCGGCAGATCGCGCGCCATCCCCCAGCTGCCCAACAGGACGCCCAACTGCTCCAGGAAGAAGTCGTAATATTTGAAGAAGCCGAGGATGCCGAGATTGGCGATCACCCCCAACGTCACGACCGTCTTCTGCGTACCGCGCGTATCGGCCGCGTAGATCAGCCGCGCCGCGCCCCAGTTGAGGAAGGCCGAGGCGATCAGGAGGGCGACGAAGCGCCAGTCCCACGCGCCGTAGAACACCCAGCTGCCGAGCAGCAGCAGGATCTTGCGCCACTCGTTCGATCCGGACACGGCCCAGATGATCGCGAAGGCCGCGAGGAAGAACAGCCCGAAGTCGAGCGTCGGAAAGAGCATCTAGCGGACCGCGCCGGCTGCGGCGTCGAGATCGGTCTGGAGCCGCGTCGCGATCTCCTGCCCGCCCAGGCTGTTGAAGTGGACATAGTCGCCGCGCATCCGGGTCGGCTGCAGCTTGACCCAGCTGACCGCGGTGCAGCGCCCGCCCATGCGCGCTTCCCAATCCCAGAAGCCGAGGCGCAGTTGCTGCGCGACGCGGCGCTGCACGTCGCGAACCATCTTGAGGCCGGCGGGCGGGAAAAGCGGCCGCGCGGTGATCGACCAGCCGATCTGGGTCGGTTGCGTGACCGGGGGCGGCGCCAGCACCGGCGCGGTTGCGGGCGGCGGCGTGGTGATCATCCGGCGGCCGTCGACCGTCTGGGTCGCCTGCGCCTCCAGCTCACCCAAAATATCCTCGATGCTGTCGGGCGCGGCCTGCGAAGGCGGCGGCGTCTGCGCGACGGGCGCGGTGGGCGGCAGCGGCGCGGGCTCGAGGCAGGGCGCGGGCGTCACGGTCGGCGCGTTGGAGAGCAGTTCGCTGCGCCGGGTCAGCGCATCGGGGGCGCCCAGCAGCAGGATCGGCACACGCCCCGCCAGGCGGCGGATGCGGCCGATCTGGGTGCGCAGGGTGATCTCATATTCCTGCGGCGCGATGCGCGGCGCGAAGCCTTCATTGGTGCCGAAGGCGACGACGATCAGGTCAGGATCGTAACTGCGCAGCTCCTCCGCAACGACGGCATCGTCGTTGCGCGAGAAGTGGACGAGTTGCGATCCGACCACGCCGACATTGGACAGGGCGACCCCGCCCGCGTCGCGGAAGCTGGCCCAGCTGGTGATCGTGACGGGATTGCCTTCCGCCACCACCGACACCGCGACCTGCGGGCTATCGAAGGTCAGCTCCTTGCATTCGGGGCGCGAGAGGAAGGCGTTGAGGTCCATCCGCTCGGTCTTGCCGCCGATGCTGATCGCCAGCGTGCCCGCCCCCGGCTGCGCGAGCGCACAGACGACGAAGCGATCGAACTGTTCGTTGGCGCCGGCGACCATCGAGATGCGCGCGCCGTCGCGGGTCGATGTCAGGCTGTAGGCCGACAGGCCGATCGGCGGACGCGGCGATTGCGATCCGGGGCCGAAGATCGACGCGATCGACCAGCCGTCCGACATGTCGACGCTCACGCCACGCGGATTGTATCCGTTGAACGGCTTGCCCGGCGGCATCACGCCGCGTCCGCCGCTGCCGTAGCGCGCCTGGAGCATTTCGCGCCACGCGCCGGTGATCGCATCGCCCGCCGTATGGCTGTCGCCGATCTGGAGGATATGAACGGGCTTGCCCGAACGGCCGCGCGAGGTCGCCAGCTTTTCGAAATAGGATTTGAGCGCCGGATAGCCGCACAGGCCGCCCGCACAATCGGCGGTGACGGCAGGCGTAGCGGCAGCCGCCGCGGCAAGGGCGAGCAGCGACATCATTCGCTGCGATTGCCCTCTTCCTCACCGCGCAGATCGGGCGGCAGCAGATCAACGGGCGCGCCCTTGGCAGGCGGCGCACGGCGTTCGGTCGCCACCGGCGGCGGGGCCGTGGTGGGCGCGGTGGCGGCGGTGGGCGGCGGCGCGGCCAGCGGATCTTCCAGCTTTGGCGGCTTCACTCGCGCGACAGGCGGCGGGGGTGGAGGCGGGGCGACCACGGGCGGCGGCGGCGCGGCATCGCCCCCCGCCTCACTGCGCGCGCGATCGACATAGGTGCGGATGCGCCCGGCCAACCCGCGCGTGATCCGGACATAGCCGTTCATCGACATGTGGATGCCGTCATTGGCGCGCATCAGCATCGGCCGACCATCGGCGCCCGGCAGATAGGCCGCATAGCGCCCGTCGGCATCGACGCTGTAGGGCGCGGTTTCGACATAAGCGACGCCCAGCTGCGCCATCAGATCGCGGTAGAAAGCATTCATGCGGACGACGTCGGCATCATAGGCCGCCTCGCGCATCTTGGGCAGGCCGACCCAATAGACGATCGCCCCCTGCCCGCGCAGCATGGCGACATAGCGGGTCACGCGCCGCGCGATCTCCGCCTTCCAATTGGGGCTGAGCAACGCATAGACATGGCCGTTCGCCGCGACGCCCATCATGTCGTTCGCACCGAAGCTGATCACCGCGATATCGACCGGCGCGGGGGCCAGGCGGGCGCGATCATGCTCCTCCAGATTCAGCGTCTTGTACCGGGTGAAGCCGGTCGCCTGCTGGCTGAACTTGACGACCTGATAGCCCTGTTTCCGGCTGAGCTGATTGTAGAGCGCAGACCAGATGCCGTCGCCGAAGCTGTCGCCGAACACGCCGATGCGCACCGGCCGGCCGGCGGCGATCGCATTGACGATGCCGGGCTGGATCGGGCGACTTTCGGCGACCGTCGGCTGTTCGGGCAGCGCACCAGGCGCAGGCTTGGGCGCATCGGCCGGCTGCGTCGGCAGCGCATCGCCCGGATTGGCATCGGTGCCAAGCGGCGCCGCCACGTCGGACGTGCCGACCTCGATCGGCGGCGCGACAGGCTCGGTTGCGGTGTGGACGCCAAAGGCATAGCCGATCGCCGCCCCCGCGGCGACGCCGAGGAACAGGACCGCCGTGCGATCGAACAGGAAAAGCGCCGCCCTCATTCTACCCTTCGCGAACCGTCCGCATCTTCTAATCGAAACGAACCGAAACGGGCGCTGAACGGGCTCGGGCGGGACGTCGTCACCCCGCTCCTATCGCAGCGCGCGCCGCCCTGTCGAGCCGATCGGCGCATGGCTGCGGTGAGACGAGTCGAAGCCGGGACTTTCGGTCGCGATCACACCTTCTTCGCGGGCTTGGGCGGCTCAATCCCGAATAGGATGCGCGCAAACTCGACCGGATCGGGCGGGGGCAGGTTCTTCAAACTGTCGGCGACGGCATAAGCGCGCGCGGTGGCCGGGCGCGCGGCGATCTCGTCGAACCAGCGCTTCACGTGCGGGAAGTCGTCCAGATCCTGCTTCTGCCGTTCATGGGGGACGATCCACGGATAGATCGCCATGTCGGCGATCGAATAATCCTCCCCGCCCACGAAGCTGTGATCGGTCAGCCGCCGGTCGAGCACGCCGTAGAGCCGCGCGGTTTCGCGAACGTAACGCTGGCGGGCATAGGGAATGTCTTCGGGCGAATAGCCGTTGAAATGGTGGTTCTGCCCCGCCATCGGCCCCAGCCCGCCGACCTGCCAGAACAGCCATTGCAGCACGTCCGCCCGCGCCCTGACGCCGGTGGGCAGGAATTGCCCGGTCTTTTCGGCCAGATAGAGCAGGATCGCGCCGGATTCGAAGATCGAGATCGGCGCGCCGCCGCCCGTCGGCTCGCTGTCGACGATCGCGGGGATGCGGTTGTTCGGCGCGATCTTCAGGAAGCCGGGCGCGAACTGCTCGCCCTTGCCAATGTTCACCGGCTTCACCCGATAGGGCAGGCCCGCTTCTTCCAGAAACAGGGTTATCTTATGCCCGTTGGGCGTGCCCCAATAATAGAGATCGATCATGTCCCCCCTCCTCTTTTGGAGGGGAGATTGCTTCATTTCAGAGCGGCCAGCAATTCGCCGAGCGCGACGAAGCCGAAGGCGACCGAACTGTCCGCCACGCCATAGGGAACGAACAGATGTTCGCCGTGGCGCATCGCGCCGCAGCTATAGACGACGTTGGGCCTGTAGCCCTCATGATCCTCCTGCGTGGCGGCGATCAGGGGCAGTTCAGCGCGACCGATCACCTTCGACGGATCGGCCTTGTCGAGCAGCACCGCGCCGATCGCATATTTGCGCATCGCGCCGACGCCGTGAGTCAGCACGATCCAGCCCTCGTCGATCTCGATCGGCGATCCGCAAATGCCGATCTGTGCCTGTTCCCAGGCATGGACGGGGCTGAGCAGCGGCACGCCCTCGCCCCACGCGTCGAGCCGGTCCGATGTCATCAGAACGATCGTGGCATTGTCGCGCCGTCCGATCATCGCGTAGCGCCCGCCGATCTTGCGCGGGAACAGCGCCATGCCCCGGCCCTGCGCCGCCGGAGCGGACATGGGCGCGAGCGTGAAGCTGCGGAAATCCGACGTGCGCAGCAGCTCCGGCCGGCGCCGCACCCCATCATGCGCGCTATAGGTACCGAGCCATTCGACGGCGCCGTCGTCATGCGTGAAGCGGACGAGGCGGAGATCCTCCAGCCCCTCGCGCTGCGCCTCGGTCATCGGGAACAGTACCGTGCCCGATAGTGAGCTGTCGCGGTGGCGGTGGATTGCGATCGCATCACCGCCCGGATCGCCCGCGCCATCGGCGGCGGTGGCGAAGGGCGGCTCGGGCATCAGATCCAGAACCGGCCCCGGCCCCAATATCCCCTCGCGAAAGGCGACCGAGCCGATATGGCCTTCGCCGACCGCGCGCAGCGAGATGATGATGCGGACGGCATCCCTGCCCATGCCCGATTGATCGGGATGCGGCACGACGCCGGGATTGGTGAGCGCGGCGGCGGCATAGCCGTGAGCGTGGCAGAAGAAGGCGCCGATCAGCCGCCTGCGCACCTCGGACAAGCCGGCATGGCCAAGGCCCAGTTCAGCCTCGATCCGGGCGAAACGGGCATCGAACATGTTCCGCGCCTGCCAGCGGCGCGGATCGAAATCGCGCAGCACGCGCTCCAGCTCGTCGCCTGCCGTCGCCTCATCGAGCGCGGCCACATAGTCGACGATCCGGCGAACATCGCTGCCATTGGATCCGTTGGCGGGGTGGAAAGGACGGACGACGCGGCGGGTGGGATCGGCCTTGAGCCGCAGCGAACAGTGGATGATGTCGAACAAAGAATACTCGGGGAAACGGGGGTGCCCGGCTCTTTTCGGCCGTAGCGTGGCCCCTCTTTGCGCGCGGCTCGGCGCGTCGCGCAATACGCAATCGTTAACATACTGAAACGGGCCGATTCCCCGTCAGCTTTATGGGCACCGCGCATGAAAAAGCCCCGCCGGATCGCTCCGGCGAGGCCAATTCTGTCGGCTAGGCCGGCGATCAATCGTTCAGATAGTCGCCCGCATCCGCATCGGTGCCGTGGCCCGAGGAGACCACCTCACCCAGCGCATCATCGCCGGTGCCGGCGGCGTCACGCGGGCTGCGGCGCAGTTCCGCCTCATGCTCCTCGGCCGCGGACTGCGGCGCGATGAGCGAGGCCTGCCAGCTGCGCTGCTGCGCACGAAGCGCGGCGTCGCGGCTGGATGCGGTGACGCGCAGACGCGACATGCCCGCACCGGTGCCGGCCGGGATCAGGCGACCGACGATCACGTTCTCCTTGAGGCCGTTGAGCGTATCGATCTTGCCCTGCACCGAAGCTTCGGTGAGCACGCGGGTCGTTTCCTGGAACGACGCGGCCGAGATGAACGACCGGGTCTGGAGCGACGCCTTGGTGATGCCGAGCAGGATGGGCTTGCCCTCCGCCGGCTGGCCGCCGGTGGCGACGACCTTGGCGTTGACCTCGTCCATCTCCTCGCGATCCACCTGCTCGCCGGGGAGCAGGGTGGTGTCGCCGGCCGCGGTGATCTCGACCTTCTGCAGCATCTGACGAACGATCGTTTCGATGTGCTTGTCGTTGATCTTCACGCCCTGGAGTCGATAGACTTCCTGGATTTCCGACACGAGATATTCGGCGAGCGGCTCGATGCCGAGCACTTCGAGAATATCGTGCGGATCGGGCGAACCGCCGATCAGGTTGTCGCCACGCTTGACGTAGTCGCCTTCCTGAACGTCGATCACCTTCGACTTGGGCACCAGATATTCGACCGGCTCCGCGCCATCGTCCGGACGGATGATGATCTTGCGCTTCGCCTTATAGTCCTTGCCGAATTCGACGCGGCCCGAGACCTTCGCGATGATCGCGTTTTCCTTGGGCTTGCGCGCTTCGAACAGCTCGGCGACGCGCGGCAGACCGCCGGTGATGTCGCGGGTCTTGGCGGACTCGCGGCTGACACGGGCGAGAACCTCACCCGCCTTCACCGTCTGGCCGTCCTCGACCGAGAGCATCGCACCCGGCGCCAGCATGTAGCGCGCGGTTTCGCCCGACGAGTCATCGAGCAGCGTCAGGCGCGGACGGAGATCTTCCTTCCGGCTGGTGGCGCGATACTCGATCACGACCTTCTGGCTGATGCCGGTCGCTTCGTCGGTCTGCTCGGTGAGCGTCTGGTTGTCGATCAGGTCCTGATACTTCACGACGCCGCCCGTCTCGGTGATGACCGGCATGGTGAAGGGATCCCACTCGGCGATGCGATCGCCCTTCGAGACGACGGCGCCGTCGTCGACGAGCAGGTGCGCACCGTAAGGCAGACGGTGGACCGCACGCTCGCGGCCCTCCATGTCGAGGATCGCGAACTCGCCGTTACGGCTGAGCGACACGCGACGGCCGCGCGGATCGGTGATCGTGCGCAGTTCGCGATATTCGATCTTGCCGTCCGACACCGCTTCGAGGTTCGACTGCTCGTTGAGCTGCGCCGCGCCGCCGATGTGGAAGGTACGCATCGTCAGCTGCGTGCCCGGTTCACCGATCGACTGCGCCGCGATGACGCCGACGGCTTCGCCGATGTTCACCGGGGTACCGCGGGCAAGGTCACGACCGTAGCATGCGCCGCAGACGCCGCCCTTCGATTCGCAGACCAGCGGGCTGCGGATCTTGACACCGATCACGCCGGCCGCCTCGATCGCCGCAACCATCGGCTCGTCGAGAAGGACACCCTCCGCGACGACGATTTCGCCCGACTTCACGTCGATCACGTCCTCGGCCGTGGTTCGGCCCAGGATGCGCTCGCCCAGCGACGCGATGGTGGCGCCGCCCTGAACGATCGCCTTCATGTCGAGCGCGCGTTCGGTGCCGCAATCGAGTTCGACGACGACGCAATCCTGCGACACGTCGACCAGACGGCGGGTCAGGTAACCCGAGTTCGCCGTCTTGAGCGCGGTGTCGGCCAGGCCCTTACGGGCGCCGTGGGTCGAGTTGAAATATTCAAGGACGGTCAGGCCTTCCTTGAAGTTCGAGATGATCGGCGTTTCGATGATCTCGCCCGACGGCTTGGCCATCAGGCCGCGCATGCCGGCGAGCTGCTTGATCTGCGCGGCGCTACCACGGGCACCGGAGTGCGCCATCATGTAGATCGCGTTGATCGGCATTTCACGGCCGGTCTCGGGGTCCTTCTTGACCGCCTGGATCTCCTTCATCATCTCGGCAGCCACACGGTCGCCGCAACGCGACCAGGCGTCGATCACCTTGTTATACTTCTCCTGCTGCGTGATCAGGCCGTCCTGATACTGCTGCTCGAAGTCCTTCACGAGGGCGCGGGTCTCTTCGACCAGCGGTTCCTTCGCGTCGGGGATGATCATGTCGTCCTTGCCGAACGAGATGCCGGCCTGGAAAGCGTGACGGAAGCCCAGCGCCATGATGGCGTCGGCGAACAGCACGGTCTCCTTCTGGCCGGTGTGACGATAGACGATGTCGATGACGTCGCCGATCTCACGCTTGGTCAGCAGGCGGTTGACCGTTTCGAACGGCACCTTGTGCGACTTCGGCAGGGTTTCGCCCAGCAGCATACGACCCGGCGTCGTTTCGACGCGCTTCATATACTGATTGCCGTCCTCGTCGGTCTGCGGGACGCGGGTGATGATCTTGGTGTGGAGCGTCACGGCCTTGGCCGCGAGCGCCTGATGCACCTCCTGCATGCTCGACATCAACGTGCCTTCGCCCGGCTCGTTTTCCTTCATCATCGACAGATAATAAAGGCCCAGCACCATGTCCTGCGACGGCACGATGATCGGCTTGCCGTTCGCGGGGCTCAGGATGTTGTTGGTCGACATCATCAGCACGCGCGCTTCCAGCTGCGCTTCGAGCGACAGCGGAACGTGGACGGCCATCTGGTCACCGTCGAAGTCGGCGTTGAACGCCGAGCAGACGAGCGGGTGCAGCTGGATCGCCTTGCCTTCGATCAGGACCGGCTCGAACGCCTGGATGCCCAGACGGTGGAGCGTCGGCGCGCGGTTCAGCAGGACGGGATGCTCGCGAATGACTTCGTCGAGGATGTCCCAGACTTCCTTGCGCTCCTTTTCGACCCACTTCTTCGCCTGCTTCAGGGTCATCGACAGACCCTTGGCGTCGAGACGCGCGTAGATGAACGGCTTGAACAGTTCGAGCGCCATCTTCTTCGGCAGGCCGCACTGGTGCAGCTTGAGTTCCGGACCGGTCACGATGACCGAACGGCCCGAATAGTCGACGCGCTTGCCGAGCAGGTTCTGGCGGAAGCGGCCCTGCTTGCCCTTGAGCATGTCGGACAGCGACTTGAGCGGACGCTTGTTGGCACCGGTGATCGTGCGGCCGCGGCGGCCGTTGTCGAACAGCGCGTCGACCGACTCCTGCAGCATGCGCTTTTCGTTGCGGACGATGATGTCCGGCGCGCGCAGCTCCATGAGGCGCTTGAGGCGGTTGTTACGGTTGATCACGCGGCGATAGAGATCGTTCAGATCCGACGTCGCGAAGCGGCCGCCGTCGAGCGGCACCAGCGGGCGCAGTTCGGGCGGAATGACCGGAACGACTTCGAGGATCATCCATTCCGGGCGGTTGCCCGAATCGATGAAGCTCTCGACGACCTTCAGGCGCTTGATGATCTTCTTGGGCTTGAGCTCGGACTTGGTGACCGCGAGCTCTTCCATCAGCTCCTTGCGCTCGCCCTCGAGATCGAGATCCTCGAGCATGCGGCGAACCGCTTCGGCGCCGATGCCGGCCGAGAAGGCGTCTTCGCCATATTCGTCCTGCGCTTCGAGCAGCTCGTCTTCGGTGAGCAGCTGATACTTCTCAAGCGGGGTCAGGCCCGGCTCGATCACGATATAGCTTTCGAAGTAGAGCACGCGCTCGAGCTGCTTGAGCTGCATGTCGAGCAGCAGGCCGATGCGCGACGGCAGCGACTTCAGGAACCAGATGTGCGCGACGGGCGCCGCCAGTTCGATATGGCCCATCCGCTCACGACGGACCTTCGAGACGGTAACCTCGACGCCGCACTTTTCGCAGACGATGCCCTTATACTTCATGCGCTTGTACTTGCCGCACAAGCATTCGTAATCCTTGATCGGACCGAAGATGCGCGCGCAGAACAGGCCGTCACGTTCGGGCTTGAACGTGCGATAGTTGATCGTTTCCGGCTTCTTGATCTCGCCGAAGGACCAGCTGCGGATACGCTCCGGGCTGGCGATCCCGATCTGGATCTGGTCGAACGTCTCGGGCTTGGCGACCGGGTTCGCGAAATTGGTCAGTTCGTTCATGTCTTTCGTCCCTCTGGAGGGTCAAATCTGGTGAGCGGAGGGACGGTGCAGCGGTTTTGTAAACCGCTGCACCGATCCAATCACTCCGCCGCCTCGGCGATGTCGTCGTCGCCCGCATCCTCGATCGAGGACAGTTCGACGTTGAGGCCCAGCGAGCGCATTTCCTTGACGAGCACGTTGAAGCTCTCGGGGATGCCGGCTTCGAAGGTGTCGTCGCCCTTGACGATCGCTTCGTACACCTTGGTGCGGCCGACCACGTCGTCCGACTTCACCGTCAGCATCTCCTGCAGCGTGTATGCCGCGCCATAGGCCTGGAGCGCCCACACCTCCATTTCGCCGAAGCGCTGGCCACCGAACTGCGCCTTACCACCCAGCGGCTGCTGGGTGACGAGCGAGTAGGGCCCGATCGAACGCGCGTGGATCTTGTCGTCGACCAGGTGGTGGAGCTTGAGCATGTAGATGTAGCCCACGGTCACGCGGCGATCGAAGGTGTCGCCGGTGCGGCCGTCGAACAGCTCCGACTGACCCGAGGTATCGACCCCGGCCAGTTCGAGCATGTCGGACACGTCCGATTCACGGGCGCCGTCGAACACCGGCGTCGCCATCGGCACGCCGTTCTTCAGCAGCTTCGCCATCTCGACGATCTCGTCGGCCGAACGGCTTTCGATGTCGGCGTGATAATGCTCGCCATAAACGGCCTTCATCCGCTCCACGACGGCTTCGGGCGGCTTGCCGCCGGTCGCGTCGGGATTGGCTTCACGCCAGTTTTCGAGAGCCTCGGTGATCTGCTTGCCCAGACCGCGCGAAGCCCAGCCGAGGTGGGTTTCGAAGATCTGCCCGACGTTCATGCGCGAAGGCACGCCCAGCGGGTTGAGCACGATGTCGACCGGGGTGCCGTCCGCCAGGAACGGCATGTCCTCGTTCGGCAGGATGCGCGAGATGACGCCCTTGTTGCCGTGACGGCCGGCCATCTTGTCGCCCGGCTGCAGCTTGCGCTTCACCGCGACGAAGACCTTGACCATCTTGAGCACGCCCGGCGGCAGCTCGTCGCCGCGCTGCAGCTTTTCGACGCGATCCTCGAACTTCTTGACGATCAGGCTGACGGCCTGGTCGTACTGCGCCTTCACGGCTTCGAGATCGGCCTGAACGGCGTCGTCCGCGACCGCGAACTTCCACCATTCACGCTTCTCGACTTCGTTCAGCAGCTCATCGGTGATCTCGCCACCCTTCTTGACGCCCTTGGGCGCCGAGCTGGCGGTCTGGCAAAGCAGCATTTCGCGCAGACGCGCATAGTTTGCGCGGTTCAGGATGGCGCGTTCGTCTTCGCGGTCCTTGGTCAGGCGATCGATCTCTTCGCGCTCGATCGCCATCGCGCGCTCGTCCTTGTCGATGCCGTGACGGTTGAACACGCGCACGTCGACGACGGTGCCCGACACGCCCGGCGGCAGACGCAGCGAAGTGTCGCGCACGTCGCTGGCCTTTTCACCGAAGATGGCGCGCAGGAGCTTTTCTTCCGGCGTCATCGGGCTTTCGCCCTTCGGCGTGATCTTGCCGCACAGGATGTCGCCCGGCTCGACCTCGGCACCGATATAGACGATGCCCGCTTCGTCGAGGTTGCGCAGAGCTTCCTCGCCGACGTTCGGGATGTCGCGGGTGATGTCTTCCGGCCCAAGCTTGGTATCGCGGGCCATCACCTCGAACTCGTCGATGTGGATCGACGTGAACACGTCGTCCTTCACGATGCGCTCGCTGATCAGGATCGAGTCTTCGTAGTTGTAGCCGTTCCACGGCATGAACGCGACGAGGACGTTGCGACCCAGCGCCAGTTCGCCGAACTCGGTCGACGGGCCGTCGGCGATGATGTCGCCGGCCTGCACGACGTCGCCCACCTTCACCAGCGGACGCTGGTTGATGCAGGTCGACTGGTTCGAACGCTGGAACTTCATCAGCGTGTAGATGTCGACGCCCGACTTGCCCGCTTCGACCGCGCCCGAGGCACGGACGACGATACGGGTCGCATCGACCTGGTCGATCACGCCGGCGCGACGCGCGGCGATCGCCGCACCCGAGTCACGCGCAACGGTTTCTTCCATGCCGGTGCCGACGAACGGCGCCTCGGCACGAACCAGCGGCACCGCCTGGCGCTGCATGTTCGAGCCCATGAGCGCGCGGTTCGCGTCGTCGTTTTCCAGGAACGGGATCAGCGAGGCCGCGACCGAAACGAGCTGCTTCGGCGACACGTCCATCAGGGTCACCTGATCGCGCGGGGCCATCAGGAATTCGCCCGCTTCGCGCGCCGAGATCAGATCCTCGACGAAGCGGCCTTCACCGTCGAGCTCGGCGTTCGCCTGCGCGATGGTGTGCTTGGCCTCTTCCATCGCCGACAGATAGACGACCTCGTTGGTCACCTTGCCGTCGATGATCTTGCGATACGGCGTCTCGATGAAGCCGTAGCGGTTGACGCGGCTGAACGACGCCAGCGAGTTGATCAGACCGATGTTCGGGCCTTCCGGCGTTTCGATCGGGCAGATACGGCCATAGTGGGTCGGGTGAACGTCGCGGACTTCGAAGCCCGCGCGCTCACGCGTCAGACCGCCCGGCCCGAGCGCCGAGACGCGACGCTTGTGCGTCACTTCGGACAGCGGGTTGGTCTGGTCCATGAACTGCGACAGCTGCGACGAGCCGAAGAATTCGCGAACCGCGGCCACCGCCGGCTTGGCGTTGATCAGGTCGTTCGGCATCGCGGTCGACACGTCGACCGACGACATACGCTCCTTCACGGCGCGCTCCATGCGGAGCAGGCCGACGCGATACTGGTTCTCCAGCAGCTCGCCCACCGAACGCACGCGGCGGTTGCCGAGATTGTCGATGTCGTCGATTTCGCCCTTGCCGTCCTTCAGGTCGACCAGGGTCTTCACGACCGCCAGGATGTCCTCGGCGCGCAGCGTGGTCACCGTGTCCTCGACGTCGAGTTCGAGGCGCATGTTGAGCTTCACGCGGCCGACGGCCGAGAGGTCATAGCGTTCCGGATCGAAGAACAGGCCGGCGAACAGCGATTCCGCGGTTTCCTTTGTCGGCGGTTCGCCAGGGCGCATGACGCGATAGATTTCGCTGAGCGCGTGATCGCGCTCCTCGACCTTGTCGGCCTTCAGCGTGTTGCGGATCCACGGACCGGTCGAGACATGATCGATGTCGAGCAGGTCGACATGGTCGAAGCCCGCCTTGTCCAGCGCCTCGAGATTTTCCGGCGTCACTTCGTCGCCGGCCTCGATGTAGATGCGGCCGGTCGATTCATCGATCAGGTCGAACGCCGAATAACGGCCGTAGATCTGATCGGTGGGGATCAGCAGCGTCGAAAGACCGTCCTTGCCGGCCTTGTTGGCGGCGCGCGGCGAGATCTTCGTGCCCGCGGGGAACACGACTTCGCCGGTCTCGCCATTGACGACGTCGAACGCCGGCTTCTGACCGCGCCAGTTTTCGACGACGAAGGGCACCTTCCAGCCGCCTTCGCCGCGGACATAGGTCTGCGTGCGGTAGAAATAGTTGAGCATGTCTTCGCCGCTGAGGCCCAGCGCGTAGAGCAGGCTGGTGACCGGCAGCTTGCGCTTGCGGTCGATGCGGACGTTGACGATGTCCTTGGCGTCGAATTCGAAATCGAGCCACGAACCGCGATACGGAATCACGCGCGCAGCGAACAGATATTTGCCCGACGCATGGGTCTTGCCGCGATCATGATCGAACAGCACGCCCGGCGAACGGTGCATCTGCGAGACGATGACGCGTTCGGTGCCGTTGACAATGAAGGTGCCGTTCTCGGTCATGAGCGGCATGTCGCCCATGTAAACGTCCTGCTCCTTGATATCGAGGACCGAGCGGGTCTCCGTATCGGGATCCACCTCGAACACGATCAGGCGCAAAGTGACGCGCATCGGCGCGGCATAGGTCATGCCGCGCTGGCGGCACTCGTCAGTGTCGTACTTGGGATCTTCCAGCTCGTACTGGACGAAATCGAGCTCGGCGGTGCCGGCGAAGTCGCGGATCGGGAAAACGCTGCGCAGCGTCTTTTCGAGGCCCGAAACATAGCCCGTCGACGGGTCCGAGCGCAGGAACTGTTCGTAGCTTTCGCGCTGAACCTCGATCAGGTTCGGCATCTGCACGACTTCGTGGATGTTGCCGAAGACCTTGCGGATGCGCTTCTTGGCGGTCGCCGGAACTGCCTTGGTGGCCATTGAGTTGATCCCTCGCGTCAAATTTTTTCGCCGCCTTGCAGCGGAAAGCAGCCGATTCGCGGGCGCGATCCCACGCAAAAAAGTGCGGGTCCGGGCTGTCGGAACCGCACTGCAGCGTCTGATGAAACCCTTGTATAACCGGCCCCAATTCGTCGCGAACCGTGCGCAAGGCGGTCCGTGTCCCGAGGCGGCAAGGGCGGCACCCACGATCGCGTTTCGTGGGCTTCTGCCGATGTCTGGAAGACGGCTATATAGTCCCCGACCATATGTTTGGGAAGGGGGATGGCCCATATGATTCGCCGGTTGCTGACATTCTTGTTCGCCAGCGCCCTGTTCGCTGCACCCGCTGTCGCGCAGATCGCGCTGTCCGACGGGGCGGTGGCGGACATCGTCACCAAGATGAAGCCCGGCGACTATCTGTGGGCGCCCGATATCGCACCCGGCGGCCCCGTCGTGATCGTCGTCTCGATCCCGCAGCAGCGCGCTTATGCCTATCGCAACGGCATTCCGATCGGCATCACCACCGTATCGACGGGCAAGAAGGGGCATGAGACGCCCACCGGGGTCTTCACGCTGCTGCAGAAGAATATCGACCACAAGTCGAACCTCTATAACAGCGCGCCGATGCCCTACATGCAGCGGCTGACGTGGGACGGGATCGCGATGCACGCGGGCAATCTGCCCGGCTATCCCGCCAGTCACGGCTGCGTGCGGATGCCGCTGGCCTTCTCCAAACTGCTCTACGGCATCACCAAGCTGGGCCTGACCGTGATCATCACCGACGATGCGCAAGTGCCACGCGTCGCGCCCACCCCCGCCTTCATGGCCAAGGGTGCTGCCAGCCATGCCGACGAATGGCTGATGGGCGGAAGCCTGTGGCAGCCCGAACGATCGACGAGCGGCCCCGTCTCGATCATCATCTCGGCCGCCGATCAACGGATGCTGGTGCTGCGCAACGGCGTGCCGATCGGCTCCTCCCCGGTCCGCATCCACGGCGCCGTGCCGGGCGCCACCGCCTATACGCTGACCGCGATCGAGGGCGAGAACTACCGCTGGAGCCGCCTGCCTTTGCCCGGCCAGGGGTTGAGCGCCCCCGAGCCTGTCAGCCAGGAGGAGCGCGACCGGCTGGTCGTGCCGGAGGATATCCGCCTGTCGATGGCCTCGGTCGTGACGCCCGGAACCACCGTGGTCGTCACCCCCGATACGCTGCGCAGCGGTGGCACCGGCACGAAGATGACCGTGCTGACGACTGACAAGAAGTAGGCGTCAGATCTCCTTCGGACGCCCGAAGCCCGGATCGCTATAGCTCGGATAATCGTCGAACACGTCGCCATTGCCCAGGGCGCGCGGATCGCCGCTCGCGCGCAATTCGGCGTCGAGCTTCGCGGCGAACGACCGCACAAGCGCGCGATGCTTCGGATCAGCCGCAAGGTTGGTCAGGCACCAGGGATCGGCGACGATGTCGAACAATTCCTCGGCGGGCCGCCGGCCGGTTGCGCGTTCGAACGCCGGATGCACGGCGGCCTCGTCCTGCCGCAGGATCAGTTCGGCCTTGGTCGGCCCGCCGTCGATATCGGCGAAGCCCGCATAGGATCCCGCCTCGATCTCGGCGCGATCGCGCGGGCGGCCGCTCGGATCGCCCGCCGGCCAGCGATCGGGCCTGAAGTTGCGGATATAGAGGTGCCGCGCGGTGCGATAGGCGCGCATCGGATAACCCTCGCCCGGATGGGTGCGCCCGTCCATATGGCGCTCCATCGATCCCAGCACATGATCGCGCCCGAACTTGCCACGCCCGGACAGCAAAGGCAGCAGATCGCGCCCGGTCGTCTCGGCCGGGGCCGGCAGGCCCGCCGCGCCCAGGAAGGTCGGCGCCAGATCGATCAGGCTGACCGGAACCTCGCTTACCGCGCCCGCCCGCACGCCGGGGCCGCGGATCGCGAGCGGCACGTGCCAGCCCGCATCGTAGAGCGTCGCCTTGCCGCGCGGGAACGGCCAGCCATTGTCGCCGGTCATCACCACGATCGTATTGTCGAGTTCGCCCATCGCCTCGAGCTTCGCGAGCAAAGCCCCCGCCTCGCGGTCGAGCCGTTCGATCTCATACCGATAATCGACGATGTCCGATCGCACGACCGGCGTGTCGGGCAGGTAGGGCGGCACCGTCACCGCCTTCGGATCGCCGCCCGCCGCGACGCCTGCGCCCTTTACATAGGGCCGATGCGGATCGTGCGATCCGAACCAGAAGGCGAAGGGCGCATCCTTGGCGCGCGCGGCCAGGAAGGCATCGAAATCTTCGTAGGATTTGCCCGCCGGATTGCGCGTGCGCCGCGCCGGATCGATCTGGCCCGGCGCCCACCCCTTGCGCGCATAGCCGACATGATAGCCCGCCCCCTCCAGCGCATCGGGATAGACCTTGAACCGGCGCGGCAGGATCGAGGCGAGGTTTGCACCCTCGGCCAGTCGCCAAGGATATTGGCCGGTCAGGATGCCGCCGCGCGACGCGGTGCAGCTCGGCGAGGCCGAGAAGGCGTTGCGGAAGGTTGTCCCCTCACGCTGCAGCCGCGCGAAGGTCGGCAGATGATCGATCAACCGGTCTTTGTCATCCTCAGGCTGCCAGCTCCAGTCGTCGGCGAGGATCAGGAGGATGTTGGGGCGGCGTTGCGGCGCAGCTCCGAGCCGGGAGACAGCGGCCGTGGCGGCGGCAGCGCCCAGCAGGTGACGACGGGATATGGTCATGCGCGCGACGATGGCGGCGCGCGCCCGGATTGGCAATCAGGCCGCGATCTTCACCAGATTGCCGCGCAGCGCATCGGCCACGCCATCGCCCATCGCCGCCTCGATCGCGCCATGATGTTCGACCCAGATCGGCACCGCGCGTGCGAGCAGTGCCTCGCCATCGGGCGTCAGCGTCAGTTCGCGCGCGCGCTTGTCGCTTTCGGACACCGCGACCTTGAGGAGTCCGCGCCGTTCGAGCGGCTTGAGCGCGGCGGTGAGCGAGGTGCGGTCCATCCCCAGCAAGGCGGAAAGCGGCCCCATCGGAGCGGGGCCGGGCCGATTGAGCGCCATCAGCAGCGAGAATTGCTGGTTGGTGAGGCCCAGACCCTTCAGTGCCTGATCGAAATGCCGCGCCAGCATCCGCGCCGCGCGCTGCACATGCAGGCACAGGCAATGATCGCGCACATGGATCGTCGTCTCGAAGGGAACCGGTCGTTTTGACATGACCTATTTAGGTTGATATCAACTCAAAAGTCAAGAGTCGCGAAGAGGAGAGGTCCGAATGCCCGACCACAAGATCGTCGACCACGAGGCCTGGCTGGAAGCGCGCAAGGCGCTGCTCGATCTGGAGCGCGAAGAGACGCATCTGCGCGATCGCGTCAACGCCGCCCGCCTCGCACTGCCGTGGGAGCGGGTGGAGAAGGACTATCGCTTCGAGACGCCGGACGGCGCCGCGTCGCTCGGCGATCTGTTCGCAGGGCGCCGCCAGTTGATCGTCTATCACTTCATGCTCGGGCCGGGCTGGGCGGCGGGATGCCCTGGCTGCTCGTTCATCGGCGACCATATCGACGGCACGCTCGTCCACCTGAACAATCACGACGTCAGCTGGGTCGCGGTGTCGCGCGCGCCGATGGCGGAGATCGCGGCCTATAAGGCGCGGATGGGCTGGCGCTTCCCGTGGGTTTCGTCGCACGGATCGGACTTCAATTACGACTTCAACGTCTCCTTCACGCCCGAGCAGATGGCGAGCGGGACGATCGACTATAATTACGAAGCCCTCCCCTCCGATCAGGGGCATGACGAGCTGCACGGGATGAGCAGCTTCTGGCGCGATCCCGATGCGAGCCTGTTCCACACCTATTCGAGCTATGCGCGCGGGATCGAAAACTGGATGTCGACGATGATGATCCTCGATCGCGCGCCGCTCGGTCGCAACGAGACGGGGACCATGAGCTTCCTCAAGCGCCACGACGAATATGCGGCGGCCCCCGTCCATTCCTGCTGTCACGCCGCCGAATAAGGAGAGCACGATGCCCAACCAATTCTGCTGGTACGAACTGATCACCAGCGATCCGCAAGCCGCCAAGACCTTCTATGGCGCGGTGGCGGGATGGACCTTCACCGATTCCGGCCTGCCCGGCATGGATTATTCGATCATCCACGCGAACGGCGTGCCGCTGGGCGGGGTGATGAGCCTGGAAAACGGCCCGCCGCCGAGCTGGTTCGGCTATGTCGCGGTCGACGATGTCGATGGCTATGCCGACAAGGTCAAAGCTGCGGGCGGCACCGTCCATATGGGGCCGAGCGACATTCCGCAGGTCGGCCGCTTCGCGATGGTGGCCGATCCGCAGGGCGCGCCCTTCGTCCTGTTCAAGGGGCTGCCCGGCATGGACATGGCACTGCCGCCCTTCATGACCGCCGGATCGATCAGCTGGCACGAACTGAACACGAGCGACTGGGAGGCGGGCTTCGCCTTCTATTCGGGGCTGTTCGGCTGGACCAAGGATACCCCCGTCGACATGGGGCCGATGGGCACATACCAATTGTTCGCCGCAGGCGGGAATGCGATCGGCGGCATGTTCAACATCGGGTCGGATAAGCCGCACTGGCTCTATTATATCGGCTGCGACGATATCGACGCGGCCGAGGCGCGGGTGAAGGCGGCGGGCGGCACCGTGCCCGAAGGGCCGATGGAGGTGCCGGGCGGCGCCTGGGTGATCCCCGCGATCGATCCGCAAGGCGCCTTGTTCGCGATGGTCGGCATGCGACCCAATCCGCCGGCTTAAGGCAAAGGAAAAGGGCGGCCCCGAGAGGCCGCCCTTCCTGTTCTTGTCGCCGAAGCGAGAAGAAGCTTACTTGAGGTCGACGGTCGCACCGGCTTCTTCGAGCTGCTTCTTGAGCTTCTCGGCTTCGTCCTTGCTGACGCCTTCCTTGACAGCCTTCGGAGCCGACTCGACGAGAGCCTTGGCTTCGGTCAGGCCCAGGCCGGTGATGGCGCGGACTTCCTTGATGACGTTGATCTTCTTGCCACCGTCGCCGGTGAGGATCACGTCGAACTCGGTCTTCTCTTCAGCAGCGGCAGCGCCACCGCCGGCGCCGCCAGCGGCCGGAGCCGCAACCGCGACGGCCGCAGCGGCCGAAACGCCCCACTTCTCTTCGAGGAGCTTCGAGAGCTCCGCGGCTTCGAGAACGGTGAGAGCCGAAAGATCGTCAACAAGCTTCTGCAGGTCAGCCATGTGTAGTCTCCATACGGGGCATCGCGCCCCAAAGTGTTTCGTTCAATCGATGGATATCGAAGATCAGGCGTCTTCTTTGGCGGCGTATGCGCCAAACACCCGGGCAAGCTGGCCAGCCGGCGCCTGCACGATCTGAACGACCTTGGTCGCGGGAGCCTGAACCAGGCCCACGATCTTGGCGCGCAGCTCGTCGAGCGACGGCAGTTCGGCCAGCGCCTTCACGCCAGCGACATCGAGGACGGTTTCGCCCATCGCACCACCCACGATTTCCAACTTGTCGTTGGTCTTCGCGAAATCGACGATCACCTTGGCCGGAGCCACGGGATCGACGGAGGTGCTCAGAGCGGTCGGACCCACCAGCAGATCATTGATCGCGCTGTAGGACGTGCCCTCGGTGGCAATCTTGGCGAGCTTGTTCTTCGAAACCTTGTAGCTGGCACCGGCTTCGCGCATCTTCGTACGCAGCGCAGTCGACTGCGCCACGGTCAGGCCGAGATTGCGGGTGATGATCACCACGCTCGTGCCTTCGAAGGTGCTCTTCAGTTCGGCGACCAGCTCGGTCTTCTGAGCCCGATCCATGCCTTACTCCTTCAAACCACCTCGGCAGAACATCCGCCGAAGTTTTGAGCCACGGAGCAAAAACGCCGCTCCATGACCCGTCCGAGGGGTCGGTCGCCTGGCCGGGCACACTTAGGAGCGCGGCAGACCCGGGCAGATGCCCGGTAAAACTTTTCCCCGTCTAGGCAGGGCATTAAGCGGGGCAAATCCCCCGCACCTGCTGTCTCGGACGGCACAGGCCCGAATCACCCGAAAGGATGCTCCGAAACCATGAGGCGCGGCCCCTACAGGATCGGGGGAGCCTTGTCGACTCCCAGCGCGGCCCCCTGCGCCTTTCGCCACGATGACCGGAGCGGGCTTTGCCCCGTTGCGGGCGGCCGAGCGGCAGTTTAACGCGCCTTTGTGATGCGCGCGGCACTGTTACGATTCTCGGCCGACCCGCATGCCCCTTCGGTGCGCCGCCGCGCCGTCACCCTGATCATCGTCGCATTTATCCACGCGCTGCTGCTGTGGGCGTTCCTGACGCTCGCCCCCGCCGCCGATCTGCGCAAGTCGGGCCTGCTCAAGAACTTCTCCCTGATCCAGATCGACGGCGAGAAGCAGGAGGAGAAGAAGGCCGCCCGCGCGCAGAAGGAGCAGGAGAAGACGCCGACCGTCTCCGTCCAGCAGGCGGCCGCCCCCAGCGTCCCGCCGCCCACGCCCGAAACCCGCGCGCTCAACATGATCGTCGTCACCAGCGACGAGTTTCGCGCGGGCGACATCGCCAATCTGCCGCGATCGGGCGCCGCCGCGGGCAATGCGCAGGTCGCCGAGGGCGGCGACGCCATGTCGCAGGGCGCGCGCGCACCCAATGGCGAGCGACTGTACGACGCCGCCTGGTATCGCGAGCCGACCGACGCCGAAATGGCGACCTACATGCCCAAGCGCCAGATCCCCGACGGCGCGTGGGGCGACGTCTATTGCCGCACGGCGCCCGACTGGCGGGTCGAGGATTGCCACGAGCTCGACGAATCCCCGCCCGGAACCGGCCTCGCCCGCGCGGTGCGGCTCGCCTCCTGGCAGTTCAAGGTCCGCCCCCCGCGCGTGGGCGGCAAGACCCTGATCGGCAGCTGGGTCCGCATCCGGTTCAACATTTCCAACAGCAAGAAGCCGGATTGATGATCCTCCCACCGGGGGAGGATCTCTTTCCTCAATCCATCTCGGCGTAGGTCTTGACCAGTTCGGTCAGGAAATCGCGGCCGACGAAGACCGAGCGGACCGAGCGGCGTTCGTTGAGGCCGTGGGCGCCATTGCCGTCGGGATCGCCCCACCCGCCCGGCGCGCCGTAAACCGGGATACCGATCGCCGCGAGGAAGATGCCGTCGGTCCCGCCGGTCGACATGGACGGGATCAGCGGCACGCCCGGATAATATTTGGCGACCAGCTTTTCGGCCGGGCCGACGATCTTCGGGTCGAGGGGCGGCGGCACCGCCGGCGGGCGGATCGGCGGAACCAGGCTGATCTTCACCTTCGGATCGCCGATCACCTCCGTCAGCTTCGCCTGCACCTGTTCGACGCTTTCGCCGGGGAAGATGCGGCAGTTGATGTTGGCGGTCGCATGCTGCGGCAACGCGTTATTGGCATGGCCGCCATCGAGCAGGGTCGCGACGCAGGTGGTGCGCAGCATCGAATGGAAGCTGCGATCGGTCGACAAGGTCGCCGCCGCCTCCGCATCGGCCGGGTTCTTCGAAATGGCGAGCATCGCCGCGCCCATCGCATCCTTCCGCGACGCGCCAAGCTTGGCGAAATAGGCGCGGGTCGTGTCGCTGAGCGTTACGGGAAACTCGAAATCGCGCACCTTCGCGATCGCATCGGACAGCTCGTAGATCGCATTGTCGCGGATCGGGACCGAGCTGTGCCCGCCCGCATTGAACGTCTCGATCTTGTAATTCTGGACCGCCTTCTCGCCGACCTGGATCGATTGCGAGACGACCTTGCCATGCCCGTCACTGCGCCCGCCGCCGCCTTCGTTGAGCGCGAATTCGGCCGCAATCAGATCGGGCTTGTTCTTCGCCAGCCAATCGGCGCCGTTGAAGGCGTAGGTCGTCTCCTCACCGCAGGTGAGCGCGAGCTTGATCGTGCGCTTGGGCACCTGCCCCGATTTACGCATCCGCGCGAGGATATCGACCCAGGTCGCGTCCATCGCCTTCATGTCGGATGTGCCGCGCGCGTAAAAATAGCCGTTCTCCTCGATCAGGGTGAACGGATCGCGGGTCCAATCCTCGCGCTTCGCCTCGACCACGTCGAGATGGCCGAGCAGCAGCATCGGCTTCACGGTCTTCGAACGGCCCTGAAGGATCGCGACGAGGCCGCCTTCCTTGGGATTTTCGGGCGTGGCGAACAGGGTCAGCTCGCTGTCCTTGAACCCGGCGGTCTTCAGATGCGCGGCCATCTTCTCGGCCGCCAACGTGCAGCTGCCCGCCGACAGGGTCGTGTTGGTTTCGACCAGTTCCTTATAGAGCGCGCGAAACTCGACCTGATCGGGGCGCAGCGGCCCCATCGGCGGCCCGGCATCCTGCGCCAGCGCAGGCGCCGCCACCAGCGCGCTCGCCGCCATCAACTTCGCCCATGCCCGCATGCTGCCCGCCCTCTTCATGTCCCTGATGATGCCATCAAAGCACATCGGCAGGGCGCGACGGAAGGGGCGATTCAGAGGGCGCACGATTCGGCGAAAGTTGTCAAACTTGTCACTACGTCGGCTTCGGAATCGCTTCCCCGATACGGCCCGGTGACATGATGCACGCCGAAGGTGGGGTAGTTCGACATGCGATCTGCGTAACGCCGGGCGGGCATGTAGGACAGCGCCTGCTCTATGTTCGTCACCCCGGACTTGATCCGGGGTCCCGCTTCTTTGCTCCCTCTCCTCCTCGCGACGATAAAAGAAGAAAGAAGACCCTCATCCAAACCTTCTCCCGCACGCGGGAGAAGGCTTCAGAAGGAAGAAGCGGGACCCCGGATCAAGTCCGGGGTGACGGTTTGAGGATAGAAGGCGCGCAAACAAAAAGGGCCGGGATTGCTCCCGGCCCTCTCTGTTTCGAAAGGCGTGAACCTATCAGGCGGCCGAAACGTCGGCGACGTCGAGCTTGATGCCCGCGCCCATCGTCGAGCTGATGGCGGCCTTCTTGAGGTACTTGCCCTTGGCGCCGGCCGGCTTCGCCTTGACGATCGCGTCGACGAAGGCGTCGAAGTTGGCGCGCAGGTCTTCCGCCGGGAACGACGCCTTGCCGATGCCCGAGTGGATGATGCCGGCCTTTTCGACGCGGAACTCGACCTGACCGCCCTTGGCGGCCTTCACGGCCTCACCGACGTTCATGGTCACCGTGCCCAGCTTCGGGTTCGGCATGAGGCCCTTCGGACCCAGGATCTTACCCAGGCGGCCGACGAGGCCCATCATGTCCGGGGTCGCGATGCAGCGATCGAAATCGACCGTGCCGCCCTGGATCTGTTCGAGCAGGTCTTCGGCACCGACGACTTCGGCGCCGGCGGCCTTGGCTTCGTCAGCCTTGGCGCCGCGCGCGAACACGCCGACGCGAACGTCCTTGCCGGTGCCCTTGGGCAGCGTGACGACGCCGCGGACCATCTGGTCGGCGTGCCGCGGATCGACGCCGAGATTCAGCGCGACTTCGATCGTCTCGTCGAACTTCGAGGTGGCGTTGCTCTTGGCGATCGCGATCGCTTCATCGACGCCGTACAGCTTGTTCGCGTCGACCGAGGCGGCCTGGTTCTTCTGCTTCTTGCTCAGCTTGGCCATCGAATCAGCCCTCCACCACTTCGAGGCCCATCGCGCGGGCCGAGCCTTCGATGATGCGGGTCGCCGCGTCGATGTCGTTCGCGTTCAGATCCTTCATCTTGATGTTCGCGATGTCGGCCAGCTGCGAACGCTTGATCTTGCCGGCGCTTTCCTTGCCAGGCGCCTTCGAGCCCGACTTCAGGTTGAGCGCCTTCTTGATCAGATAGGTCGCCGGCGGGGTCTTCGTCTCGAATGAGAAGCTGCGGTCGGCATACACGGTGATCTTGGTCGGCAGCGGGGTGCCGACTTCCTGATCCGCAGTCGCGGCGTTGAACGCCTTGCAGAATTCCATGATGTTGACGCCGCGCTGACCGAGCGCGGGGCCGATCGGCGGCGACGGGTTCGCCTTGCCGGCCGGAACCTGCAGGTTGATATAACCTGTAATCTTCTTAGCCATGTTTCACTCACTCTGTAGAGGCGATGCCCGAAGGCGCCGCCGGTTCAAGTTTAGCGGTTCATGCGGCGGCCGAAGCCCCCTCCCGCGAACATCCCGGCCGAAGCCGGAATTCATTGTGCACCCGAGGGCGCGAATTACTTGACGCGCTCGACCTGCTCGAACTCGAGCTCGACCGGGGTCGCGCGGCCGAAGATCGACACCGACACCTTGACGCGGCTGCGATCGAAATCGAGCTCCTCGACGGTGCCGTTGAAGCTGGCGAAGGGGCCGTCGAGCACCTTGACCTGATCGCCGATCTCGTAATCGACCTTGAGCTTCGCCTTGGGCGCAGCGGCGGCCGCTTCTTCCTTGGTGTTCAGGATGCGCGCCGCTTCAGCTTCGCTGATCGGCTGCGGCTTGCCCGAAGAGCCCAGGAAGCCCGTCACCTTCGGCGTGTTCTTCACCAGGTGATAGACGTCGTCGTTCATGCTCAGCTTCGCCAGCACATAGCCGGGGAAGAACTTGCGATCCGACGTGATCTTCTTGCCGCGGCGAACCTCGGTGATCTTTTCGGTCGGAACCTCGACAGCCTCGACGAGCTGTTCAAGGCCCAGGCGCGTCGCATCGGCGAGGATGGCTTCCTTCACCTTGTTTTCGAAGCCCGAATAGGCGTGAATGATGTACCAGCGCGCCACGCGATCCGTATCCCTTAGCCCAGCAGCGACAGCAGCATCTGAACGATGCGGCTGAACAGCTGGTCGATGCCGAAGAAGAACAGGCCAAGCACCATCGTCATGATGCCGACCATGACCGTGGTCATGATCGTTTCCTTGCGGCTGGGCCACACGACCTTCGCGGTCTCGGCCTTGACCTGCTGGATGAACTCGCCCGGTGAAGTCTTCGCCACCAACAAACCTTCCTAATAGCGACACGAGGCCGCGATCCGCCTTTCAAGCCTTTCGGCCGGCGAACCTGACCTCGTCTCTCTCGCGATCCAACATCCAAAGGATGGCAGGAGTGCACGGACTCGAACCGTGGGCCCTCGGTTTTGGAGACCGATGCTCTACCAACTGAGCTACACTCCTCCGGATCGGAGACGGCGGCACATAGCGGTGCGACCATCCAAGCGCAAGTGGCTGGGAGCGCGCAGGATCAGGGTTTATAGACGATCTTGTCTTCCGCCACATCCCATCCGGCGCCGCCCTTGCCGTCGGCAGTGAAGGTGACGGGAACGGCGATTCGGTGGCCGCACGGCGCGAAGCTCCAAACCTCGCTCCACGATCCCTTGTAACGCAGGCCCAGCCGGTCGGGCGACAGATCGGCACTGCGACTGGCGACGCGCACCGCGACCGGGGCGATTCCCACCGGCTTGCAGCGCGGATCGGACAGCGCGAGCTTTGCGAGGGCAGGCCGGACGATCGCGGGCATCACCGCGCGAGCGAGCGAGGGCCAGGCAAGCCCTTCGCCGCGCCCGTCATAAAAGGCGCTCAGCGACTGCCCGTCCGCGCCGCGCAGGACGAGGATGCGGGCAGGGTCTTCGTCGGGGCAATTCTCGACCGTCGCCGAGACCAGCCAGCCATTTTCGATCCGCCCTGCGACGATCGCCTGCGTCACGAAATTGTCGAGCGTGACGGGGCGCAGCACGCCCAGCTTCACAGCGGCGGGCATGCAGCCGCCGCGCCGTTCGGCATCGACGCGCAGCACATCGGCGACGGCGCGCGCCAGCGGCTCGCCCTCGGGCAGCGGCTTGGCGTTGATCGCGTCGAGCTGGCGCGCCATTTCCTGCGCCCCCGCCATCGGATCGAGCGGGGCGGCGGCGGCCGGGACGGCCAGGGCTATGAGAACGAGGAGGAGAGCGCGCATGCGCCCTCTATGCCCGATCAGGCCGCGATGTCGTAGCCCTGGATCTCGCCCGCCAGATAGAGGTTGCGCGCCTTGGCGCGGCTGAGCTTGCCCGAGCTGGTCTTCGGCAGGGTGCGCGGCGGCACCAGTTCGACGACGCAGTGCATGCCGGTGATCGCGCGCACCTTCTCACGAATCTGTTCGCGCAGGCGGGCACGCTCCTCGGGGTCCGACGTGCGGCACTGGACGAGGACGGCGGGGGTTTCCTCGCCGCCTGGCGTCGTGATCGCGAAGGCGGCGATGTCGCCCGCCTTGAAGCCCGGCAATTGCTCCACGGCCCATTCGATATCCTGGGGCCAATGGTTCTTGCCGTTGATGATGATCATGTCCTTGGCGCGGCCGACGATGTAGATATAGCCGTCCGAAATGTAGGCCATGTCGCCGGTGTCGAGCCAGTCGTCGACCATGCAGGCGGCGGTCGCTTCGTCGTCGCGAAAATAGCCGGTCATGATCGACGGGCCCTTCGCCCACAGCTTGCCGATCATCTTTTCGGGCAGGACGGCGCCGTCTTCGTCGCGAATCTCGACGGCCATGTCGCGCACCGGCTTGCCGCAATTGACGATCGAGCGGAAGCGGCGCGGGCGATCCTGGCTATGGTCGCCACCCGACAGCTGGGTCTCCTCGACCAGTTCGACGCGGATGCCTTCACCCGGCGGCATGATCGAGACGGCGAGGGTCGCTTCGGCCAGGCCGTAGCTGGGCAGGAAGGCATTGGCCTTGAACCCCGCCTCGGCAAAGGCATCGACGAAGGCCTGCATCACGTCCGGACGGATCATGTCCGCGCCGTTGCCGGCAAGCCGCCAGCGCGACAGATCGAAGCGGTCGGCCGCCTTGGTCTGGCTCGACATGCGGCGTGCGCAGATATCGTAGCCGAAGGTCGGCGAATAGCTGATGCTCGTGCCCTCGTTCCGGCTGATCATGTCGAGCCAGGCGAGCGGACGGCGGGCGAAATCCTCGGTCTTCAGATAGTCGGTCGACACCTGGTTCGCGACCGGCGACAGGAAGCAGCCGACCAGACCCATGTCGTGATACCAGGGCAGCCACGAAATGCAGCGATCACCGTCCACCAGTTCCATGCCATGCGAATGCGCGGCGAGATTGTTGAGCAGAGCGCGGTGCGTGACGGCGACGCCGTGGGGGAAGCGGGTCGATCCGCTCGAATATTGAAGATAGGCGATGTCGTCGCCATCGGCGCGGACCAGATCGACCGCCGGGGCGTCGGCCGCGTTGAAATCTTCGTAGGAGACGCTCTCCACGCCGCGCTGCGCGCCCGCGGCACCCGCCATTTCGGCGAGTTCGGCCGGGAACAGGAACAGGCGCGGGTCCGACGAGCCGAGCTGGACCGCCAGCTGATCGATATAGCTGTCCTTGCCGCCGAAGCTGGTCGGTAGCGGCAGCGGCACCGGCCACGCACGCGCATAGACCGCACCGAAGAAGGCCACCGCGAAATCGACACCGGTTTCGGCGACCAGCGCGATGCGATCGCCAGGCGCAATGCCCGCGGCGATCAGGCGATGCGCGTGGACGATCGCATCCGCACGCAGTTCGGCGAAGCTGTACGGGCGCGCCAGATTGCCGCGCGCATCATGAAAATTGAGGCCGCGCACGCCGCTGGCGGCATAATCGAGCGCCTCATCGAGCGTGTCGAAGTCGGCGAAACGTCGGGCAAGCGTGTCGGTCGTCGGCGTCGGCACAAGGGCCATGATCGTTCTTTTCCTCACTCGATCGGGGTCGTCCGCGCCGCGCAAAACCGGCATTTTCTGCCGATATTCGCGCGCGGAAACCCGGTCGGGTTAATGGGCCCAAGGCCCGCAATGTTACGCTTTTACAATCGCTCCCGCGTTCAAAATCCGGCCCGACTGTGGCACAAAGATGGCGCATGCCATACGAAACCCGAAAGCCGCGCCCCTATGACCGCGCCGGCCTCGACAGGATAGCCCTCGCTTATGTCGGCCGTTATGCGACGACGCGCGCCAAGCTGGCGGACTATCTGCGCCGCAAGCTGCGGGAGCATGGCTGGGCCGGGGAAGGGCCGGCGCCGGTCGACGCGATCGTCGATCGGATGCGCGAGCTGCGCTACGTCGACGACGAAAGCTTTGCCCGATCGCGCGCCGACTCGCTGTCACGGCGCGGCTATGGCGGACGCCGGATCGCCGCCGCGCTCGCCGCCGCCGGGATCGATCGCGATGTGGCGGCAGACGCCGCGCCCGACGAGGAACAGGCCGAAGCCGCCGCGATCGCCTTTGCCCGGCGCAAGCGGATCGGCCCCTTCGCCACCGGCACGGTTGATCGCGAATCGCGGAACCGCGCGCTTGCGGCGATGCTTCGCGCAGGACATAACCCCGCGATCGCACGGCGGATCATCGATCTCGATCCGTCCCTCGACGGGACCGAATTGGATGATTGGCCGTAAAAACATCGATTGAAATCGAGTTATAAGCAGCTTCGTTTCACAAATGTTATATGTTAACTTAGCCGGTAAAGGGCAGGTGTTTCGATAATGAACGAACAGTCGGTTGCGTCCCTATCCATGCGCGATTCCGGCGATGTCGCCGACGACGGTCGTCTTGTGTCTGCAGCCAATGAACCTGCCGAAACCGTAGTCGGTGCGGTCAAGTGGTTCGACGCCACCCGCGGCTTCGGTTTCATTGCGGCCGATGGCGGGCGCGGCGACGTTCTGGTCCACTTCTCGGTTCTGCGCGATCATGGCCGCCGGACATTGCCCGAAGGCGCGCGCGTGGCTTGCGAAGTCGTGGCGCGCGATCGCGGCCTGCAGGCGCGCCGCATCCTGGCAATCGACCTGTCAACCGCGACCGGCCCCGATCCCGATCTGATCGCCCGCCGCAATGCCGACCGCGTCGATCCGATCGCGCTGATCGACGATGCCGGCGAGCCCGAGCCCGTGATCGTTAAATGGTTCAACCGGCTGAAGGGTTACGGCTTCGTCGTGCGCGACGGCGATACGCAGGACATCTTCGTCCATATGGAGACGGTGCGCCGTGCCGGCCTCGCCGATCTCCTTCCCGAAACGCGGATGCGCGCGCGGATCGCCGCGGGCCGCAAGGGGCCGCTCGCGGTCGAACTGATCACGGACTGATTTCCATGCTGCGTTTTCGTATTGCCGTGGCGCTCGCCTGCGCGACGCTGGCTGCCTGTGCGCCGACCGCCACCACCGCCGCCAAGGCCGACGCGAAGGCGGCGGTTCCGCTGACGATCAAGACGGCGACGGGCGAACGCCATTTCCTGGTCGAGGTCGCGCGCACTTTTGAAGAGCAGGAGCGCGGGCTGATGTTTCGCACCAGCCTGCCCCCGCAGGGCGGCATGATCTTCCCGATGGTGCCCAATCGGGTGGCGACCTTCTGGATGAAGAACACGCTGATCCAGCTCGACATGATCTTCATCCGCGCCGACGGCACGATCGCGCGGATCGCGACCGCCCAGCCCGAGACGCTCGACACGGTCGATTCGGGCGAGCCGGTCGCCGCGGTGCTCGAAATCGTGGGCGGCGGCGCGGCCAAGGCCGGGATTGCCGAGGGTGATCGCGTGATCTGGGCCGATCCCGCCCGCCATCACTGATATTGCACGCGCCCCTATATTGCGTAGGGGCGGTTATCCGGGCTAAGCGGCGCTCATGGGTCTGCTCAAATCGATCTTCACCTGGTGGGACGGCGCCACGATCGGCACGCGTCTCTTCAGCAGCCGCAACGGCACCCGCGTTGGCGAGGATGCGCTGGGCAACGTCTATTTCGAAGGGGGTACGACCACCGACGGCCGCAAGCGCCGCTGGGTGATCTACAACGGTTCGAACGACGCCAGCCGCGTGCCCGCCGAATGGCACACCTGGCTGCACCACACGACCGACATCACCCCCGATCAGCTGCCGGCCCCGCGCACCTGGCAGAAGCAGCCCTTGCCCAACCTGACGGGCACCGAGGCCGCTTATCTTCCGTCGGGCGCGATGGAACGCGGCGGCGTGCGCGCTGCGGCGACCGGCGATTATGAGGCATGGTCGCCCAATTGAGGCGCCGCCAGAACTTCCAGGAAGGCTCCCGACCACAATGAAGGCTGTGCTGCGCGATCATCTGGGCGAGGCCTTTGTCGGCCTGTTCGTCGTCGTCTTCGCGGCGTGGTTCGTCTGGTTCGCCTGGGGGCAGACCGGCGGCGGCACGAAGGCGGGCGCGATCCATGTCGCGGCGCTGTTCCCGAATTCGAGCGGGATCAACGTGGGCAGCGACGTACGCGTCGCGGGCATGAAGGTGGGCACAGTCACCCAGCAGACGCTGGACCCGCAAAGCTTTCAGGTGAAGCTGACCCTCGCGATCGATCCGTCGGTCAAGCTGCCAGCCGACAGCAGTGCGGCCGTGACGTCCGAAGGTTTCCTCGGCTCCAACTTCGTCGCGCTCATCCCCGGCGGCGACACCGTGCCGCTGAAGGATGGCGACACGATCGCCGACACGCAGGGCGCGATGGACCTGATGAGCATGGTCGGTCAGTTCATCAACAAGTCCGGCGACGCCAAGGCTGACGCGCCGGCCGACGCCACGAAATGAACCGGACAACGCTGGGCGCGCTGACGCTCGGCATCGCGGTGCTGGGCGCGGCCGGGCTGGTAGCCTGGGAAGCCGACGCCTTCCAGCAGGCCGAGATCGAGGCGGTGCCCGACGAAGCGGCGGCCGCTGCCGCCGCGCCGGCGCCTGCCGCCCCGGCCGAGGAAGAGGCGCCTGCCGCCGAAGCGCCCAAGGAAGTCGCCAAAGCCCCCGTTCCCGCCGATACGCCGCTGGCGACGGCCGAGACTCCTTTGAACGAACGCGTCGCCGTGCTGGGCCTGCTCAACAAGCGCAACGGGGAATCGCGCGAACTGACGCTGCGCCCCGGACAGGCCGTGCGCGTGCGCGACGTGATCGTCCGCCTCGCATCGTGCGAGACGACCGCGCCGTGGGAGGACCAGAAGCTGACCGGCGCCTTCGTGCAACTGGATGTTCAGCGGCGCGAGGGCGGCTATCGCCGCGCTTTCTCCGGCTGGCTCTACAAGGAATCGCCGTCGCTGAACGCGGTGCAGGATCCGGTTTACGACGTCTGGCCCAAGAGCTGCACGATGACGCATCCCGATATCGGCCCGGCGACGGTGCGCGTTTCGGGATCGACCGCGCCGTCGATCGCGAAGAAGTCCGCCCCCGCCCAGCCGGTCGATGCCGAAGCGCCCGCGCCGACCCCCAGCGCCGAATCGAGCAACGCGACATAGGCATCGCGGCTCACCTCCACCGCGCCCAGCGAGGCGAGGTGATCGGTGATGAACTGGCAATCGAGCAGCTGAAACCCGCCGACGCGCATCCGCGCGACGAGATGCGCGAGCGCGACCTTCGACGCGTCGCTTTCCCGACTGAACATGCTTTCGCCGAAAAAGGCGCGGCCCAGCGTGACGCCGTAGAGCCCGCCGACCAGTTTCCCGTCGCGCCACGTTTCGATCGAATGGGCATGGCCGCGCCGGTGGAGATCGGCATAGGCGGTCTCGATCGCGGGGTTGATCCAGGTGTCGGGCCGCCCCTCCGTGCTCTCCGCGCACATCGCGACCACTTCGGAAAAGGCACGATCGGCGGTGACGGTGAAGCGATCGGACCGCAACGTCTTCGCCAGCGAGCGTGACAGGCGGAATCCGTCGAGGGGAAGGACGCCGCGCATCTTGGGTTCGACCCAGAATACGTCATCGGCCCCCCGGCTGTCGGCCATAGGGAAGACGCCGATCGAATAGGCGCGCAACAGCAGCTCGGGATCTATGACTTTCATCCGGCTCCTTCGGAAAACAGCCTATCCGACTGCCGATGATCCGCCAATATGGTAGGTTGGGAAAAAGGGAGAGTTTGATGCCGGCATCGCTTGCACCCCACCCCATGACTGTCGACGAAATGCTCGACAAGGCAGCGCTCGAACAGCTCAATTTCACCTATTGCCATGCCGTCGACCGGCAGGATTATGCGCTGGTCCGATCGCTCTATCACGATGATGCGACCGACGATCACGGGCCGATGTTCCGCGGATCGGCCGATGGCTATGTCGCCTGGCTCCCCACGATCCTGTCGAAATGGCAGCTGTCCGCGCACCGGCTGACCAACATGCTGTTCCTGGTCGATGGCGACGCGGCGGAAGGCGAGGTGTGCTTCACCGCCTATCATCGGCATCGCGACGGCGAGCGCGAATGGGTGGCGCATGGCCGCTATCTGGATCGTTATGCGAAGCGCGACGGCATCTGGCGCTATGCACACCGCACCGTCGTGCTCGACTGGAACGAGAAGCGCGCGTCGGTGCCCCGACCAACCGACGGCACGCTATTGGGTGCGCCCGATGCGAACGACCCGATCTATGCGCAGTTGCCGATGTTCGCAGGCCAGCGCGCTTAACCGAGCAGCCAGAGCGACATCAGCCGGCCGGGCAGGAAGGCGAACAGCCCCGGCAGGATCAGCCCGCCCAGATAGAAGCTGAGCATCACGCGCTTGTGCTTGTCGATCCGGCCCTGACGCGCGGTGCCGATCGCGCGGACCACCGCGAACAGCGTCAGCGGGATGAACAGGTGGAGGATGCTGAAGCCGCCGCCGTTGATGTTGCGGATGAAGATGGCCGACAGCGCGGTCGCCAGCATCAGCGCCATCCAGATCATCCCCAGCGTCCGATGCGAACGCCCGCCCTTGCGCCGGAGCATCAGGACGAGGCCCAGCGGCACCGCAGGGAGCACGACCACAAGGTGGATCGCGACCGCCGCCTGCTTCAGCGCGGGATGATCGGGCGCCATGCCCGCCGTCCAGCGCAGCACCGCGACGATCGACAGCATCGTCACCAGCCCGCCGCCCGCGATCATCGCGGCGCGCAGAAGCGGGTGGATGTCGGTCGGCAGGGGCTTGGGGGCGGTGGCGGGCAGGGTGGCCATGTCGGGGCGTCTCCATCGGGGTCGATGGCTTCCAACTGGCCGAAACCGGGCCTTGCGCAACGCCGCCTGCGTCGCCGGGCGGGTTGCTTCGCGGGCGGCGACGAACTGCCCGTTCACGAAGCGCGAACGGGCGGCTTGCATCGCACCCGCCGACAGGCGACCAAGCCGATCATGATCCTGCGCGGCTTCCTGATCGATCTGACGGTGATGGGATTCCTTGCCATCGCCTTCGCCCTGCTCGGCCCGTTCGGCACCTTTGCGATGCCGCTTTCGATCCGACTGCTCTACTGGCTGGTGCTGGCGATCGCCGGCTATGCGATCTTCTTCCCCGCGATGCGCTTCGTATCGGCGCGCGGCCCCGCGCTCGCGCTGCCGATGCCAGGCCTGTGGGCCGCGACCTGCCTGGCGATGAGCGCGCCGATGACCATCGTGGTCTGGCTTGCCAATCATATGGTGGGCGCGGACAGGCCGTTGGCGATCGACACGATCCTGACCCTCTATTTCTATATCGTGGTCGTGTCGGCGATCGTGTGCCTGATCTTCTGGTTCCGCCGCTCGCGCGCGGAGACCCCGATGCCGCAGGCCGACAGCGTCATGGCCGCGGCGGCGCCATCACCCTTCCTTGATCGCCTGCCGCCGCATCTGGGGCGCGATCTGATCGCGCTGGAGATGGAGGATCATTATGTCCGCGCGCACACGACCAGAGGATCGGACCTGATCCTGCTGCGGCTGCGCGACGCGGTCGCCGAACTCGGCGGGGTTGACGGCGCGCAGGTGCATCGCAGTTGGTGGGTCGCGCGCGACGCGATCGAGAAGGTGGCGCGCGACGGCCGTAACGTCCGGCTCGAACTGCGCGGCGGGCTGACCGCCCCCGTCGCGCGGAACGTCGTTCCGGAACTGCGCGAGCAGGGCTGGCTTTAGGGCTTTTCGGCCGCCGCCTCCGCGCGGTCGGCGGCACGCTGCGCGCGCATGAAATCCTGGAACTGGCGGAAGCAGCCGGTCTGGCCGTTGGTGCCGATCGGCGAGCAGCTGTTGGGCAGGCCCTGTTTCGACACCACGTCCATCGTGCGGGCGCGCGCGACCCAGCTTTCGACGGGCGCGTCCTTCTTGCGCTTGTCGCGCAGCGCCTTGGGGATGCGGTAACGCTCGCTTTCGGGCTGGCGCGCGCAGACGACGATCTCGTCATCCTTGCTGCGCGGGCACGGATCGTTGCCGAACACCACCAGCGTCGAAATCTGCGCCGGCGGCGGTTCGGGCGTGACGGCCGGCACCGATGCGGCGGCGATCAGGAGGGGGAGGATCAGCATGATCGCAGCGGTGCGCCCGAACGGCTTTCGCGTATCTGAACGTTCAGACCCTCAGCGGATCAGAACTTGATCCCGCACTTCTTGCCGTCGGCCTTATCCTCGTCGCACGCCTTGCGCGCGAGTTCGCGGACGCAGCCATTCGCGCCGCCGGGGCCGATCGGCGAACAGCTGGTGACGCCGGTCTTGCCGACATATTCGAGGCTGCTGGCGCGATCGCCCCACGTCTCGTTCGCGCGCGAATCGGATTTGCGCAGCTCTTCGGGGATACGATAGCGCTCGCTCTCGGGCTTGCGCGAGCAGACGACGATTTCCTCGCCGCCGCTGGTCGGGCACTTGTCGTTGCCGTAGATCACGAGCACGCGCTCGCTGCGCTGGGCGGCGACGGGCGCGGTGACGCTGGGGAGGGCCAGCGCGATCAGAAGCGCCGGGGCGAAAGCACGAACCATCTTCATCGGCGTCATCCTAAGCTGCTGGTTCTTATCTATATGTGGCGCGACAGGTTGATGGCAATGCGGCAACCGAGCCTGATCGCCCCTGACAAAAGCGGATAGGCGGGCGCTTGTTCCGCACCATTGGCGATCGCGGTGTCGCGATGCTCGACCTCCTCGGCGCGGAACTCCGCGATCACGCCCGACAATTCGGGGTCGCTGTCGCCCAGCCGATCGAGCTGCTCGCCATAATGGCGATCGATCTCGGTCTCGATCGCGGCGGTGCAGGCCATCGCCGCCTTCGGCCCGATCAACGCGGTTGCCGCGCCCAGCGCGAAACCGGCGACGTTCCAGAAGGGCTGGAGCAAGGTGGGCCGCACGCCGCGTTCGGCGATCAAGGCGTCGAAGCGTTCGCGGTGAACCTCCTCCTGCGCCGCCATGCGCGCGATCGATCCGGCCATCGGATGGCGGCCGCCCATGATCGCAAGCTGCCCGGCATAGATGCGGGTCGCGCCGTACTCGCCGGCCTGATCGACGCGGATGATCTCGTCTTTCATCGCCCCCTCCACCACAAAAAGATGCCCAGCCCGCCCAGGATCGAGATGATCGCGTTGAAGCCGGCCAGCGAGATACCGAACAGGGTCCACTGCGCCACATCGCACTGGATCATCGGGGTCGCCATGATCTGCGCGAGCATGTCGGCATGCGATCCGGTCGCCATCGTCGCGGCGCAGCGGGTGATGCCCGGCCACCAATGATATTCGACACCCGCATGGAAGACGCCGATCCCGCCGCTGACCAGCACCGCGACCAGCGCCAGCGCAACGAGGGCGCGGCCGATCCTGGCGGGGACGAGGAAGGCGAGGAACGCGAGGACGATCGCGGTATAATGCGGCCAGCGCTGCCAGTGGCACATCTCGCACGGGAACAGATGGCCGATATATTGCGAGCCGAGCGCGCCGGCCATCAGAGCGGCGGGCAGCGACAGGGTGGCGAGGCGCGCCTTGGCGAACGGTGTCATGGGGGCGGTATAGAAGCCCGCGTCACCAAAAATAAGCCCCTCCCTGCAAGGGAGGGGCTGTTCGGATCAGCGTATCAGATCAGCGACGCGCGCCGGTGCGTGCGCCCGACATCGCCGTCTTGAGCGCGGGCTGCGCCATGCGGGCGATCGTCTTGACCGCATAATCGAGCTGGAAGTCCTCGACGCCATCCTTCTTAAGCTGATCGGCGGTCAGGATGAAGCGGGGATCGGGCTTGCCGTCATCCTCGAGCACCTTGTCGTCGACCTTCGCCTCGTTGATAAGATGGCGGCGCAGATCGGCTTCGCGCAGGCGCGGGCGATCCTTGTAATCGGCATCCGACAGCTGCGGCACCGCGATGTCGGGATTGATCCCGCCTTCCTGCACCGAACGGCCCGACGGCGTGAAATAACGCGCCGTGGTGAGCTTGAGCGCGGTATCGTCCGACAGTTCGAGCACGGTCTGCACCGAACCCTTGCCGAAGCTGCGTTCGCCCATCACCAGCGCGCGCTTCTGATCCTGCAGCGCGCCCGCGACGATCTCGGCGGCCGAGGCCGAGCCGGCATCGACCAGCACGATGATCGGCAGGCCGTGGGCCAGATCGCCCGGCGTCGCGAAGCGGCGTTCGATATCGGTCTTCTCGCGGCCGCGCTGCGACACGATCTCGCCGCGTTCCAGGAAGATGTCCGACACGTCGATCGCCTGATCGAGCAGACCGCCGGGGTTCGAACGCAGATCGATCACATAGCCCAACGGATCGTGGCCGACCGTCTTCTGGATGCCCATGATCGCCGCCCGCACCGAATCGGCGGTGTTCGAATTGACGAAGGTGTTGATGTTGATGACGCCGACGCCGTTCTTCACCTCCCACTTGACCGGCTTGAGCTGGATCAGCTCGCGGGTCAGCGTGACGTCGAACGGCTTGTCGCGGCCGGGGCGGACGATCGTGAGCGTGATCTTGCTGCCCGGCTTGCCGCGCATCTGATCGACCGCCTCGTCCAGCGTGCCGCCATAGAGCAGGTTGGTGTTCAGGTGGGTGATATAGTCGCCCGCCTTCAGCCCCGCCTTCCACGCCGGCGTGTCTTCCTGCGGGGTCATGATCTTGACCGCGCCGTCCTCCATCGTGACCGAAAGGCCGAGGCCGCCATAGGCGCCCTGCGTCTGGGTGCGCATATTCTGCCGATCGCGGACGTCGAGATAGGAGCTGTGCGGATCGAGGCTGGCGAGCATGCCGTCGATCGCGCCCTTGATGAGCTTGCGATCGTCAACCTTGTCGACATAGTCGGTGCGGACGCGCTCGAACACCGACATGAACTGGTCGAGTTCTTTATAGGTGTTCATGTCCACCGCGCCGATGGCGGGGGCGAGCGTGGCGACCATCGCACCGGCGCCGAAAAGACCCAAACTACGCAACAGGCTCTTGTTCATCAGCTTCGTCGTCCAAGCATGAGGAAACGGGGATGCTACCGGCATCTCAGGGTTCAGGCAAATATCACGCGAACCTTGACCAGACATTGCACTTTGCGACGGGCGTTAGACTTTTGTCGCGCAAACCTGGTTAACGCGCCAGCAGGGGCACGATATCGACCGGGCTTCCGGCGTGACGCAGCTCGACCGTGATGCGCGGATCCGCGCCGTCCGCCGTGCCCAGCGGACTTCCCTGCAAAACCGACAATCCGGGGCGGATCGCGGCGACGCGCAAGCCGGTGACGAGCGTGGCCCAGCCGTCATTATGATCGATGATCACGATGCCCTTATAGCCGCGAAACGGCCCGGCATAAGCGATGCGGCCCGCGGCGGGGGCGACCACCTGCGCGGCGCGCGCGGTGGACAGCGTGATGCCGCGCGCCCGCACCCCCGAATCGCCGACCTCGCCCATGCCCGACACCAGCCGGCCGATCACCGGGAGGCGATAGGGCGGGGCGGCGGTGACGCCCGCCTGCATCAGCGTGTCGGGCGCGGTCGCCACCTGCCCCGGCACATTGGGGCGCAGGATCGGGCCGGACAGGTTCATCAGCCGATCGCGCACGTCGGACTGTTCGCCCAGCGTCTCGATCAGCTGGGCGATATCGTGCGCCCTTTCGCCCATCGCCAACACGCGATCCTGCTGCGCCATCGCATCGTCGACCAGCCCCTGCTGCTGCTGGCGCTGAACCGCCTCCAATCGGGCGAGCGCGGTGCGGCGGATGGCAAGCTGTTCGCGATCGTGGCGCAGTTCGGCGACCGCCGCGTCCGCCCGCCGCCGCAGCGCATCGGCACGGGCGACCTCGGCGCGCAAGCCTGCGGTCCGTTCGCGGATCACCGGCAGGGTCGATCCCAGCAAGGCGCGAACGTGGATCATGTCGTCGACCGATCCGGGCTGGACGAGCGCGAGCGCAGCGGGGCGGCGCGCCATCGTCTGCAATGCGGCGGTGAGCCGCACGACCGGCCCCTGCCGCTCGGCCAACCGCGCCCGCTGGATCGCGCGCAGCCGATCGATCAGGGCGACACGGCCTTTTGCGGCCTCGATCCGCGCCTCGGCCGCCTGGATCGCGGCGGCAGCGGCGACCTGATCGGCCTGCGATCGTTCGGCCGCCTTGCCCATCGCCTTCGCCTGCCGATCGAGATCGGTGGCGCGATGCTCCGCCGCCCTGGCCGATGCCTGCGCCGTCACCAAGGCACGCCGTTGCGCCACCACCGTCGGATCGGCGGCGGACAGCAGAATGGGGGCGAGCGCCCCGGCGAGAAGTGCCCTAGCCCTCACGATGATAAGGATGCCCGGCCAATATGCTGGTCGCGCGCCACAATTGTTCGGCCAGCATCGCGCGCGCCATCATGTGCGGCCACGTCATCCGCCCGAAGGCGATCAGCAGATCGGCATCCTTCCTTTGCGCATCGTCGAACCCGTCCGCCGCGCCGATGAGGAAGCGCGCCTCGCGCCGCCCGTCATCGCGCCAGCGGCCGAGCTTTTCCGCGAATATCGTCGAGGGAAGCTGTTCGCCCTTTTCATCGAGCATGATCAGCACGCTGTTGGGCGCGCGTTCGGGCATCTTGCCGCCGGTATCGGGCAATTCGGTGATGCGCGTCGGCCAGCCGATCCGCTTCATATAGCGATCGACCAGATCGGCCTCCGGGCTGCGCCCGATGCGCCCGCGCGCGACGATATGCAGCAGCACGGGCGCGTCAGAGGATGCGGATCAGGCTTGCGCCATCGTGGGGGCCGGCGCGTCGCCGAAATTCCACATCCGCTCAAGATTGTAGAAGCTGCGCACTTCCGGGCGGAACAGGTGGACGATGATGTCCCCCGCATCGATCAGCACCCAATCCGCCGTCGGCAGACCTTCGATCCGCACGGCACGGCCGGTCATCTGCTTGATCTTGTCGGCGAGCTTCGTCGCCATCGACGCGACCTGACGCGTCGACCGGCCGCTGGCGATCACCATGTGATCGGCGATCGACGACTTGCCGGCTAGCGGGATGCTGACCGTTTCCACGGCCTGGTCATCATCGAGCGACTGGAGCACCATCTGGTGCAGCGCGTCGATCGGGTCGGCATCATGAGCGGGCTCGTTCGGAGCCGGGGGCTCGATGCTACTTTGGGCGGTCAATGTGCCTCCTGATGTACCGGGATCGGCGGCGCGGCGGCACCGTCGGGACCCTTCTGATTATATGACAGATGCCAGCGCGGGTTGGCCGCCCTCAACTGCGTCGCCGACGCGGGATCGGGATAAAAGCGCAACAACACGAGCGCGGGCGGACTCCACGTCGTCCACTGCCTTGCCTGACTTGCGGGCCGGACGAAGCGCCGCAGCCAACCCATCGCCCTCGAAGCGCGGGCAGGGCCATCATACTCCGGTCGCGCGATCACGGCAATGGTGACCGTCCGCGCGATAGTCCGCCAATCACGCCACTTGTGAAACTGGACCAGATTGTCCGCCCCCATGATCCACACGAATCGGCGGTTGGGGAAACGGCGCACCAGTTTCTTCAGCGTATCGGCGGTGTAGCGTGTGCCCAGCCGCGCCTCGATCGTGGTGGGGCGGATTTTCGCGCGCGCGGCCATCTTGCGGGCGGAGGCATAGCGCGCGGCCATCGGCGCCATGTCCGATGCGCCGGCCTTCAGCGGATTGCCGGGGGAGACGAGCCACCACACCTCCTCCAGCCCCATCGCGTCCAGCGCGTGCAGGCTGATATGGCGGTGGCCGCGATGCGCGGGGTTGAAACTGCCGCCCAGCAATCCGGTGGGGATCATCAGGCCGCGGCCGCGCGATCGGCGGCGCGCGCCGTCCAGCGATAGAGACCCGCCAGCATCGCGACGACCAGCAAGGTGCCCGCCGCCATCGTCACGCCTTCATGGCCTTCGCCGATCAGGGCGAGCGGCGATCCGCTGTCGGTGCCGACGATCAGGCCCGCGAGCAGCACCCCGAACAGGCTTTCGCCGACGATGAAACCCGAAGCGAGCAGCACGCCCATGCGCTGCGAGATCGGATCGGGGCGCTTACGTTCGTAATAGTGGCCGATCAGCGCGCCGATCACGACCGGCAAAGTCACCGACATCGGCAGATAGATACCGATGCCGACCGCAAGCGGCGAAAGACGCAACCAACCCTTGCGCCCCATCACACCATCGAGCGCTACGAGCGCGAGGCCCAGCACTGCGCCGATGCCCACCATGTTCCAGGGAATATCACCCGCGCCCAGCACGCCGCGTGCCAGCGTGGAGATCAAAGTCGCCTGCGGGGCGGGCAGGGGATCGCGCGGATCGCCCGCCACGCCCGGCAGCGGCGCGAAGCCATAAGCGCCGTTGAGCAGATCGAGGATCGGTGGGATCACCGCCGCGCCCGCGATCGTGCCGACCATCAGGGCCACCTGCTGCTTCCACGGCGTCGCGCCGATCAGCTGGCCGGTCTTGAGATCCTGCAGATTGTCGTTGGCGATCACCGCGCAGGCAAGAACGAAGCTGGTCACGAACAAGGCGAAAGCGACAAGCTGCGGCACCGCATCGCCATTCACCAGCGGGCGGACGGCGACCGCCAGCAGCACCGCCGACCCCAGCACCGCCAGGATGGCGAGGCCCGAGACCGGGCTGTTCGACGATCCGATCAGCCCCGCCATATAGCCGCACACCGCCGCGACGAACGCGCCCGCGAGCAGGACGTAGAGCCAGAAGCCCAACGACAGCGGGATCGCATAGGCCGAGAGCGGCCCCTGCGCGACGAAATGCCAGAGCAGCCCGACGATCGGCAGCGCGGTGACGAGGGTGATCACGCCCATCCAGCCAACCGGCAGATCGCGTTCTTCGATCGGGAGGAGTTCGGCCGAATTCTTGCGCGCCTTGGAGGCAGCGGCCGCCGCCATCAGTCCGTTCCAGATCGGGCGGACGAGCTGACCCAGGGTCCAGATCGCCGCCGCGCCGATCACGCCCGCGCCCAGGAAGCGCACCTGTCCGCTCCACGCGCCCAAAGCAGCATCGGCGGCTTCGCCCGGCGTGGCGGCGATGAAGCTCAGGATCGGGGTCGCGATCCCGAAGGCGATGACGAGGCCGAGCAGCATCGCCATGCCGACCGACAGCCCGACGAGATGCCCTGCGCCGAGCAAAGCGAAGCTGAGCGAGCCCCAGAGACCCGTCGCGGCGCTCGTGCCCCCGATGCGGAACCATGTCGCCGCCTCCGCCGCGACCAGCTTGGTGGCCGAAAGGATCGCGAAGCCGATCGAGGCGAGCGAGCTGACGAGGATGACGCGCAGGCCGACCCGGCTCTCTTCCGCGCCCTCGCGCGTCTGCGTGCCGACGCGCAGCACTTCGGCCGCGGCGACGCCTTCGGGATAGGGCAGATCCGATCCGGTCACGAGCGCGCGGCGCAGCGGCACCGAGAGGACCACGCCCATCATCCCGCCCGATGCGCACAGCAGGAACGTCTGCCAGAAGGGGAAGCCCTGCCACCAGCCGACCATGATCAGGCCGGGCAGGACGAAGATCACCGACGCGATGCACCCCGCCGCCGACGCGACCGTCTGAACGATATTATTCTCGTGGATCGTGGCGTTGCGCACGAAGCGCAGCACCGCCATCGATATCACCGCCGCCGGGATCGACGTCGCGAAGGTCAGACCGACCTTGAGGCCCAGATAGACGTTCGCCGATGTGAAGACGAAGGTGATGAGGATGCCGAGGACGATACCCCGGACGGTCAGCTCGCGTGTCGCGGCGGGAAGGCTTGCCATGCGGGCATATTGGGGGAGGGCGACGGGAAAGGCAATTTGATCCTCCCCGGTACGGGGAGGGGGACCGCGAAGCGGTGGAGGGGGATCGTCACAGGCGATCCGCCCGGCCTCCTGCCCCCTCCGTCATGCCTGCGGCATGCCACCTCCCCGTGTCGGGGAGGATTTTGAAGTCAGACCGTAAAGCTCTCGCCGCAGCCGCAGCTGCCCTTGGCGTTCGGGTTCTGGAACACGAAGCCGGCCGTAAAGTCGTCCTCGACCCAGTCCATCACCGAACCGATCAGGTAGAGCACCGACGCGCCATCGACATAGAAGGTGCCGCCGGGGGTCTCGATCTTTTCGTCGAAGGCGTCCGCTTCGGTGACGTAATCGACCGAATAGGCAAGGCCCGAGCACCCGCGACGCGGGGTCGACAGCTTGACGCCGATCGCGTCGGCGGGCGCCTGCGCCATCAGATGCGCGATGCGCGCTTCGGCGGAAGCGGTGAGGGTGAGCGCGGCAGGGCGGGCACGAGTGGTCGTGGTCATCACAACATCCCCAGTTCGAGCTTGGCTTCGTCCGACATCTTCTGCGGATCCCACGGCGGATCCCAGACGAGGTTGACCTCGGCCGATCCGATCCCCGGCACCGCGCCGACGCGCAGTTCGACTTCGCCCGGCATCGATTCCGCAACCGGGCAGTGCGGCGTCGTGAGCGTCATGGTGACCGCGGCATGGCCGTCGGTGGTGATGTCGACCCCGTAGATCAGCCCCAGTTCGTAGATGTTCACCGGGATTTCGGGATCGTAGATTTCCTTGAGCGCGTCGATCACGCCCTCATAGAGATCGCCGCCCGGCTCATGCCCCGACAGGGGCTTGGGCTTTTCCGCGAGAAAATCGCCGAGATAGTCGCGCTGGCGCGGGGCCGCTTCTTCGACCTGATCGACACGCGCCTTGGGGGGCGATGCCACCGCCTCGACTTCCTCGACCTTCACCGGTTCCTGCTCGTCCATCATCCGAAAATCCGTGTCACGCGTTCGATGCCCTTCGCCAGCGCCGCAACGTCGGCCTCGTCATTGTGAATGCCGAAGCTCGCGCGCGCCGTGGCGGGAATGTCGAGATGCTCCATCAAGGGCTGGGCGCAATGATGCCCGGCCCGGATCGCCACCCCGCCTTCGTCCAATATGGTGCCGATGTCGTGCGGATGCACCCCCTCGATCGCGAAGGAGACGATCCCCGCCGAATCCGCCGGCCCGAACAGCTTGACGCTGTTGATCGCGCCCAGCGCTTCACGCGCCGCCTTTACCAGCGCGGCTTCGTGCGCGTGGATCAGCGGCAGGCCGATCCCTTCGACATAATCGATCGCGGCGTGGAGGCCGAGCGCGCCGACGATGTTGGGCGTCCCCGCCTCGAAACGCTGCGGGGCTGGCGCCCAGGTCGTCTTCGCGAAGGTGACGCGATCGATCATCGATCCGCCCCCCTGCCACGGCGGCATCGCGTTCAGGATGTCGCCCTTCGCCCACAGCGCACCGATCCCGGTCGGCCCGTAGAGCTTGTGGCCCGAGAAAACGTAGAAGTCGCAGCCGATCGCCTGCACGTCCGCGCCGATGCGCGGCACCGCCTGGCATCCGTCGATCAGGATCTTCGCGCCCACGCGGTGCGCGAGTTCGGTCGCGCGCTTTGCATCGAGAACCGAGCCGAGCACGTTCGAGACATGCGCAAAGGCCACGAGCTTGTGCGCCTCGGTCAGCATCGCCTCTGCGGCGTCGAGATCGATCTTGCCGTCCTCGGTGAGCGGGCAGACGTCGATTTCCACGCCGGTGCGATCCTGAATGATCTGCCACGGCACGATGTTCGAATGATGCTCAAGCTGCGAAACGAGGATGCGATCGCCGGCCTTGAGATTGGCGACGCCCCAGCTTTGCGCGACGAGGTTGATCGCCTCGGTCGCGCCGCGCACGAAAACGACTTCGTCGGCCGAAGCGGCGTTGAGGAAACGCGCGACGCGGGCGCGGGCGGCCTCATAAGCGATCGTCATGTCGGCCGAGCGGCGATAGACCCCGCGATGCACGGTCGCATAATCGCGCGCATAAGCCCGCTCGATCGCGTCGATCACCTGCCGCGGCTTCTGTGCGGTCGCGGCGGTATCGAGATAGTGCCAGCCCTCGGGGATGGCCGGGAAGTCCTTTGCCCAGGCGTTCATTGCAGCTGCTCCAGCGCGGAGAGCGCGGCGGCTTCGAGTGCCTCGCGCGCCGCATCGTCGGCGACGTCGACGAACACTTCGGCAATGAACGCCTGCAGCATCAGCCGCTTCGCCTCGACCGGGGGAATGCCGCGGCTCATCAGATAGAACAAAGCCTGCGCGTCGAGTTCGCCGACCGCCGCGCCATGCGCGCACTTCACGTCGTCGGCGAAGATTTCGAGTTCGGGCTTGGCATTGGCGGTCGCGGTGCGCGCCAGCAGCATCGCCTTGACCGACTGGGTGCTGTCGGTGTGCTGCGCATCGCGCGCGACGGCGACCTTGCCGAGATAGGTGCCGGTCGCCTTGTCGCCGAGCACGGATCGGACGATCTGCCGGCTGACCGCGCCGGGCGCCGTGTGGCGCATCACCGTCACGATCTCCAGCGTCGCAGTGCCCCCGCCGATCTGGACACCGCCCAGATGGAACTCGGCGCCTTCGCCCAGCGTGATATCGAGCGCGAAGCGGCCATAAGCACCGCCCGCATTGAGGATGTGAAGATCGAGCCGCGCACCCGCCTCGACGGTGATCGCGAAGTCGCGCACCTCGACCGCGTCGCCGCCGGCGTTGCGGATCAACTGGCGCGTGGCGCTTTCGCCCGCCGCTACGTGGATCGTCTCGGTCGCGATCGGCCAGACGCGGGCGAGCGCGTCGATATCGCTATAGCGCCACGCCTCGTCATGCCGGGAAGGCAGGCTCGTCACGCCGCAATGTCCTTATAGCCCTCACGCTCCAGTTCGAGCGCAAGCTCCGCGCCGCCGGTGCGCACGATCCGCCCGCCCGCGAGGACGTGGACGAAGTCGGGCTTCACATAATCGAGCAGCCGCTGATAGTGGGTGATCAGCAGCACCGCCTTGTCGGGCTTGCGCATGATCGTGTTGATGCCGTGGCCAACGGTGCGCAGCGCATCGATGTCGAGGCCGGAATCGGTCTCGTCGAGGATCGCGAGCTTGGGATCGATGATCCCCATCTGCACCATTTCGTTGCGCTTCTTCTCGCCGCCCGAAAAGCCGACATTCACCGGGCGCTTGAGCATGTCCATGCTCAGGCCCAGTTCGTCCGCTTGGCGTTTGGCGCGCTTCAGGAAATCGCCGCCCGACAGCGCATCCTCGCCACGCTTCTTGCGCTGCGCATTGAGCGCCTCGCGCAGGAACTGAACGTTGGAGACGCCCGGAATCTCGACCGGGTACTGGAAGCCCAGGAACAGGCCGGCGGCCGCGCGCTCATGCGGTTCGAGATCGAGCAGATCCTGCCCGTCGAAGGTCACCTCGCCCTCGGTCACGTCATAGCCGGGCCGCCCCGCGAGCGTGTAGCTCAGCGTCGATTTGCCGGCCCCGTTCGGCCCCATGATCGCGTGGATCTCGCCCGGATTGATCGTGAGCGACAGCCCCTTGAGGATCGCCTTGCCATCGACTTCGGCGTGGAGGTTTTCAATTTTGAGCATCTGCTCTGTCACAGTCCCTTGGTCTCTACTTCGTCACCCCGGACTTGATCCGGCATGACGTGATGGGTGATGGTCATCCGACCGAACCTTCGAGCGAAATGCCCAGCAGCTTCTGCGCCTCGACCGCGAACTCCATCGGGAGTTGCTGCAGCACTTCCTTCGCGAAGCCATTGACGATCAGGGCAACCGAGGCCTCCTGATCCAGCCCGCGCGACATGGCGTAGAAGAGCTGGTCGTCGCTGATCTTGCTGGTCGTCGCCTCATGCTCGATCTGCGCCGACGGATTGCGCACCTCGATATAGGGGACGGTGTGCGCGCCGCAGGTGCTGCCCAGCAGCAGGCTGTCGCACTGGGTGAAATTGCGCGCACCCTCGGCGGTCGGGGCGACACGCACCAGCCCGCGATAGGTGTTGTCGCTGCGCCCGGCCGAAATGCCCTTCGACACGATAGTCGACTTCGTATTCTTGCCGAGGTGGATCATCTTGGTGCCGGTATCGGCCTGCTGACGATTGTTGGTCACCGCGACCGAATAAAATTCGCCGACGCTGTTCTCGCCCGCCAGCACGCAGCTGGGATATTTCCAGGTGATCGCCGATCCGGTTTCGACCTGCGTCCACGACACCTTGCTGTTCCTGCCCTGGCACAGCGCACGCTTGGTGACGAAATTGTAGATGCCGCCGCGCCCTTCGGCGTCGCCCGGATACCAGTTCTGGACGGTCGAATATTTGATCTCGGCATCGTCCAGCGCGACCAGTTCGACCACCGCGGCGTGCAGCTGGTTCTCGTCACGCATCGGCGCGGTGCAGCCTTCAAGATAGCTGACGTGCGAACCCTTGTCGGCGACGATCAACGTGCGTTCGAACTGGCCGGTATTTTCCGCGTTGATGCGGAAATAGGTCGACAGCTCCATCGGGCAGCGAACACCCTCCGGAATGTACACGAAGGTGCCGTCCGAAAAGACCGCGCAGTTGAGCGTGGCGAAATAGTTGTCGTGCATCGGCACGACCTTGCCCAGCCAGCGCTTCACCAGATCCGGATATTCGCGGATCGCTTCCGAAATCGAACGGAAGATGACTCCGGCCTTTTCCAGCTCCGCGCGGAAGGTGGTGGCGACCGACACACTGTCGAACACCGCATCGACCGCGACCTTGCGGCTGCCCTCGACGCCCGCGAGCACCTTCTGCTCCTCAATCGGGATGCCGAGCTTTTCGTACACCTTCAGGATTTCGGGATCGACCTCGTCGAGGCTCGCCGGCCCCTCCTTCTTACGCGGTTCGGCGTAATAATAGGCGTCCTGATAATCGATCGGCGGCACGTTCAGCTTCGCCCAGTCGGGCGGCGTCATCGTCAGCCAGTGGCGATAGGCCTTGAGCCGCCACTCCAACATCCATTCCGGTTCGTTCTTCTTGGCGGAGATGAAACGGACGGTGTCTTCGGACAGGCCCTTCGGCGCGAAATCCTGCTCGATATCGCTGGTGAAGCCCCATTCGTAGGTCGACGCGCGATCAGCGGCGGCCTGCGCTTCGGCGTTACGGACGTCGCTCATGCCGACGCCTCCACCGGCTGCACCCCGGACAGCGTTTCGAGGCTGACCCCGCCCAGCGCGCCGCGGATCGTGTCGTTGACGACGCCCCAGTGCGGCTTGACCCGGCACGCGCTTTCCAGCCCGCAATCGTGGCGATGATCGTCGACGCACGCCGTCATCGCGATCGGCCCTTCAACCGCCTCGACGATATCGGCCAGGCTGATCGCCGCCGGATCGCGCGCCAGCGCGAAGCCGCCGCCGGTGCCGCGCGCCGAGACGAGCAGCCCCGCCGCCGCCAGCCGCCCCATCAATTTCTGCGCGGTGGGCAGCGGAACGCCGGTTTCTTCGGACAGATTCGTCGCGGTCAGGCGGCCACCAATCCCGTGGCGGGCGGCGGCCGACAACATCACGACGGCATAATCGGCTAAGCTCGACAGGCGCATCTCGCGCAAAAACCTTTCAATCGGACTGATTCGATCCGATTGGGCAGGTGGGCGCTTCGCCCTCGCTCGTCAACCCCTTAGGTGAGCGCGGCGAGCGGGGGAAGTATGTCGAGATTCCGTCGATCGAGGCTCAAACGCATCATGATCGGCGGGTCGATCTGCAGCCGGCGCGGGGTGAGGCCGGTGAAATGGCGCACTTCACGGATCATGTGCGACTGATCGTAAAAGGCCTCCGCCGCGGTCGCCTGCCACTGCGCGGGATCGTGGCGCAGCAGCGAGGCCGAGCGCAGCGCGCGATATTTGCGGGCGAGCAGCTTGGGCGGCGCGCCATAGAGCCGGCCCGCCAGCCGTTCGACCTGCCGCGCCGACAATTCGAGCTGGCCGAGCAAATCGCCAACCTCGGGCGATGGGGCGCCCAGCAGCCATTTGTCGGTGATCGCAGTGAAGCGGCTCGACAGATCGGTGCGCGTGCGCGGCCCCGGCAGCGATCCGATCAACAGCCGATCGAGCGCCTCGGTCATCGCCGACACCATCGGCAGCTTCATCATCGTGTCGAGCACGTCGCCGGCAGACGGGAAGATGTGCGTCGCATCGATCTGCCGGTCGCGATAGAGCATAGCATCCTCGCGCACGAGCGCGGCCCAGCCCGCGGGCAGCAGAGTCGCCGAGAACATCAGCACCGGCCCCTTCGCGCGGAATCGCGCCGCGGCCATCATCGGGCCGACCAGGCTGATCGGCAGCAGGGGTTCGGCGGGTCGACCGGCCAGCGACACCTCGCTCTGCCCCGCCAGAACGAAGCGCAACTGGGGCAGATCGGCGCGCAACGGCTCCTCGATCTCCGCCAGATCGGCGTGGAACAGCGAGAAACTGGACACATAGGGTCGCAGCGCGGGCGAGGGCGCGACATGACGCAGACCGATGGGCGAAGCGCGCTCCAATCGCCTGAACATCGCCATCATTGGCATATCAACAGTCCCCCCAAACGAAGCGACCGTGATTCCCATATCAAAATTGGATCCGACACGCGAACGTGTCGGATCCAGTTGTTGAGGGTGCTGCCGTCCACAGGCCGCGCCCCTCGGGTCGCCTCGCTTAACTATGCAAGCTTCTCGTCGAAAAATTGCACGGATTCGACGATCTGCTTCTGGTTCTCATTTGCTCGCGATCGAGTGCGCGCGCATCCCCGATTTGGGGGAGAGGCATCTCCGTTTTGGTGAGACTTTCCTTCGGGCGGGAATTGCCGCTAAGCGGCTGGCATGTCGACCTATGCGCTGATCCGCCCTTTCCTGTTCCAGATCGATGGCGAACGCGCGCATTGCATGGCCATTTACGGGCTGCGTGTGATGCCGAACGGAACCGCGCCCGCGCCCGATCCGCGGCTGGCCGTGTCGGTGGCGGGGATCGCCTTTCCGGGGCCGATCGGCCTCGCCGCCGGGTTCGACAAGGACGCGCAGGTGCCCGATGCGATGCTGGGCCGCGGCTTCGATTTCGTCGAGGTGGGCACGCTGACCCCCTTCGCGCAGGCCGGCAATCCGCGCCCGCGCCTGTTCCGACTCGCCGAGGACCGCGCCGTCATCAACCGGATGGGGTTCAACAATGGCGGGCAGGCGGCGGCCTATGAACGGCTGCTGCGCCGGCGCGATCGGCCGGGCATCGTCGGCGTCAATATCGGCGCCAACAAGGACGCGACCGATCGCATCGCCGATTATGCCAATGGCGTGCGGGTGATGTCGGGCGTCGCGACCTATCTGACGGTCAACATCTCCTCCCCCAACACGCCGGGCCTGCGCGCGTTGCAGGATCGCGCCGCGCTGGACGAACTGCTCGCGGCGGTGCGCGAGGCGCGGGGCGAGAACGGGCCGCCGATCTTCCTCAAGGTCGCGCCCGATCTGGAGCCCGCCGATATCGACGACATCGCCGCCGCGCTCGCCGATCGGCCGCTCGACGGGCTGATCGTATCGAACACTACGATCGGCCGGCCGGCGCTGAGATCGCGGCATGCGGGCGAGACGGGCGGGCTTTCGGGCGCGCCGCTGAAGGAACTGGCGCTCGAACGACTGCGCGACTTCCGCCGCGCGACCGGCGGCACCGTTCCGCTGATCGCGGCGGGGGGGATCGAGACCGCCGACGACGCCTGGGCGCGCATCCGTGCGGGGGCGAGCCTGGTCCAGATTTATTCGGCACTCGTCTATGAAGGGCCGGATCTGGCGATGCGGATCAAGCGCGCCTTGCCCGCACTGATGGCGCGCGACGGTTTTTCGAGCATTTCCGAGGCGATCGGCACCGCCTGAGGCTTGCCCGCGCGGCAAAGCGGGCTAGGGTCTTTCTCCATGAGAAAGCTCCTTGCCGCCGCCCTCCTGATCTCCGCATCCGTGCCCGCACTCGCGGCCGAACCGATGGTGTCGGCGGCCGATCCGCGCGCCGCTGCGGCGGGCATCGAGATTTTGAAGCAGGGCGGCACGGCGGCCGATGCGGCGGTGGCGGTGATGGCCGCGCTGGGCGTGGTCGAGCCCGGCCATTCGGGCATCGGCGGCGGCGGCTTCCTGGTCTATTATGATGCGAAGACGAAGAAGGTCTCGACCTACAATGCGCGCGAGGCCGCGCCTGCGGCGGCCGACGGCAACTGGTTCCTCGGCGCCGACGGCAAGCCGCTTCCCTTCCGCGACGCGATCAACAGCGGGCACAGTGTCGGCGTGCCGGGCGAACTGCGCCTGATGGAGGCCGCGCATCGCGAACATGGCAAGCTCAAGTGGGCGGACCTCTTCCAGCCGGCGATCACCTATGCGCGCGACGGCTGGGCGATAAGCCCACGTTTCTACAATTTCGTGTCGCGCATGCCCGCCAGCTTCTTCACCCCCTGGGCGACCGATTATCTGAAGAATCCGGACGGGACAGCCAAGCCGGTCGGCACGGTGCTGAAGAACCCCGAGATCGCCGATCTCTATACGAAGATTTCGACGGTCGGGCCGGGCTATTTCTACACCGGCCCCGTCGCGCAGAACATCGTCGCCACGGTCAACGGATCGGCGCGTCACCCATCGAAGATGACGGCGGGCGACCTCACCACCTACAGCGCGCGCGAAGGCCAGCCGGTGTGCGGCACCTATCGCGGCTACAAGATTTGCGGGATGGGCGCGCCGGCATCGGGCGGGGTGATCGTGCTCGAAATCCTCAAGCAGCTCGAACGCTTCGACATGGCGAAGCTGGGCAAGGATTCACCCGTCGCGTGGCATCTGTTCGCCGAAAGCTCGCGCCTCGCTTATGCCGATCGCGACACCTGGCTCGGCGATCCGCAATATGTGCAAGTGCCGATCGCGGGGCTGCTGGCGAAGGATTATATCGCCAAGCGTTCGGCGCTGATTTCCGAAACCAGCACGATGGCGAGCGTCGAGCCGGGCATGCCCGCCGGCGCCCCCAAGCGCGTCCGCGCCGATCTGCAGCCCGAACATGGCACCAGTTCGCTGACCGTCGTCGACGCCGCCGGCAACGTGGCGCAGGCAACGGTCACGATCGAAAGCGTGTTCGGATCGGGGCTGACCACCAACGGCATCTTCCTGAACAACGAACTGACCGATTTCGATTTCTTCCCGGTCAAAGACGGCTATCGCGCCGCCAACCGGGTCGAGGGCGGGAAGCGCCCGCGCAGCTCAATGTCGCCGACGATCGTCTATGACCCGCAAGGCAAGGTGCGCTTGTCGATCGGCGCGGCGGGCGGCTCCACCATCATCGCGCAGGTCGCCAAGGCGATCATCGGCGTCGTCGACTGGAAACTGAGCGCGCAGGACGCGATCTCGATGGGCCTGCTCTACGCCCCCACGCTCAACGCCGTCGCCGAAAAGGGTACGGAGCGCGAGGCGATGGTGCCCGCGCTGCAGGCGCTGGGCGAAAAGGTGGTCGTCGCGCCGCTGGGGCTGAAGGCCAATGCGATCGAGTTCGTCGGCGGCACGTCGCGCGGTGCGGCCGATCCGCGCAGCGAAGGCGTGTCGATGGGGCTCGACGGCAAGGCAGTAAAACCGAAGCCGATCGGCGACCAGGTGAACCGCCCGTCCGAATAAGCTAGGAACCAGAATAGATCGCCGTCATTTGAAGAACGGCGACGAGGAGAGACCATGCCCGGATTTGAACGCTTCGATAGCCTCGTCGCGATGTTCTTCACGCGCGCGGCGGAGAAGGGCGACGCCCCCTTCCTCTGGTCCAAGCAGGATGGCGCCTGGACCCCGATCAGCTGGAACGAGGCTGCACGCCGCGTCGCCGCCTTCGCCAAGGCGCTGCGTGCCGAAGGGCTGAACCCCGGCGATCGCGTGGTGCTGGTCAGCGAGAACCGGCCCGACTGGTGCATCGCCGATCTCGGCATCATGGCGGCGGGCTGCGTGACCGTGCCGACCTACACCACCAATACCGAGCGCGATCACGCGCACATCCTTGAAAATAGCGGCGCGCGCGCGGCGATCGTCTCCAATGCGAAGCTCGCGCAGACCCTCCTGCCCGCCGTGGTGCGATCGACCGCGTGCGAACTGGTGATCCCGATGGAGCCGCTGGGGCAGAGCAGCGTGCGCTGCGTCGGTTTCGACGCGATGTGCTCCGGCCCGGCCGATGTCGGTGAGGCGCGATCGGCGGCGGCGGCGTTCAAGCGATCCGACCTCGCCTGCCTGATCTACACCAGCGGCACCGGCGGCGCCCCGCGCGGCGTGCGCCAGCATCATGGCGCGATCCTGCTCAACGTCGAAGGCTGCATCGACATCATCGCGGCCGATTTCGGCACGAGCGAGGAGGTGTTCCTGAGCTTCCTGCCGCTGAGCCACGCTTATGAGCATTCGGGCGGGCAATTCCTGCCGATCGGGCTGGGCGGGCAGATCTATTATGCCGAAGGCCTAGAGAAGCTGACCGCCAATATCGAGGAGGTGCGCCCGACGATCATGGTCGTCGTCCCCCGCCTGTTCGAACTGATCCGCGCGCGGCTGATCAAGGCGGTGGAGAAGCAAGGCGGGCTGGGCCTCAAACTGCTCAACAAGGCGATCGCGCTGGGCACCGGCCCCGTTCGCCTCGCCGATCGCCCCGCAAAGCTCGCGATCGACCTGCTGCTCAAGCCCAAAGTGTCGAAGCGGTTCGGCGGGCGGGTGAAGGCGCTGGTTTCGGGCGGCGCGCCGCTCAACCCCGAAGTCGGCAATTTCTTCGCCGCCCTCGGCGTCACCGTCCTGCAGGGCTATGGCCAGACCGAGGCGGGGCCGGTCATCTCGTGCAACCGTCCGGCGGCCGGGATCGATTCGTCCACGGTCGGCCCGCCGATGAAGCACGTCACCGTGAAGATCGCCGAGGATGGCGAGATATTGGTACAGGGCGAACTCGTCATGGCCGGATATTGGCGCAACGAGGCCGAAACGGCGCGCGTGCTGAAGGATGGCTGGCTCTACACCGGCGATATCGGGCATCTCGACGCGGCCGGACGCCTCGTCATCACCGATCGCAAGAAGGACATCATCATCAACGACAAGGGCGACAATGTCGCCCCGCAGCGGATCGAGGGGATGCTGACGCTGCAGCCCGAAATCGCGCAGGCGGTCGTTTCGGGCGATCGGCGGCCCTATATCGTCGGCCTGATCGTGCCCGATCCCGAATGGATGGCCGAATGGGCGGCGGAAAACGAGAAGCCGAAGGATCTCGACACGCTGAAGGCCGATCCCGCCTTCCACCGCGCGCTGATGGCCTCGGTCGACAAGGTCAATGGCGGGCTTTCGGTGATCGAAAAGGTGCGCCGCATCCTGATCGCCGACGAACCCTTCTCGATCGAAAATGAGCAGATGACGCCCTCGCTCAAGGCGCGTCGTCATGCGATACGTCAGGTTTACGGTGAACGGCTCGATGCGCTCTACAAAAACTGATCTGCGTTAGTTTTCAGCGAGTTTACAAGTTTTCGTTGGACGAAAGCGACCAGATCGGCAACGATTGCGCCCGGGGAATTGGGGTATGCTTTCGTCTGCGATTGACGACGCGATTTTCGACGCCGGGCTGCATGCCGAGGCGATGGCGGAGCTTGGCCCGCAACTGTCGGCGGTGCTGAACACGCAGGGCTGCTGGATCCAGCGCGTGAACCCGTCCTACGGCGAGGTGATGACCGCCTACGGTTTCGACATGGGCAGCGAGCAGCTTTATACCGAGCGCTTCTACGCGATCGATCCGTGGCTGGGCAAAGGCATGACCTTGTCGCCCGGCAAGGCGCACAGCCTGGACGCGCACATTCCGATCAAGAGCTTCCTGAACGGCGAATTCTACACCGATTATATGCGCCAGCGCGCCGACTATGTGCATTGCATGGGCGCGCATTTCTTTCTGGAGGGGCAGGCTTATGCCTTGTCCTTCCAGCGCGCGCAAAGCGTCGGCCCGTTCGAGGAGGATGCCGAGGCGCAGCTCGACTCGCTGCTCCCCTCGCTGCGCCGCGCCTTCCTGACCAATGCGCGGCTGCAGCAGCAGGCCGATCATATCGCCCGCCTCGAACTGGCGCAGGAAAGCGCACCGCTGACGATCCTTGCCGATCGCGGCTTCGGCGTGGTCTGGCTCAACCGCGCGCCACCGAGGGACGCGCCGGTGCGGATGACCGAAAGCGGCGGACAACAGCGCATCGACGCCGGCCACGGCCTGGGCGCAGCGATCCGCAGCGCGACGCAGGGCGGGGCCGGGCAGAGCAGCCTGCTGCGCGTCGGCCGCTGGGCGATCGAAGTCGATCCGGTCCGCGATCCGCCCAGCCGCCGCCCGCTGGCGATGATCCGCGTGCGCGATACCGCCGCCGAGGCCGCGCGGCGCGTGCGCGACGCCGCGACCCATTTCGGGCTGACCGCGGCCGAGGAACGGCTGTGCGCCAGCCTGCTCGGCGGGCTTTCGCTGCAGGATCACGCCGATCTGGCGGGCACGATGATCTCGACCACCCGATCGCACCTGAAAAGCCTGATGGCCAAGATGGGCGTCACGCGACAGGCCGAGGTCGTCTCCGCCCTCGCCGCGATGCGCGGCTAAGTCCAAAAAACTACCGTTCGTGTCGAGCGTAGTCGAGACACGGTCCCACGCGCCCAGCCAACGTGTCTCGACTTCGCTCGACACGAACGGATGATTCAGCTTTCGCGCATCGCCTCCGCCGCAAGCGCTTCGGCCTCGATCAGCAGCGCATCGTCGGCGAGCCCGGTCGCCACCGTCTCGCGACCGATCAGCACCAGCACGGGCACCGCGAGCGGGGAGACACGATCGAGTTTCACGTGAATCATCGATGCGCCCGCACGCTCGATCAACGCGCCCAGCCGGCCCACGTCGGTCATCTTCGCGCGCGCATCGGCCCAGGCGGCGTCGAGCAGCAGATGATCGGGCTCATAACGGCGCAGCACATCGTAGATCAGGTCGGTCGAGAAGGTGACCTGCCGCCCCGATTTCTTCTTACCCGGATGCTGCCGTTCGACGAGCCCGCCGATCACCGCCACCTCGCGGAAAGCGCGCTTGAGCAGGGCCGATCCTTCGACCCAGGCAACGAACTCGTCCTCGAGAATCTCGGCATTGAACAAGGCGCGCGGATCCTCGACCGGCTTCAATGAATAGCAGGCGAGGGCGTAGTCGGACGCGACGAAACCCAAGGGGAGCAGCCCCGCGCTCTCCATCCGCCGGGTGAGCAACATGCCGAGCGACTGGTGCGCATTCCACCCTTCGAAGCTGTAGATCACCCAATAATGCCGCCCCTGATGCGGAAAGGTTTCGACCAGCAGCTCGTCGGGCGCGGGCAGGCGCGATCGGCGCGCCTGCATCTCCAGCCATTCGCGCACATCCTCCGGGAAACGTGGCCATTGCTCCGGCTCATGCAGATAATGGCGGACGCGATCGGCAAGGTGGGTCGAAATCGGCATGCGCGCGCCGCCATAGGTGGGGATGCGCGCGGGCTTGGCGGTCGCGCGGACGACCAGATCGGTCACGTCGACCTTCTCGACCTCCAGCGCCAGCCCCATGAAGAAGAAGGCGTCGCCGGGGCTGAGCGTCGCGGCGAACCCCTCCTCGACCTTGCCCAGCTTGCGCCCGTTCTTGAAGCGCACGTCGAGCATCGGCGCCTCGACGATGATCCCGGCATTGAGCCGGTGCTGCGCGATAAATTGCGGGTGGCTGATCCGCCAGCGTCCGTCGGGATCACGCGTCAGCCGCTTGAACCGATCATAAGCGCGCAGGGCATAGCCACCGTTCGCGATATAGCTCAGCACGCGATCGAACTGTTCGGCCGAGAAGGTCGCATAAGGCGCGGCGCGGTTGATCTCCGCCAGCATATCCGCGGCGAAAAACGGCCCCGCGCAGGCGAGCGCCATGACATGCTGGGCCAGCACGTCGATCGATCCAGGGCGGAAGGGATCATTGTCCAGCTCCCCCGCCTCGATCGCATCGAGCGCCGCGCGTCCTTCCAGATATTCGAAGCGATTGCCGGGGACGAGCACGGCCATGCTCGGCTCGTCGAGCCGATGATTGGCGCGCCCGATCCGCTGGAGCAGCCGCGACGCTCCCTTCGGCGCGCCCATCTGGATCACCAGATCGACATCGCCCCAGTCGACGCCCAGATCGAGGCTGGCGGTCGCGACCAAAGCCCGCAGCCGCCCCTCGGCCATCGCGCCCTCCACCTTCGCCCGCGCCTCCTTCGACAGCGAACCGTGGTGGATGCCGATCGGCAGGCCCATCACATTGGCCTTCCACAGATCCTGGAAGATCAGTTCGGCCAGGCTGCGTGTGTTGCAGAAGATGATCGTGGTGCGGTGCGTCTCGATCTCCGCCATCACCTGCTGCGCGGCATAGCGGCCCGAATGGCCGGCCCAGGGGATGCGATCTTCGGGGATGAGAATGTCGATCTGCGGCCGCGCGCCGACATCGCCCTTCACCAGAGCGACCGCCCCATAATCGCCGTCGCCCGACAGCCAGCCGCGATAGGCATCCGGATCGGCGATCGTCGCCGACAAAGCCACGCGCCGCATGTCGGGCGCAAGGCTGGCGACCCGCGCGAGCGAGAGCGCGAGCAGATCGCCCCGCTTGGTGGTCGCGAAGGCGTGAACCTCGTCGATCACCACGGTCTTGAGCGTCGCGAACAGGGTCGCGCTTTCGGGATAGGAGAGCAGAAGGCTCAGCGATTCGGGCGTGGTCAGCAATATCTGCGGCGGCTTCACCCGCTGCCGCGCCTTGCGATCGGCGGGCGTATCGCCGGTGCGCGTCTCGACCCTGATATCGAGCCCCATCGCCTCGATCGGCCCGGTCAGATTACGCTGAATGTCGACCGCCAGCGCCTTGAGTGGCGAGACATAGAGCGTGTGCAACCCGTCTTGGGGGTTCTCGATCAGGTCGACGAGTGTCGGCAGGAACCCCGCCAGCGTCTTGCCCGATCCCGTCGGCGCGACGAGCAACGCATCGCGCCCGTCACGCGCAGCATCCAGCATCTCGCGCTGATGCCGCCGCACCTCCCAGCCCTTGGCGGCGAACCAATCGGTAAGGGCGGGGGGAAGGGCAGGCATCTCCAGGAAGATAGGCACGCCCTACCCTAACCGTCACCCCCGCAAAGGCGGGGGCCTATCCAGTGTCATCTCTCGCGGAGAGTCTGGATGGGTCCCCGCCTTCGCGGGGATGACAGTAGCGTTAGGTCAACTGCCTCAGTGCGCCGCCTGCGGGCCGCGGACGAGGCCGGATTTGGCGAGCTGGTCGTCGATCTGCGCGAGCAGGCGATCAAGACCCGCCTGGTCCTTCGCCTCGGCGCGGGCGACGAGGACGTCCTGTGTGTTCGACGCGCGGAGCAGCCACCAGCCATCGGGGGTGTTCACGCGCGCGCCATCGGTGCGGTTGACCTCGGCGCCGTCGGCTTCGAGCCGGTCGAGAACTTCGGTGACGACTGCGAACTTGCGGCTTTCATCGACTTGGAAGCGCATTTCGGGGGTGTTGACCAGTTCGGGCATCGCAGACTTGAGATCGGTGAGCGAACCGCCGAGGCCATCGATCGCCTCGATCAGGCGCACGGCGGCATAAAGCGCGTCGTCGCAGCCATACCAGCGCCACGCGAAGAAGATGTGGCCCGACATTTCGCCCGCCAGCGGGCTGTCCGTCTCCGCCATCTTGACCTTGATCAGGCTGTGGCCGGTCTTCCACATCACCGGCGTGCCGCCCAGTTCGGCGATCCGATCGTAGAGCGCCTGGCTGGCCTTCACGTCGGCGATGATCGTCGCGCCGGGCTTCTCCTTCAGGACAGGCGCGGCGAGGATCGACAAAATCTGGTCGCCCCAAACGACGCGCCCCTGCCCGTCGATCGCGCCGATACGATCGGCATCACCATCAAAGGCGATGCCGAAATCGAGCCCCTTGTCGGCGACCAGCTTCTTCAGATCGACGAGGTTATCCTCGACCGTGGGATCGGGGTGGTGGTTCGGGAAGGTGCCGTCGATTTCGGGGTAGAGCAGGTGATGCTCACCCGGCAGACGCTTGACCAGCTTTTCGAGGATGCGGCCGCCCGATCCGTTGCCATTATCCCAGCCGATCTTGTGCGCCAGCGTGCCGCCGAAATCCTCGACCATGCGATCGACGTAGAGATCCTCGACGAAGGCGTCGCTGACGGTGCCTTCACCCGATTCCCAATCGCCCTCGGCCGCCAGCTTGCCGATCGCCTGGATCTGTTCCCCGAAGAAGGGCTTGTGCTGGAGCACCATCTTGAAGCCGTTATATTCGGCCGGATTGTGGCTGCCCGTGATCATCACGCCGGCATCGACCTCCAGCGTCGCTTCGGCGAAGTAGAGCATCGGCGTTGGCCCGAGACCAATGCGCACGACATCGACGCCGGTTTCAACGAAGCCGCGGATCAGCTCGTCGCGCAGCGATTCCGAAGAAACGCGCCCGTCCCAGCCCACCGCGACCCGCGTGCCGCCCGCGCGGCGGATATGGGTGCCGAAGCCACGGCCGATCGCATAAGCGTCCGCCGGCCCGAGCGTCTTACCGACGATGCCGCGGATGTCATATTCGCGCAAAGACGTCGGATCGAAACGATGGGTCAAGAAAACCTCCAATACTGAAGCAACGCACAAAGGATTGGTGCGGCTTTGTTACGTCGTCAACTGCGGCAGGTCAGTTCGCGCGCGAAAGGAGTATATCGCGCGCCCGATTGACCTGCGCCGCAAGCTCGGCCGAACCGCCGCGATCGGGATGGACCCGCGCCACGAGCCGCCGATGCGCATCGCGGATCGCCGCGGCATCGGGATTCGGGCCGAGTTCGAGGATGCGCAGCGCCTCATCGCGGCCCATCGGGTGCGGGCGTTTCGATCCGCCGGGCGCATAGGTCCGCGCGAACCAGATGGCGGCGCCGATCAGCATCGTCGGGCCGGCAACCTCATTGCCCTTCACCGTCAGGATCAGGCCGACGATCGCGAAGCCCGCAATCGCGAGATCATTGATGTCGAACCGGCCCAGTTCGCCCTTCTTCCACATCCACCAGCCGACGCCCAGTGCCGCCAGCAGCGCGAGGATCACCGCGCAGCCGCCTGATGCTGGGGCCATTGCGACAGCGCGAGGCCCGCGATCATCTCGCGCAGTTCCTGCCGCGCGGCGATATGGGCAAGCCCCGCCTCGGCGCCCAGCGCGCCCATGTCGAGCAGGGTCAGTCCCTTGGGGAAGAGTTCGCGATAGATGACGCGTTCGGACAGGCCGGGAATCACGCGGAAGCCGACGCGCTTGGCCAGATCGCCCATCGCCTCGGCCACGCGGCGCATGTTGCGCGCCTCCAGATGCTGGAGCCGGTTGCGCAGGACGACCCAGTCGACCGTGCCGCCATCGGCGCGGGCGCGGGCCTTGCGCGCATCCCACACCACTTCGGCATAGAAGCTGGGCTTCTTGATCTTGAAGGTTTCGGGATCGACCTGCCCGATCAGGTCGAGATCGATGAAGCTGTCGTTGATCGGCGTGACGAGCGTGTCCGCGCGTTCGATCGCGGCGCGTGCATAGATATCGTCGCGGCCCGGCGTATCGACCACGACGATCTCATATTCGCTCAGCAGCCGGTCGATCTGCGCCCCTGCATCGGCATCGATTGCGGGATCGAAGGTTTCGAAATGGGGCACGGGCAGCGTCTGTCCGGTCCGGCGGACGGTCGCCGCGCGGTTTTCGAGGTAGCGGCCCAGCGTGCGCTGGCGTGTATCCATATCGACCGCGGCGACACGCTTGCCCGCGACGCTGAGCGCGACGGCGACGTGAACCGAGGTGGTCGATTTCCCCGATCCGCCCTTTTCATTTGCGAAAACAATTAGATGGCCGTTGCCCAAGGCGATTTTTCCTGTTTCTGCCTGTTGTGGGCCGGGCTTGATTCATGCCCCCCGGTCAACCAAAGAAGCCCGGAACCGCGATTATCCGAGGCCGTGCAGCCGTGCAAATCATTCGTCATCTAGCCGATTTGCGCGCCGCCGTGCGTGCGCTGGTGAACACTGGTGCGCCGGTTGCCCTCGTCCCCACGATGGGCGCGCTGCATGCCGGCCATATCGCTTTGGTCGATGCGGCGCGCGCGCGCGGATGCCAGGTGGTCGTATCGATCTTCGTCAATCCGACCCAGTTCGCGCCGACCGAGGATCTGGACGCCTATCCGCGCCGCGAGGCCGCCGACGCCGCGATGCTGGAGGCGGCGGGCGCCGCGGTCCTGTGGGCGCCCGATGTCGCGGAAATGTATCCGGCGGGCTTCGCCAGCTCGATCGAGGTGAGCGGCGTGACGGCGCGCTGGGAGGGCGAGGCGCGGCCCGGCCATTTCGCCGGCGTCGCCACCGTCGTCGCCAAGCTGTTGCTCCAGACGCGGCCCGACATGGCGTTTTTCGGCGAGAAGGATTTTCAGCAGCTCGCCGTCATCCGGCGGATGGTTCGCGATCTCGATGTCGGGATCGAAATCGTCGGCGTGCCGACCCAGCGCGACGATGACGGCCTCGCCCTCTCCTCACGCAACGCATACCTCTCACCCGAGGAGCGGATCGCCGCGCGTGCCTTGCCACGCGCACTGGGGGACGCCGCCGCCTCGATCGAGCGCGGCGCGCCGGTCGCCGCGACGATCGACGCCGCCAAGGCCCGGCTGACCGAGGCGGGCTTCACGCCGATCGATTATGTCGCCCTGGTCGATGCCGACAGCCTCGAGCCGACCGAATCGATCGAGTCGCCGGCCCGCCTGATCGCCGCCGCCAAGTTGGGAAGAACCCGCCTGATCGACAATCTTGCGGTCGGGAATGTCAAATCGATGTAAAATCGACGCTCCTCGAATAGACTTTGGAATGAGGACTTGGACGCGGTTACTAAACGTTAAGGTGCACAGGCCGTTAACCCTCGCAGGGACCGACGGAAGAGGTTTTGACGAGGATCGTCGCTCCCAACTTGAGGAGTGATGATCATGGGCCACAGCATCAAGACGCAGATCTTCCTGACCGAAAGCCGTATGCGCGATGCGATGCGCGGTGATGGCGATGCCTGTTTCGAACTGGGCGTGTCCTATTCGGCCGGAACCGACGGTTGCGATCTCGACCTGATCGAAGCGCACAAGTGGTTCAACATCGCCGCCGTGAAGGGCAATATGCTTGCCGCCGAATATCGCACCGAGATTTCGGAAGACATGTCGGCCCGCGAGATCATCGAAGCCCAGCGCCAGGCGCGCGCTTTTCTCGGCATGGGTCAGCGCCTCGCGGCGTAATTTGTTTTAGCCCTCAGACGCCGGGCGGGCAGCATCCGCTGCCCTTGGCTTCCTCGCATAAGCTCGGGCGGCCGTTCGGCCTTGCGGAGCCTGCGGCTCCGGCGATCGGCTCTAGCTTTTGCGGAACGGCGTATAGTCGTTCAGATCTTCGATATTGTTCGCGATCGCGCGGCGTTCGTGGTCGAGGTAATCCGCCACCGCCCGCCGAAAATTCGGATCGGGAATATAGTGCGCCGACCAGGTCGGTGTCGGCTCGTACCCCCGCGCAAGCTTGTGCTCGCCCTGCGCCCCCGCCTCGACGCGGGCCAATCCGCGTTCGATCGCGATGTCGATCGCCTGATAATAGCACAGCTCGAAATGGAGGAAGGGCACCTCCTCCGTGCATCCCCAATAACGTCCGTAAAGCGTGTCGCCGCCGATCAGGTTGAGCGCCCCCGCGATCGGCACGCCGTCGCGCAGCGCCAGCACCAAGATGATCCGGTCGGCCATCCGTTCGCCCAGCAAGGTGAAGAAGGTGCGCGTGAGATAGGGCCGCCCCCATTTGCGCGCGCCCGTATCCTGATAGAAATGCCAGAAGGCGTCCCAATGCTCCTCGCGCAGCGCATCGTCGGTCAGCCGCACGATCTCCAGCCCCTCGACCGCCGCCGCGCGTTCCTTGCGGATCGCCTTGCGCTTGCGCGATGCCAGCGCGCCCAGAAAATCGTCGAAGCAGTCATAATCGCGATTGGCCCAGTGGAACTGGCGATCGGTGCGGATCAGCCAGCCCGCCGCCTCGAACAGCGGGATCTGGCTCTCCTCCACGAAGGTCGCGTGCGCAGACGACAGATCGTGCCGCCGCACCACCTCCTCCGCTGCCGCGATCAGCAAAGGCGCGCAATCGGGATCGCGCAACAACAGGCGCGGCCCCGGCACCGGGCTGAACGGCACCGCGATCTGCAGCTTGGGATAATAGCGCCCGCCCGCCCGCTCCCACGCATCGGCCCAGCCATGATCGAACACATATTCGCCCTGGCTGTGGCTCTTGGCATAGGCCGGCAGGATCGCGGCGGGGCGGCCGTCTGCATCGTCGACCACGATCGGGATCGGCTGCCAGCCGGTGCGCGCGACCGCGCTGCCCGATTCCTCCAGCGCCGACAGGAAAGCGTGGCTGACGAAGGGATTGTCGACCCCCGCGCACGCATCCCATTCGGCCGCGTCGAAGTTTACGACCCCCTCGCCCATGCGGGCAACGGCATCGCTTACCATCCCGGCGCCTCGAAGATGATCTGGTCGGCCGCGTCCTTGGCGATCGCCTGCGCGGCCGCGTCGCGCACCGTCCACGTCAGCACCGGGATACGGCGCGACCGCAGCCGCCGGGTGAAACCGCTGGGCAGATCGCGAATGTCGACCGCCACGAATTCGGCGCGCGTCCGAAAATGGCCGTCGCGACGCTGATCCTTCTCCTTCGACGACAGGACCAGCCCGCGGGTGATATGTTCGCCATGTTCGGCGAACCAGTGCACCACATCGCCCGAAAAGCTCATCACCGCCGCATTGCCGCGATAGCCGGCGAGCGCATGGCGCACCGCGACGCAGGTCTGCGCGACCGGCCCTTCGGCCTTGATCTCGATCAGGATCGGCACGCGCCCGGCAACGATTTCGAGAATTTCGGACAGGCGCGGGATCGTCTCGTCGCTGCCTTTCAGCTTCGTCTGCGACAGATCATGCCCCGCCATCCGGCGAAGCTCCCCACTGCGATCGGTCAGCCGATCGAGCGTCGAATCGTGGAAGACATAGGCCATGCCATCGAGGCTGAGCCGGGCGTCGACTTCGACCCCATAGCCCGCCTCGACCGCGGCGCGGACGGCCGCGCGGCTATTTTCGACATTCTGGGTGCCGTGGAGGCCGCGATGGGCATAGGGCACCTTGGCGAGCCAGCCGATCCGGCGCGCCTCGGACCGCGAATAGCGGATCCGATCAAGCAGGCCGAACAGCGACAATCGCGTCGATCTCGACCGCCGCACCCAGCGGCAGCACCGGCACGCCGACCGCGCTGCGCGCATGGCGCCCGGCATCGCCGAACACCGCGAGCATCAGTTCGGATGCGCCATTGGCGACCTTGGGCTGATCGGTGAAATCCGAAGTCGAGGAGATGAAGGCGCCAAGCTTCACGATCCGCTCGACCCGTTCCAGATCGCCGCCCAACGCCGCCTTGATCTGGGCGATCAGCATGATCGCGCAACGCTTCGCCGCCTCCTGGCCTTCCTCCAGGCTGACATCCTTGCCCAGATGGCCCTTCTGGAAACTGCCATCCTCACGGAAGGGCAGCTGACCGGAGATGTGGAGCAACCCGTTCACTTCGACCGTCGGCACATAAGCGGCGACGGGGGCGGCGGGGGCGGGGATGGCGATCCCCAGTTCGGAAAGGCGGGCTTCGATGGTCATGCGCGCCTTGTCGCCACCGCTCCGTGCGTCGTCAAGCCGCCGCTTTGGCACCCTCGCCGAATCGGCCGAGGATCCACGGCAGCGCGTCGGTCCAGTCGTCGATCCGCGCATGCGCGTCGGCCGCAGCGGCACGACGGGCGGCCACGCGCGGCTCGGCGATCATGTGGAGCCGCCACACGTCGGGCGCATATTTGGCGACCGATGTATGATGGAAGGGCGTGTCGTCGACGAACACCGTCACCGACGGCTGAAACTCCTCGACCAGCCGGCGGATCGGCTCGCCCTTGCCGCCCTGGTTGCACTGGACCCGGTGGCGGATGTCGAGTGCTGCGAGTTGATCGACCCGGCCGGCGTGAAACTGCTCGGTGATGTTGGTGAGGACGACGATGTCCGCGACCTCCGCAATCGTCGCGAGCGCGCGATCGGCGTGGGGCACCAGCGTCTGGCTGTGCATCTGGTTGGTGAAGAAGGCGTCGAGCAGCGGCCAGATCTCGGCCGATTCGACCACGCTGGCATCGTGCCGGCGGACCAGCGCGCCTTCGAAATTCTCGCCTTCCAGATCGAAGTCGATCGCGTGATCGCTCTCGAGCCACGTCTTGAACGGCCCCACCATGTGCAGCAGAACCTCGTCGCAATCGGTGATCAGCAGCGGCCGTCCGCTCATTCCCAATTCCCCTCCGGTGACAATATGTGGCGCGCGGCGACCAGCTTTTCCGGGCTGGCGCCGATCGCATCGGCGCAGGCGATCAGATCGGGCTCGTGCGCTTCGACGAAGGTCAGCACCGCACCCAGCAATGCCGGATCGCCCAACCCGCCCCGCAACCCATCGGGCGTCAGCCCGCTGAGCGCGAGCAACCGTTCGGCGCGCGTGGAATCGGACAGCACCCAGCCCAGCGCAGAAAGCGCCATGCCCATCGCCTCTTCGCTGTCAATTCCGTGATTTCTCAATTTTGTATCCGGACTCGGATAGGTTAGCTTACGCTTGAACAAGTGTGTGAGGGTGCGTGACGAAGAAAGTCCTGATTGTCGAGGACAATGAGCTGAACCTTCGGCTCTTTCAGGATCTGTTGCGCGCGCATGGCGCCAATGTGGAGGGCGTGCGCGACGCGCGCATTGCGGTCGATCGGATCGCCGACTTCCACCCCGATCTCGTCATCATGGACATCCACCTGCCGCATGTCAGCGGGGTCGAACTGATCCAGCGGCTGCGCGCGCGGCCCGAGCTGGAAAAGATCCCGGTGATGGCGGTGACGGCCTATGCCGGCAAGGGCGACGAAGCCCGCGTGCGCGAGGCGGGGGCCGACGCTTATGTCTCCAAGCCGATCACGGTGATGCGATTCGTCGCCTCGGTCGAGGATCTGATCGGCCCGCTGGGCGACGGGATGAACGACGGCCTCGGCTTCGCCCGCGCCTGATATCGGCACAAACGCAAACGCCCGCCGGTGAGGGCGGGCGCTCAACAAGCAGCGATACGGCCCCGTGAGGAGCCGGCATGGCTTACTTGATCTTGGCTTCCTTGAACTCGACATGCTTGCGCACGACGGGGTCATATTTGCGGAAGCTCAGCTTCTCGGTCTGGGTGCGCGGATTCTTCTTGGTGACGTAGAAGAAGCCGGTGTCAGCGGTGCTGACGAGACGAATCTTGACGGTGGTCGGCTTGGCCATGACCCTAAATCCCTAGCGAATGGTGCGACGGCCCAAACCCAAAGGCGACCCGCCCGAAAAAATAAAGCGGCGTCGCCGCCGCTGATCGGAGGCGCCCTTAACCGCGTGAGGGACGCAGAGTCAAGCGGAACCCCTCTTATCGTATAGGTCGATATCAGCAAGCGACGAAATTAACTCCCTTTTCCTGCCACCATTTGGCACACCATTCGTTAGCGACCCGAATCGAATCCACCGGGAGAAGAGAATATGGCGAAGAAGCCCAAGGCGCCGCTCGCGACGCCGACCGATCTGAAGAGCAACAGCGCGATGAGCGTGGCGGACGCGCTGAACGGCATCCTGGCCGACAGCTATGCGATCTATTTCAAGACGAAGAACTTCCACTGGCACGTGTCGGGCCCGCATTTCCGCGACTATCACCTGATGCTCGACGATCAGGCGACCCAGATCCTCGGGACCACCGATGCGATCGCCGAGCGCGTGCGCAAGACCGGCAACGTCACGATCCGCTCGATCGGCGACATCGCGCGCCGCCAGTCGATCAAGGACAATGACGCCGATTTCGTGTCGGCCGCCGACATGCTGAAGGAACTGCGCGAGGACAATCTGGCGCTCGTCGCCAAGCTGCGCGAGGCCAAGGACATCGTCGACGCCGCCAAGGACAATGCGACCTCGGGCATCCTCGACGACTGGACCGATCAGGCCGAGGAACGCGCCTGGTTCCTGTTCGAAGCATCGCGCAACGGCTGACCTTGCTGTTGCTCCTCCGGCGATGAGGCGTTAGAGCGCGCCTCGTCATCCGGGGAGTAGCCCACCCACTTCCGCGTGGGAGATCGCGTCAACATACTTGGGGGAGACCTCATGGCGCGATCCGGCAATTAGCTGAGGCAAGACCGATGACACCGGGACTTTCCGCTCAGGCCGGGCGGGAGGGTGCCGGTGTCGTCCGTCAATCGCCTGCCCGGCCCCGGAATTGCCCGATGAACGTCATCCTCGCCTCCACCCTGCTCGTCGCCTTCGCCGAAATCGGCGACAAGACGATGCTGCTCGCGATCATATTGGCCGCGCGTTTCCGTGCGCCGTGGCAGATCATTGCCGGCATCTTCGCCGCGACCATCGTCAATCATGCGCTGGCCGCGTGGGCGGGGGCCGAGATTGCCGGCCTGCTCGACGGCTATTGGTTCCGCCTCGCCGTGGCGATCGGCTTCCTCGCTATGGCCGCCTGGACGCTTGTTCCCGACACGATGGACGATGACGCGGACGACAAGCCCGCCCGATTCGGCGTGTTCCTGACGACTACGATCGCCTTCTTCGCCGCCGAGATGGGCGACAAGACCCAGATCGCCACCGTCGCGCTGGGCGCGCGCTATCACGCGGTTTCGCTGGTCGCGATCGGCACGACGCTGGGCATGATGATCGCCAACGTGCCGGCAGTGTTCCTGGGGGACCGCATCACCCGCATCGTTCCGCTCAAGTGGATGCGCATTGCCGCGGCGCTGATCTTCGCAATCCTGGGCGCACTGGCGATTCGCGATCTGCTCGTCTAAGGCCCGCCCGTCATGGCCGATCAGATCATCATCGCCGTCCCCAAGGGACGTATCCTCAAGGAAGTGCTGCCGCTGTTCGAAGCCGTCGGCATCGTCCCCGAGGCCGCGTTCGGCGACGAGGACAGCCGGCTGCTCCGTTTCGCGACCAATCGGCCCGATATCGGCCTGATCCGCGTGCGCGCCTTCGACGTCGCGACCTTCGTGGCGCACGGCGCGGCGCAGATCGGCATCGTCGGGTCCGACGTGCTGATGGAGTTCGATTATTCGGAGATCTACGCCCCGATCGATCTGGGGATCGGCCATTGCCGCATCTCGGTGGCCGAACCGGTGGCGATGGCCGCGACCGACGACCCGCGCGAGTGGAGCCATGTGCGCGTCGCAACCAAATATCCCAACATCACCCGCCGCCATTTCGAGGCGCGCGGCGTGCAGGCCGAATGCGTCAAGCTGAACGGCGCGATGGAGATCGCGCCGGTACTGGGTCTGTCCAGCCGGATCGTCGATCTCGTCTCCACGGGACGCACGCTGAAGGACAATGGCCTCGCCGAAGTCGAGACGATCGCCGAGGTCTCGTCGCGCCTGATCGTTAACCGCGCCGCCTTCAAGACGCGCGCGGGCGATATCGTGCCCTTGGTCGAAGCCTTCCGCCAGGCGGTGGGAGGCAGCGATGCCGCATCGGCTTGATAGCCGCACCACCGGTTTCGCCGCCGCCTTCGCCGATCTGGTCGACGCCCGCCGCGAGGCGGACGAGGATGTTTCGCGCGATGTGACCGCTATCGTCGCCGAGGTCCGCAAGAATGGCGACGCAGCGCTGGCCGATTATACCCGGCGCTTCGACGGCCACGATCTGGATGCCGGCGGCTGGAAGGTCGATCGCGCCGAATGCGAGGCGGCGCTCGCCGCGCTCGATCCGAAATTGCGCGAAGCGCTCGAACTCGCGGCGACACGCATCCGCGCCTATCACGCCGCGCAGAAGCCCGACGATCGCGACTCGGTCGACGCATCGGGCGTCCGCATGGGCGCGCGCTGGAGCGCGGTCGACGCCGCCGGCCTCTATGTTCCCGGCGGCCGCGCGGCCTACCCCTCGTCGGTGCTGATGAACGCGATCCCCGCCAAGGTCGCGGGCGTCGGGCGGCTGACGATGGTGACGCCGACGCCGAAGGGCGCGACCAACCCCCTCGTCCTTGCTGCCGCCGCGATTGCGGGCGTCGATGAAGTGTGGCGCGTCGGCGGGGCGCAGGCGATCGCCGCGCTCGCCTATGGCACCGATCGTATCGAGCCGGTCGACGTGATCGTCGGCCCCGGCAATGCCTGGGTCGCCGAGGCCAAGCGCCAACTTTACGGCGTCGTCGGGATCGACATGGTCGCCGGCCCGTCCGAGATCGTGGTCGTGGCCGATGCCGCCAACGATCCCGCCTGGATCGCCGCCGATCTGCTGAGCCAGGCCGAACATGATCCGACCAGCCAGTCGATCCTGTTCACCGACGATGCCGCCTTCGCCGACAAGGTCGCCGCCGAAGTCGATCGCCAAATTCCTTTGCTGTCGACCGCCGCCACCGCCGCGACCAGCTGGGCCGACAATGGCGCGATCATCGTGGTCGGCTCGCTCGACGAAGCCCCGGCGCTCTGCGATCGACTCGCCCCCGAACATCTCGAACTCGCGGTCGCCGACCCCGAAAAGCTGTTCGACAGGATCCGCCACGCCGGCTCGGTCTTCCTGGGCCGTCACACGCCCGAGGCGGTCGGCGATTATGTGGCGGGGCCGAACCATGTGCTGCCCACCGGGCGGCGCGCGCGCTTCGCGTCGGGCCTCTCCGTACTGGACTTCATGAAGCGGACCAGCTTCATCGCATTGGACGACACCGCCATCCGCGCGATCGGCCCCGCCGCGGTCGCGCTGGCCGAGGCCGAGGGGCTTCCCGCCCATGCCGCGTCCGTGGCAATGCGGTTAGGATAAGAGATATGACCAAGAGCAACGAACGCAGCCGCACCCGCAGCGCCGCCCGCCTCGCCGCGGTGCAGGCGCTTTACCAGCAGGAGATGGAGGGCACCGAACTGCCCCGCCTGCTCGACGAGTTTCACCGCCATCGCCTCGGCGCCACGATCGAGGACGTGACCTATGCCGATGCGGAGGCCGATTTCTTCGACGATCTGGTCAAGGGCGTCGACGCGCGCCGTGATGAGATCGACGCTGCGATTTCGGCCAAGCTGACCGCCGACTGGAAGATCGAGCGGCTCGACAAGCCGATGCGCCAGATCCTGCGCGCGGGCACCTACGAGCTGCTGGCGCGGCAGGACGTGCCGACCGCGACCGTGATCAGCGAATATGTCGACGTCGCCGACGCCTTTTACGACAAGCGCGAAAAGGGCTTCGTCAACGGCGTGCTCGACGCGGTGGCCAAGGCGGCGCGCACTTGATCGCACAGGTGGCGGTGCTGCATCAGCCCGCCTTCTGGGTGCTGGGGCTGATCGCCGTCACCATCATCGGGCTCGCCAAGGGCGGGTTCATCGGCTTCGGCATTCTCGGCACCCCGTTGCTCGCGCTCGCGATCCCGCCGGTGCAGGCCGCCGCGATCATCCTGCCGCTTTTGCTGGTGCAGGATGCGGTGGGCATCTGGTCCTTCCGCAAGACGTGGGACGCTTATGTCCTGAAGGTGATGCTGCCCGGCGGGATCGTCGGCATCGCGATCGGCTACACCTTCGCCGCGTCGTTGCCCGATAGCTGGGTTCTCGGCGCGCTGGGCATCTTGTCGATCGTCTTCGGCGCCTATCGCCTGTGGATCGAACGCGGCGGCCGCGCCGCGCCGGCCGTCGAGTGGCCGGCCTGGGCCGGCTTCCTGTGCGGCACCGCATCGGGGCTTTCGAGCCAAATCGCCCATGCGGGCCAGCCGCCTTTCCAGCTTTGGGCGATGCCGCGCCGTATGCCGCGCGACGTCTATGTCGGCACCTCGTCGATCTTCTTCGGCGCGATGAACTGGATCAAGGTGCCCGCTTACGCCGCGCTGGGCGCGTTCACCCCGTCCAACCTGATCGCGTCGGCCGCATTGCTGCCGGTCGCGATCCTGTCGACCCTGCTCGGCGTTCGGCTGGTGCGCCGCATCCGGACCGAGGGTTTCTATCGCATCGCTTATGCATTGCTGCTGCTCGTCGGCGTGGTGCTGCTGCGCAACGCCGTGGCGGGATGAGCGGCGAGGGCGATCTGATCGCGCGGCTGCGCGGCCTCGCCACCCATCCGGCCGCGCGCAGCCTGCTCGACGACGCCGCCGTCCTGCCCGCTCCGCTTGGCCGCGATCTCGTCCTCACTCACGACATGCTGGTCGCGGGCGTCCATTTCCTGCCCGATTGTCCGGCCGGCGATGTCGCGTGGAAGCTGTTGGCGGTGAACCTGTCCGATCTCGCCGCCAAGGGCGCGACCCCGATCGGGGTGCTGATGGGCTATGGCCTGACCGGCGATACCGCATGGGATGCCGCCTTCGTCGACGGCCTCGCCCGTGCGCTTGCGCATTTCGACGTGCCGCTGCTGGGCGGCGACACCGTCGCGCAGCCCAAGGGCGATGCCCGCGTGCTGGGCCTCACCGCGATCGGCCAGGCTCTGGCCGGCGGCGCACCCGATCGGCGTGGCGCGAAGCCCGGCGACCACCTCTGGGTCACCGGCCCAATCGGCGATGCCGGCCTCGGCCTGCGTATCGCCCTGGGCGAGATCGAGGGGCCGCGCCGCCTGCTCAAGGCCTATCGCCTGCCGATGCCGCGCCTGGCCTTCGGTCGCACGATCGCGCCGCACGTCTCGGCGATGGCCGATGTCTCGGACGGGCTGCTGATCGACGCCCGTCGCATCGCCGATGCCTCGGGCCTTGCCGTCACGATCGATCTCGCGACCGTCCCGCTTTCGGACGAAGCCCGCACCCTTGGTCTTGCCCCGCTGACGGCGGCCACAGCGGGCGACGACTACCAGCTCCTGTTCGCGTCATCCTCTGCCGAGATCGAGCGCATCGCCGCCGAACAGCGCGTGCCGATCGCCTGCGTCGGCCGGTTCGATCAGGGCTCGGGCCTTACCATCGTCGATAATGGTGGCCCCGTCGCTCTCCCGACCTCGCTCGGTTGGGAACACGGCGCTTAGCAGCGCCCTCCGACGCCCTCCGAATCGCCCGAAAATCCGGGCTTGCGGCCCTGCGTCAAGACTGACAGACTTTCAGTAATCCGTGCGGTCGCCAAAAAATAAACGGCAATCCTCGCCCCGCACGGTTCAAAAAGAGGGAAGGAGAAGCGATGCTCATCTTGGAAGTCGCGATCGGCTGCGGCCTGATCGCCATCTTGTACGGATTGATAACAAGCCGCCAGGTGCTGGCCTCTTCCGCCGGCAATCAGACGATGCAGGATATCGCCGCCGCCATTCAGGAAGGCGCGGGCGCCTATCTGGGCCGCCAATATCGCACGATCGCGATCGTCGGCATCGTCGTCGCCGCGCTCGTCACCTATTTCCTGGGCCTGACCTCCGCGATCGGCTTCATCCTGGGCGCGGTCCTGTCGGGCGCGGCCGGTTATGTCGGCATGAACATCTCGGTCCGCGCGAACGTCCGCACGGCGGAGGCGGCCCGCGTCAGCCTGCAGAGCGGCCTGACCGTCGCGTTCCGCGCAGGTGCGGTCACCGGCATGCTGGTCGCCGGGCTTGCCTTGCTCGCGATCGCCGTCTTCTTCTGGTACCTCACCGGCCCGACCGGCCATGCGCCCAATGACCGCCTTGTCATCGACGCGCTTGTCGCGCTCGCCTTCGGCGCCTCGCTGATCTCGATCTTCGCGCGTCTGGGCGGCGGCATCTTCACCAAGGCGGCCGACGTCGGCGCCGATCTGGTCGGCAAGGTCGAAGCCGGCATTCCCGAGGACGATCCCCGCAACCCCGCCACGATCGCGGACAATGTCGGCGACAATGTCGGCGACTGCGCGGGCATGGCCGCCGATCTGTTCGAAACCTATGTCGTAACCGTCGGCGCGACGATGGTGCTGACCGCGCTTCTCGTCACCGGCGACGCGCACTGGATCGGCACGCTGATGACGCTGCCGCTGATCATCGGTGGCGTGTGCATCATCACGTCGATCATCGGCACCTACATGGTCCGCCTGGGCAAGACCGAATCGATCATGGGCGCGCTCTACAAGGGCTTCTGGACCACCGCGATCCTCTCTGTCCCCGCCATCTGGGCGGTGACGCAGTGGACGGTGGGCGACATGAACGCGCCGATCGGCGTGGGCGGGGTCGATTTCCCGGCGATCAACCTGTTCTGGTCGTCAATGGTCGGTCTGGCCGTCACCGGGCTGCTGGTGTGGATCACGGAATATTATACCGGCACCAATTATCGCCCGGTTCGGTCGATCGCCAAGGCATCCGAAACCGGCCACGGCACCAACGTGATCCAGGGTCTGGCGATCAGCCTGGAGGCGACCGCACTGCCCACGCTGGTGATCTGCGTCGGCATCATCGTCGCCTACCAGCTCGCCGGCCTGATCGGCATCGCCTTCGGCGCGACCGCGATGCTGGCGCTGGCCGGCATGGTCGTGGCGCTCGACGCCTACGGTCCCGTCACCGACAATGCCGGCGGCATCGCCGAAATGTCGGGGCTGGACGACAGCGTCCGCGTCAAGACCGACGCGCTCGACGCGGTCGGCAACACCACCAAGGCGGTGACAAAGGGCTATGCGATCGGCTCGGCAGGGCTTGCCGCGCTGGTGCTGTTCGGCGCCTACACCACCGATCTGCAGCATTATTTCCCCGATCTCGCGGTGAACTTCTCGCTCAGCAACCCGTACGTGATCGTCGGGCTGCTGCTGGGCGCGCTGCTGCCGTATATCTTCGGCGCATTCGGCATGACCGCGGTCGGCCGTGCGGCGGGTGCGGTGGTCGAGGAAGTGCGTGGCCAGTTCCGCGAAAATCCGGGCATCATGGAGGGCACCAGCCGTCCCAATTATGCCCGCACCGTCGATCTGGTGACGCGTGCCGCGATCCGCGAGATGATCGTGCCGTCACTGCTGCCGGTGCTGGCGCCCGTCGCCGTCTATTTCGTGATCCGCCAGGTTGCGGGACAGGCGAACGGCTTCGCGGCGCTGGGTGCCCTGCTGCTCGGCGTGATCGTCAGCGGCCTGTTCGTCGCGCTGTCGATGACTTCGGGCGGCGGCGCATGGGACAATGCGAAGAAGTATATCGAAGACGGCAATCACGGCGGCAAGGGCAGCGAAGCCCATAAGGCCGCGGTTACCGGCGATACCGTGGGCGATCCGTACAAGGACACGGCGGGCCCCGCCGTGAACCCGATGATCAAGATCACCAACATCGTCGCTCTGCTGCTGCTCGCCGCGCTCGCGCACGCCGGCTGACGGCACAGCGGCTGACGTTCGGCCACGGGATGCCCGTCCGCTTCGGCGGGCGGGCATCCTCGCCGGGCTGGCCTTTTCCAAAGTCCTGAAGCAAGTTGGCCTTCCGTCTCTGGAAGGATCCGCGCCTGTCAGCCGAGCCTGAAACCATCGCGGCCCCGCACCAAAGGGGCGTGATCCGCCGTCATATCCGGATCCTGGCGCCGTTCACGGCGCTGCTCCTCGGCTTCATGGCCCTGCTGCTGATCCGCGCGCCGATGCCGCTCGAACGCCAGCGCGAACTGTGCGTCATCAACATTCAGGTCGCGCCCAACGTCCGCCTTCTCCTCAACTGCGATTCGGCCGAGTTCATGCGGCTGGGCTATGCGCCATCGGGGCTGATGGAGGTTGGCAATGCCCGCCAGTCGCGCCCCCTGTTCGTCGCGGGCGCTTATGCTCTGTCCTGGGTGTTCAAGCCGGTCGCTGCATTGCTCCAGCCGCTGGTGCCGACCGATGGCGGCCCCAATCCGCGCGGCGCGGGCAAGGTGGAGTTCGGGCTGCAGAACATGCTCGCCACCTACCTCGCCTATCTGACGATCAACGTCGCCTGCGTGCTGGCAAGCTGGCTGGTGCTCGTGCGGCTGACGGCGCCGGGATCGGTTCGAGCCGCCGGCTTCGCGGTGATCTGCGCCGGCACGATCCTGTTCGCGAACGACGTGAGCAAGGCGTTCCTCTGGTCCCCGCATACGCAGATGCTCAACATCCTGGTGCCGATGGTCGCCTGCATCATCATCGCCCGGCCGCCCGCGATGCGGATGGGGCTGGCGATCGCGGCCGTCGCGGGTGTAGCGATGCTGATATACGCCAATGCGATGATCCTGTTCGGCGCGCTGCTGATCGCGCTGTTCAAGCGCCCGGCGAAAACCCCGATCCACAATATCGGCATGGTAGTCGCCTATGCCTTGCTGTTCGCCGTGCCGACGCTGGGCTGGGGAGCGTTGGTGCGCCTGCTGGTCGGATCCTATTACGTCATCGAAGCGCAGAAATATGACGAGTTCGTCTGGGTTCTGAACGCTGCAATGGCTGGCCCAGCGACCTTCGTGACGGCGGTGTGGACCATGTCGTGGTTCTTCATCCGCCACGCTTTGCTCTACACGATTCCCCCCTTGATCTTCGTCCTGTTCGCGGCAGCCCATGCGGCGCGGCATGGGCGCGCGGCCTTTGACAAGTGGTGGGCGGGGCTGCGGCCTTTACTCGCGGCGCCTTTGCTCGCCAGCGGGCTGTCGCTGGGCTTCTTCATCTTCGTCGGCTTCCAGTCGCCCCGGCTGGCCTATCCCGCGATCCCGCCGCTGGTCGCGCTCGCCGCCATCGCCCTGGTGCAGGCAAAGCGCGTGGGTGGTGGCTGGACGGGCGCAGACCGCATCATCCTGGCGGCGCTGGCGATCGCCAATGCAGGCTATATCGTGGTCAAGGACGGCCCCTGGTCCTGATCGCCCGACTTGCGGATCAGGTAGCGATAGACGCCGATCAGGTTGATCGCGAACAGGACGATATTCTGCACCCCGATCCCCTTCGCCTCTGGCCCCAGAAAGCCCCACAGGATCAGCGCGATCGACGATGTGACGAAGATGACGAAGCCGATCCCGGTCCAGCGCCGCCCCAGATCGAGCGACACGATCAGCGCCGCGATCGCGCCCGCCACCGCGCCATAATATTGCAGCCCGGTGATCACCATATGGCCCATGTTCGGCCCCTCTCTTCATCCTCTTGATTAAGCCGTCCAACGCGCCTCTAACCTCGCGGGTTGCGTTGACATATGACGGGCGCGGAATGGACGATCGGCCGATATTCTACGATGCCTCGGGCCGCCGCCGCCGTCGCTTCGCGCTGGCCATCGCGGCGTTCGTCGGGCTGGTGGTGCTGTCGGCAGGCATCTTCTTCGGATCGATCGTCGAGGTGCAGCCACAGCCCCCATTGCCCTTCGCGGTCGACAGCCCGCCGATCAAGCCGACTTCAGGCAAGGACACTGTGGTCCGCGACGGCGGGCGGCGCATCCGTCATCTGTGGCGCGATTTCGAACGATCGCTGACTGGCACGCGTCCCGCCACCGGCCTGCCCCCCGAAAGCTATGCCTTCCACGCGCCGTGGGACGATGCATCCTCGGCCTCGCTCGCGCGGCATGTCGACGATGTCGACTGGGTGATCCCCGGCTGGATTTCGATCACCGGGCCGGATCACAAGGTGACGAGCTTCCCCGACACGCGTGGCAAGGCGGTGCTGAGCCGCGCGCATCATCGGCCGAAACTGATGCCGATGGTGCAGAACGCGCTCGACGGCGGATGGGACGGCGGCGGGATCGCGGCCTTGCTCCACGATCCCGCCGCCCGCACGCGGACGCTCGATCGGGTCGAAAGGCTGCTGATCGACAATCAGGCGCGCGGCGTCTTCTTCGATTTCGAGGAACTGCCCGACAGTGCCCACGCCGATTATCGCGCCTTCCTGGCCGAGGCGCATGCCCGCCTTGCCCCGCGCAACATGATCGTATCGATCGCGGCGCCCGTCGCCGACGAGGCGTGGGATCTGAAGGCCTATGCGAAGGTCACCGACCGGCTGTTCCTGATGGCCTATGACGAGCATTCCGAAGTCGGCGATCCCGGCCCGATCGCGAGCACGCCGTGGTTCGCCAATTCGGTCGCGCGCGCAGTGCGCGGGCTGCCGCCGGCCAAGGTGGTCGTGGCGCTCGGCTCCTATGCCTATGATTGGCAGAAGGGCGGCGATGTCGTCGCCCATTCGGTCGAGGATGTGTGGCTGACGGCGCGTGAATCGGGCGTGGACGTCCGCTTCGACAAAGCCAGCGCGAACAGCGGCTTCGCCTATCAGGAAGGCAATGCCCGCCACGACATCTGGCTGCTCGATGCCGCCGCGATGCGCGCGCAGCTGACCGCGCTCCAGCGCCTCGGCCTCAACGCCACCGCTTTGTGGCGGCTGGGGACCGAAGATCCGTCGATCTGGACGATGTTCGGGCGCGGCAAAGGGCGCGTGCCCCCCGCGACCGCAATCGAGAATATTCCCGCCGGCACCAATGTCGATATCGAGGGGACGGGCGAGATATTGCGGATCGGGGCGGTGCCCGTGCCCGGTCATCGTATCGTCACCACCGACAAGGCAGGGGCAATCACCGACGTTCGCTTCGATCGGCTGCCCAGCCCCTATCAGATCGAGCGGACCGGCCACCGCCCCGGCATGATCGCGCTCACCTTCGACGACGGGCCCGATCCGGTGTGGACGCCCAAGGTGCTCGACATCCTGAAGGCCAATCGCGTTCCCGGCACCTTCTTCATGGTCGGCGAAAATGCGCTGACGCAGCGCCCGTTGATCGAACGGGTGATCCGCGAGGGGCATGAGGTGGGGAGCCACACCTACACCCACCCCAATCTGGCCAATGCCACCCCGCGCGAAACCGCGCTGGAGCTGAACGCCAACCAGCGGCTGTTTCAGGCCTATACCGGCCGGTCGCTGCGCCTGTTTCGCGCGCCCTATTTCGGCGATGCCGAGCCGACCACCGCCGACGAAATCGTGCCGATCGAGGAGGCGCAGAATCGCGGCTACCTCTCGGTGGGCCTGCACGTCGACCCCGACGACTGGATGCGCCCCGGCGTCGATCAGATCGTCCAGCGCACGATCGACGGGGTGGAGGGCGCACGCGACGATTACAGCGCCAATGTCGTCCTGCTCCACGATGCCGGCGGCGATCGCGCGCAGACGGTGGAGGCGCTGCCGATCATCATCCGCGAGTTGCGCGCGCGCGGCTATCGCTTCGTTCCGGTCTCGACGCTGGCGGGGCTGAGCCACGCCGCAGTCAATCCGCCGATCTCCAAGGGCGATCGCTTCGCGGCCGAGGCCGATCTGGCGATGTTCAGCGCACTGGGCGGGATCGTCATCGCGCTCAAATGGATCTTTGGGGTGGCGATCACCGTCGGCATAGTGCGCGCCATCGCATTGTCGGGCCTCGCTTTGTGGCAGGCGCGGCGGGAGCAGAAGACGGTGTTCCCGCCAATCGACCCCGATCGCTTCGTCACCGTGCTGATCCCCGCCTTCAACGAGGAGCGCGTGATCGAACGATCGGTGCGCCGCGTGCTCGACAGCCGCGAGGTGAAGATCGAGGTGATCGTGATCGACGACGGATCGAAGGACCGCACCTCCGCAATCGTCGCGGAGACGTTCGCGGGCGACGATCGCGTCCGCCTGCTCACCCTCGAAAATGGCGGCAAGGCGCGCGCGCTCAACAAGGGGTTGGAACTGGTCCGCTCCGACCTCGTCATCGCGCTCGACGCCGATACCCAGTTCGAGCCGACGACGATCGCGCGCCTCGCGCGCTGGTTCGACGATCCGAAGCTGGGCGCGGTGGCGGGCAATGCGAAGGTGGGCAATCGCGTCAACCTCGTCACCCGCTGGCAGGCGCTGGAATATATCACCGCACAGAATCTGGAGCGGCGCGCGCTGGCGCGGCTCGATGCGATCACGGTGGTGCCCGGCGCGGTCGGCGCGTGGCGGCTGGCGGCGATCCGCGAGGTAGGCGGCTATCCGCCCGATACGCTGGCCGAGGATCAGGATCTGACGATCGCGATCCAGCGCGCGGGATGGCGCGTCGATTATGATCAGTTCGCGGTCGCATGGACCGAGGCGCCCGAAAGCTTCGCTGCGCTCGCCAAACAGCGTTTCCGCTGGGCCTATGGCACGCTGCAATGCCTGTTCAAGCATCGCGACGCGATCCGCAGCGGCAAGCCCAAGGGGCTGGCGCGGATCGGTCTGCCGCAGGCGATCATCTTCCAGATCCTGCTCGCCGCCATATCGCCGGTGATCGATCTGGCGCTGATCGTCAGCATCGCGGGCACGTGGATCTCGGTCGAGCAGCATGGCTGGGCGCAGACCAAGACCGATATCGACAAGATGCTGACCTATTGGCTCGTCTTCACCGCGATCGATCTGCTGGCCGCTTTCATCGCCTTCGCGCTCGAACGGCGCGAGAAGTGGCGGCTGCTGTGGCTGCTGATTCCGCAGCGGATCGGCTATCGCCAGATCATGTATTATGTCGTGTTGAAGGCGATTGCGCAGGCGATGCGCGGACCGAAGGTGGGCTGGGGCAAGCTCGAACGATCGGGCCGGGTGGATGCGGCCTGACAAAGCCGCCCCGTTCGTCGTCCCGGCGTTGGCGGCGATCTTCGCCATCGTCCAGATCGCGATCTTCCGCTGGGGTGTCGTCACTCCCGATGGAGTCCTGCAATATGGGCAGGCGCTGACCGGCCGATATGACGACTGGCATCCGCCGGTCACGGCCTGGCTGTGGCGACAATTGCTACGCGTGGCGCCGGGTGGTGCCGGCTATCTGCTGTTCGACGCCGCGCTCTATTGGGGCGGCATCGCGCTGATCGCCGATCGGCTGCGGCGCAAGACGGGGCTGGCGGCCGGCATCGCGCTGTTGCTTGTGGGCCTCCTGCCGATCTCGTTTGGGCAGGTCGGCGCGCTGCTGAAGGATACGTTGCTCGCCTGCCTGCTGACGATGGCGGCGGCCCTGCTGTGGCGTGGGTGGACCGCCGGGCGAATCGGCGCCGTCGTGCTGATCGTCATCGCCGCCGCCACCCGCTTCAACGCCTTGTTCGCCGCCGCACCCCTGCTGCTGCTCGCCTTGCCGACACGCTGGACACGACGGCCGTGGATCATCCTGAGCCTGCTGGTCGCCGCGCTGGGCGGTCTCGCGATCACGAGCAACCTGATCAACGTACGGGCATTGAAGCCCCACCGATCGCAACCCTTCCTGAGCCTCGTCAATTTCGATCTGGCGGGAATCGTCGCGCATGGTGGCACCAACGGTTATCCGCTGCTCAGCGACGAGGAGGCGAAACGCTACACCGCGCATTGCTACGACCCCAGCCTTTACGGCCTTCAGGATCAGGAGACCTGCGCCGCGCCCGAGGAGAGCCTAGTCCGCTGGACCGCGCGGCCCGACGAAAGCGGGGTCGGCGTCTGGCTCAACGCGTTCCTGACCTCGCCCGGCGCCTATGCCGCGCACCGCATCGCGCATCTCAACCGCAACTGGCGGGTCGCGCCGCCGGTCATCCCCAACGACGCGGTCTATGTGATGAGCGCGCCGAACGATCTGGGCCTGTCCTTCACGGTCCGCCCCTCGGCAAAGGCGGTTTCAGACGCCGGATGGGCGATGGCGCAGTCGCCGCTCGGCCGACCATTCGTCTGGATTATTTGCGCGGCCGTCCTGCTCGCCCTGTCACCGTGGCTCGCCGAACGGCGCTTCGTGACCGCGCTCGCCGCCTCGGCACTCTGCTACGGGCTTGGATATACGGTGTTTAGCGTGGCTTCGGACCTGCGTTACCATCTGTGGACGATGCTGGCGGCGCAGATCGCCCTGGTCGTGGCGGTCGCTACGGGGTTTCGGAGTCGCACGCAGCCCGATTGACTTGGCTGCGGCCGCCAAGCGATGCGGGGCGATGCGCTTCTTTTCCGACAATGCCGCCGGCGTCTGCCCCGAAGTCTTCGATGCCCTGGCCCGCGCCAATGCGGTCGACACCGCTTATGATGGCGATGCGCTGAGCAAGCGGCTCGACGGCGCCTTTTCCGATCTGTTCGAAACAGAGGTTGCGGCGCTCTGGATCGCGACGGGCACCGCCGCCAATTCGCTGGCGCTCGCATCGCTCGTCCAACCCTATCAGGGGATCGTCACCCACGAACAGGCGCACATTCAGGAGGACGAATGCGGCGCGCCTGAGTTCTATACCGGCGGGGCGAAGCTGCTGCTGGTCGGCGGCGAGGGCGCGAAGCTGACGCCCGACGCCGTCACCGCGCGGGTCGCGGGGATTCGTAACGACGTCCACCAGACCCAGCCCGCCGCGCTTTCGATCACCAACGCGACCGAATATGGGCTGGCCTACTCACCTACAGAGGTCGCGGCGCTCGGCGAGGTCGCGAAGGCGCGCAGCTGGGGCTTCCACATGGACGGCGCGCGCTTCGCCAATGCGGTGGTTTCGACCGGTGCGTCGCCCGCCGATCTCACGTGGCGCGGCGGGGTCGACGTGCTCAGCTTCGGCTTCGTCAAGAATGGCGGCATGTCGGCCGAGGCTTTGATCTTCTTCCGCCCCGAACTCGCGATACAGGCGCGCTATCGCCGCAAGCGCGGCGGGCATCTCTTTTCCAAGGGCCGCTTCGCCGCTGCGCAGATCCTGGCGATGATCGACAACGACGTCTGGCTGCGCAACGCCCGCGCCGCCAACGCCGCCGCCGCGCGGATCGCAGGCGCAGCCGAAGGACGCCTCGTCCATCCGGTGCAGGCAAACGAATTGTTCGTCCGCATGTCGCCCGAAGAAGCGGCAAGACTACGTGCGCAGGGCTTCGATTTCTACGACTGGGCGCCGGGGGAGATACGATTGGTGACGAGCTGGGATCAGCCGCCCGCCGAGATCGAGGCGCTTGCGCAGGCGATCGCGGCCCTATGAGCAGCATCGCCCCGCCCGCCCCCGTCGGCGTCGTCCCGACGCGTGTCATCCTGCCCTTCATCATCGTAACGTTGATCTGGGGTTCGACGTGGACGGCGATCCGATATCAGATCGAGGCGGGGGTCGATCCCTTCTGGTCGATCGGGCTGCGCTTCGGCACCGCCGCGATCGCGATGTTCGCTTATGGCGCCTTCCTGCGCCAGCCACTGCGCCTGCCGCCCGCCGGCTATACCTATGCGGTGGTGTTCGGCAGCTTCCAGTTCTTCCTCAACTTCGTCTTCGTCTATCAGGCGCAGCGCTACATCACCTCGGGCGTGGTCGCGATGTTCTTCGCGCTGCTGATCGTGCCCAACGCCGTACTCGGCCGCATCTTCCTAAAGATGCCGATCGGGCGCGAATTCCTGATCGGATCGGCTATCGCGGTCGCGGGCATGGCGCTCCTCTTCGCGCACGAGATCGAGGTGGTTGCGCGCGAAGGATCGGGGCGAACCGCGTTGGGCATCGGCTTCGTGATGATCAGCCTGCTGTTCGCCTCGGCCGCCAACGTCTCGCAGGCGGCGGAGCGGGTGCGTGCGCTGCCGCCGGTCGCGGTGCTCGCCTGGGGCATGACGGCGGGCGGGAGCTTCGCGATACTGACGGCGCTCGCGCGCGGCGGCCTGCCCGATACGCCGCTAACCCCGCTCTATATCGGCTCGACCCTCTATCTGGGCCTGCTGGGATCGGCGCTCACCTTCCCGCTCTACTTCTTCATGATCCGCCAGATCGGCCCCGCCCGCGCAGCCTATTCAGGGGTGGCCGTACCCGTGATCGCGATGATCCTGTCAACATTGCTCGAGGGCTATCGCTGGTCGATCCCAGCCGCGTTCGGATCGCTGCTCGCACTCGGCGGGCTCGTGATCGCGCTTCGGGCGCGCAAGCCCGCCGCATGAACAGCATTTCCCCGCCCCCCACGCTGGCCGCGCCGCCCGGCATCGTGCCGAGCCGCGTCATCCTGCCCTTCGTCATCGTGACGTTGAGCGGCGGATCGACATGGACGGCGATCCGGTACCAGATCGGCGCCGGGGTCGACATGTTCTGGGCGATGGGGCTGCGCGGGCTGATCGGCGCGATCGCGATGGTCGGCTGGTCGCTGCTGATCCGCGCACCTTTGGGCCTGCCGCCGCGCGGCATCGCCTATGCCGCCGCCATCGGCGGGCTGCAGTTCTTCCTGAGCTTCCTGTTCATCTACGAGGCCGAACGGCATGTGACGTCGGGGGTGGTCGCGATGTTCTTCGCGCTGCTGATCGTGCCCAATGCGATTCTGGCGCGCATCTTCCTGAAGATGCCGATGGGGCGCGAATTCCTGATCGGGTCGGCCGTCGCGATCGTCGGCATGGCGATGCTGTTCACCAACGAGATCGCGGCGGTGGCGAAGGGCAATGCCGATGACGCTATCATCGGCGTCACGCTGACCATCATCGGCCTGCTTTTCTCATCGGGCGCCAATGTCGCGCAGGCGAGCCGCTATGCCCGATCGCTGCCGCCGATCGCGGTGCTGGTCTGGGCGATGATGATCGCGTCGACGGCCGCGATGACGCTGGGCTTTGTCCGGTCGGGGATGCTGCCGCCCTCGGCCTTCACCCCCGCCTTCGCGCTGTCGACCGCCTATCTGGGCCTGTTCGGATCGGCGCTGACCTTCCCGCTCTATTTCTTCCTGATCCGGCAGATCGGCCCGGCGCGCGCCGCCTATTCGGGGGTGACGGTGCCGATCGTGGCGATGATCCTGTCGACGATCCTCGAAGGCTATCGATGGTCGCTGCCGGCGGTCGCGGGATCGGCGCTGGCGCTGGTCGGGCTGGTCATCGCGTTAAGGGCCGCCAAGCCCGCGCGATAATCGGGATAGAGCGGTCGCCAGCCGAGCAGGCGATGCGCCTTGCCTGCCGAGACGCGGCGATTCTCTGCATAGAAGGCGGCAGCGGCGGGCGACAGCTTCGCTTCGGCCAGCGTCAGAAGCGGCGGCGGCGCGACGCCCAGCAGCGCGCTGGCACAGGCGATCACTTCATTCTGCGGCACGGGCCGATCGTCGGCAATGTTGAACACGCCCGCTGGACCGCGATCCACGCTGGCCAGCACGCCGCCGACGATATCGTCGACATGGATGCGGCTGAACACCTGGCCGGGCAGATCGATGCGATGCGCCTTCCCCTCCCGCACCCGATCGAGCGGCGAACGACCTGGGCCGTAAATGCCCGGCAGGCGGAAGACGCGCACTTGCCGGTGGAGCGCCTGCCACGCCAGATCGGCCTCGGTGCGCGCGCTGCGCCGACCTCCACCGACCGGCGCGCTCTCATCGACCCACGCGCCGCCGGTGTCGCCATAGACTCCGCTGGACGACAGATAGCCGATCCAGCGCGCATCCGATGCCGCGATCGCCGATCCATGCCGCGCGAGTACGGGATCGCCCGCACTGTCGGGCGGCACCGAGGAGAGGATATGCGTCGCCTGTGCGATGGCCGAGGCGACCGCCGCATCGTCGTCGATCGTCGAACGCCCCACCGTGGTCACGCGCCAGCCGCGCGCGTTCAACGCAGCGGCGATGCGGCTCGCCGTATAGCCGGGGCCGAAGATCAGGATCGAGGACATCGCGTCCCCTTAGCGCGTTGAGCCTGTGCCGAAACCATTGTTTCGGCCCCAACCCAGGATTAGATCAGCACCATGCTCGACGCCCAATCCGCCACCGCCGCCCCGCCCGTGATCCGCCGCGAGGAATATCGCGCGCCCGACTGGCTGGTGCCCGAAGTGGAACTCGACTTCGCGCTCGATCCCGCCGCGACCCGCGTGACGGCGCGGCTGCACGTCACCCGCAATGGCACGCACCACCGCCCGCTGCGCCTGAACGGCGATGGGCTGACGGCGCTTTCGGTCACGATCGACGGTGCGGACGATGACGAAGCCTGGCGGATGGCGGGCGGCGATCTGATGATCGACCTGACCGGCGCGACCCATGTGATCGAAACCGTCGTCGAGATCAGCCCGCAGGCGAACACCCAGCTTATGGGCCTTTATGCCTCCACCGGCATGCTGTGCACCCAGTGCGAGCCCGAGGGCTTCCGCCGCATCACCTTCTTCCCCGATCGGCCCGACATCCTCAGCCGCTACGCGGTGCGGCTGGAGGCGAACAAGGTGCGCTTCCCGGTGCTGCTGTCGAACGGCGATCTGGAAGAATCGGGCGATCTGGAAGGCGGACGGCATTTTGCGCGCTGGGTCGATCCCTTCCCCAAGCCGACCTACCTCTTCGCACTGGTCGCCGCCGACCTGAAGGCCAATGTCGATCATTTCGCGACGATGAGCGGCCGCGAGGTCAAGCTCGCCATCTGGGTAGCCGAGGCCGACCTGCCCAAGACCGGCCACGCGATGGCGGCGCTCAAGGCGTCGATGGCGTGGGACGAAAAGGTCTATGGCCGCGAATATGATCTGGGCGAATTCAACATCGTCGCCGTCGCCGATTTCAACTTCGGCGCGATGGAGAACAAGAGCCTCAACATCTTCAATTCGCGCTACGTCCTCGCCGATCCCGAAACGGCGACCGACGCTGATTTCGACGCGGTCGCCGGCGTCGTCGCGCACGAATATTTCCACAACTGGTCGGGCAATCGCGTCACCTGCCGCGACTGGTTCCAGCTGAGCCTCAAGGAAGGCTTCACGGTCTTCCGCGATCAGGCGTTCTCGGCCGATCAGGGATCGCCCGCGGTCAAGCGGATCGAGGATGTGCGGGGCCTGCGTGCCGCGCAGTTCCCCGAAGATTCGGGGCCGCTCGCCCATCCGATCCGGCCCGAAAGCTATATCGAGATCAGCAATTTCTACACCGCGACCGTCTATAATAAGGGCGCAGAAGTCATCCGGATGCTCCACACGATGCTGGGGCCGCAGCGATTCCGCGCCGGCACCGACCTCTATTTCACCCGCCATGACGGCACCGCCGCGACATGCGAGGATTTCGTGCTGGCGATGGAGGAGGCGAGCGGAGTCGATCTGTCGCGCTTCCGCTTGTGGTATTCGCAAGCCGGCACCCCGCGCGTGAAAGCGACGCTGACGCACGAGGCCGCGAGCGGGCGGGCACACCTGACCTTGGAGCAGAGCGTGCCGGCGACGCCGGGCCAGCCCGACAAGGCGCCGATGCCGATCCCGCTGCGGCTCGACCTCTTCGGCGAAAAGACCCAGCGCAGCTTCGGCGGCGAACGGCTCGTGATGCTCGAGGATGAGCGGCTCGATGTGACCTTCGAGGGCGTGGGCGAGCGGCCGGTCCTGTCGATCAACCGCGGCTTTTCGGCGCCCGTCATCATTGAATCGGATCGTTCGGCTGCGGATCTCGCTTTCCTGTCCGCACATGACGACGATCCGTTCGCGCGGTACGAAGCGATGCAGCAGCTGATGCTCGATACGCTGGTCGGCAGCGTCGCCAACGGCAAGGCCGATCACGGCCCGGTGATCGAGGCGGTGCAGCGCACGTTGACCGATCCGATGCTCGACAGCGCCTTCATCGGCGAAGCGGTGCTGCTGCCGTCCGAAGGGTTCATCGGCGATCAGATGCTGATTGTCGATCCGCAGGCGATCCACCAGGCGCGTGAGGCTTTGCGCCGCGATCTGGGCACCACGCTGGCCGACGCATGGCGCGACGCTTACGACCGCAGCCGCGCGAACCGCTTCGAACAGACCCCGCAGGCCAAGGGCGCGCGGCGGCTGCGCAACGTCTCGCTGGGCTTCATGATGGCCAGCAAGGCGACCGACGTGCCCGGCATCGCCAAGGCGCAGTTTGACGCCGCCGACAATATGACCGACCGGCAGGGTGCGCTGGGCATCCTTTCGAACGTCTATGCGCCCGAACGCGACGCAGCCTTCTCCGATTTCTACGCGCGCTATCGCGACAATGGGCTGGTGCTCGACAAATGGTTCACCACCCAGGCGCTGTCGGTGCGGCCCGACACGATGGATCAGGTGATCGACCTGGCCGATCATCCCGATTTCACGCTGAACAACCCGAATCGCCTGCGATCGCTGGTCGGCGCGCTGTCGGCCAACCAGCTGGTGTTCCATGATCCGTCGGGGCGCGGCTATCGCTTCCTGGCCGACATGGTGCTGGCGGTCGACAAGCTCAACCCGCAGACCGCCGCGAAGCTTGTCCCCCCGCTCGGCCGCTGGCGCCGCTTCGGCGAGGCCGCGCAGACCGCGATGCGCGCCGAACTGGAACGCATCGTCGCAACGCCGGGCCTGTCGAAGGACGTGTTCGAACAGGTTTCGAAGAGTCTGGTATAACGTCATCCCGGCGGAGGCCGGGATCTCAGCGGGCAGGTGAGCGCGCTATTCTCCTGAGATCCCGGCCTCCGCCGGGATGACGATCAGCGCCCGATCATATCCTCCGGCCGCACCACGCGATCGAACGTCGCTTCGTCGATCAGACCCAGCGCCAGGCCCGCTTCCTTGAGGGTCAGCCCCTCGTGGTGGGCATGCTTGGCGATCTTGGCGGCGTTGTCATAGCCGATTTCGGGCGCGAGCGCGGTGACAAGCATCAGCGAGCGACCCACCAGTTCGCCGATCCGACGCTCATCGGCCTCCATCCCGTCGACGGCGCGCTCGGCAAAGCTTTCCATGCCCGTTGCGAGCAGATCGATCGAGCGCAGCACCGCGGCGCCGATCAACGGCTTGAACACGTTGAGTTCGAGATGGCCCTGAAGCCCGCCGATCGTCACCGCCTGATGGTTTCCAATCACCTGCGCGGCCACCATCGTCAGCATCTCGCACTGGGTGGGGTTCACCTTGCCCGGCATGATCGAGCTGCCCGGCTCATTTTCCGGCAGCATCAGTTCGGCGAGGCCCGAGCGCGGCCCCGATCCCAGCAGGCGGATATCGTTCGCGATCTTGGTGAGCGAAACCGCCAGCGTTGAAAGCGCAGCCGACAGATGGACGAGCGCATCGTTCGACGCCAGCGCCTCGAACTTGTTGGGCGCGGTTACGAACGGCAGGCCGGTCAGATCGGCGATCTCGGCCGCGACCGCGACATCGAAACCCGGCGACGTATTCAGCCCCGTGCCGACCGCCGTGCCACCCTGCGCGAGCAGCAGCACGCCCGCCGCAGCCGCCTCGATCCGCTCGCGCCCAGCCACCAGTTGCGCGGCATAGCCCGAAAATTCCTGCCCCAGCGTCAGCGGAGTCGCATCCTGCAAATGGGTGCGGCCGATTTTCACGATGCCGTCCCACGCCTTCACTTTCGCCTCGATCGCGTCGGTCAGCCGCTGGAGCGCCGGATAGAGGCGGTCCTGCACCGTCCGCGCCGCCGCGATGTGTAGCGCGGTCGGGAAGCTGTCGTTTGATGATTGCGCCATATTGACGTGATCATTGGGATGAACGGGCGCCTTGCCGCCGCGCTTGCCCGCCAGCGCCTCGTTCGCGCGGCCGGCGATCACTTCGTTGACGTTCATGTTGGTCTGCGTGCCCGAACCCGTCTGCCAGATGACGAGGGGGAATTGATCGTCGAGCTTGCCCGCGACCACCTCGGCCGCCGCCGCCTCGATCGCGTCGGCGACCTTGGCGTCGAGGCCATGCCGGCGATTCACCCGCGCCGCCGCCTGCTTCACGATCGCGAGCGCATGCGGGATCGCGATCGGCATCCGTTCGCGCTCGCCAAAGGGAAAATTGCCGATCGATCGCTGGGTCTGCGCGCCCCAATAGGCCGAGGCCGGCACCTCGATCGGGCCGAAGCTGTCGGTTTCGGTGCGCGTATCAGCCATGTGGGAATCTCCTACTTGCGAATCGATCGCAACATAGGACGATCAGCCGTCAGGCCAAGCGATTACTTCTTGCGGGTGAAATCGATCGAAACGACGTTCGATCCGTCCTCGACCGGGGTCGCGATCGGCGCGTCGTTACCCGCGGTCTCATGCTCGGGCTCGTCTTCATCGTCGGCCTGCGCCTGGAACTGCAGCGCGAAGTTGACCGCCGGATCGACGAAGCCCGTCACCGCGCCGAACGGGATGATCAGCTTGGCCGGAACCTGATTGAACGACAGGCCGACTTCGAACCCGTCGGGCTTCACCTTCAGATCCCAGAAGCGATTCTGGATGACGATCGTCATCTCGTCCGGGAAACGTTCGACGAGGTGCTTGGGGATGTCGACTCCCGGCGCGCCTGTCTTGAACGTGATGTAGAAATGGTGCTCGCCGGGCAGCCCGCCCGCGCTTTCGACCTCGCCCAGCACGCGGCCCACAACGGCGCGCAGCGCCTCCTGGACGATCTCGTCATAGGGAATCAGGCTGTCGGGCGCTTGGTCGCTCATGGCGCTTTAGGTGAACGCCCCCGCCCGCCGGGTCAAGTCGTGCGTTGCAGTGCGGCGTCGACCCGTTATAGGCGGCGGCGCCAGACACGCCCGGGGGACAGGCACGCGATGCGCACCGCGACGATCACGCGAAAGACCAGCGAAACCGATATTTCGGTGGCACTCAACCTCGATGGGACCGGCACCTATACGGTGTCGACCGGAATCGGCTTCCTCGATCATATGATCGAACAGCTGTCGCGCCACTCGCTGATCGACCTCGACGTGAAGGTGAACGGCGATCTGCACATCGATCAGCACCACACGACCGAGGATTGCGCGATCGCGATCGGCGAGGCGCTGGCCAAGGCGCTGGGCGAGAAGCGCGGCATCACCCGCTATGGCCATGCCTATGCGCCGATGGACGAGACGCTGACGCGCGTCGCGCTCGATATTTCGGGCCGTCCGTGGATGGTGTGGAAGGTGGCGCTGAACATGCCGCGCCTGGGCGAATGGGATACCGAGTTGATCGAACACTGGTTCCACAGCTTCGTGCAGTCGGCGGGCATCACGCTGCACGTCGAAAATCTTTACGGTTCGAACAACCACCACATCGTCGAAAGCTGCTTCAAGGGGCTGGCGCGTGCTCTGCGCGTCGCGACCGAGATCGATCCGCGTAAGGCCGACTCGATCCCGTCGACCAAGGGCACGCTCTGACGTGACGATCGCGCTGATCGATTATGGCGCGGGCAATTTGCGGTCGGTGGAGAATGCGTTGCGGGCGGCGGGGGGCGATCCCACCGTCACCGCCGACGCCGATCTGGTCCGCACCGCCGATCGCATCATCCTGCCCGGCGTCGGCGCCTTCGCCGCGTGCATGGGGGGACTCGAGGCAATCCCAGGCATGGTCGAGGCGCTGCGCGAGGCGGTGCTGACGCGTGGCGCGCCGTTCCTGGGCGTGTGCGTGGGAATGCAGCTGCTGGCGGACGCAGGCCACGAATATGGATCGACCCCTGGTCTGGGCTGGATCGGCGGCGACGTGCGGCTGATCGAGCCGACCGAGCCCGCGATCAAGGTGCCGCATATGGGCTGGAACGACGTGGTGCCGGCCGAGGCACATCCGCTGATCGTCCCCGGCGAGGCCTATTTCCTCCACAGCTACGCCTATGACGTGGCCGATCCCGCACACGCCCTCGCGACCACGACGCATGGCGCGACGCTGACCGCCGCAGTCGGCCGCGACAATATCGTTGGCGCGCAGTTCCACCCGGAAAAGAGCCAGGCTTATGGTCTGGCTTTCCTTGCCCGCTTCCTTGCCTGGAAACCCTGAATGAGCATCACCGTCTTTCCCGCGATCGACCTCAAGGGCGGGCAGGTCGTGCGCCTGGCCGAAGGCGATATGGCGCGCGCGACCGTCTATGGCGACGATCCCGCCGATCAGGCGCGCAAGTTCGCCGAAGCGGGGGCCGACTGGCTCCATGTCGTCGATCTCGACGGCGCGTTCGCCGGCCGCGCGGTGAATGCCGAGGCGGTGGAAGCGATCCTCGATGCCTTTCCGGGCAAGGTCGAGCTGGGCGGCGGCATTCGTGACCGCGCCGCGATCGATCGCTGGCTCGATCTGGGGGTCGAGCGGGTGATCATCGGCACCGCCGCGCTCGAGAATCCCGATCTGGTGAAGGAGGCCGCGCGCGCGCTGCCGGGCAAGATCGTCGTCGGCGTCGATGCGCGCGACGGTTTCGTCGCGACGCATGGCTGGGCCGACGTCTCGACCGTCAGCATCTACGACCTTGCCGATCGCTTCGCCGACGCGGGGGTCGCGTCGCTGTTGTTCACCGATGTCGGTCGCGACGGGCTGCTGAAGGGCTGCAATGTCGAGGCGACCGTTGCGCTTGCGCGCCATGCATCGATCCCGGTGATCGCGAGCGGCGGGGTCGCATCGATCGCCGATATCGAGGCGCTGACACCACACGCGATCGACGGGATCGAAGGCGTCATCACCGGCCGCGCGCTCTATGACGGGCGGCTCGATCTGGCCGAGGCGATCCGGGTAGCGAAGGGATGACCGTCCGCGTCCGCATCATTCCCTGCCTCGATGTCGCGGGCGGCCGCGTGGTGAAGGGGGTCAACTTCGTAGATCTGGCCGATGCGGGCGATCCGGTCGAACAGGCGAAGGTCTATGATGCGGCGCAGGCCGACGAACTCTGCTTCCTCGACATCACCGCCAGCCATGAGGGGCGCGGCACGATCATCGACGTGGTCGCGCGCACGGCGGCGGTCTGTTTCATGCCACTGACTGTGGGCGGGGGCGTGCGCACCGTCGACGATGCGCGCGCGCTGCTGTTGGCGGGCGCGGACAAGGTCGCGGTCAATTCGGCGGCGGTCGCCCGGCCCGAACTGTGTGCGGAGATGGCCGAGCGGTTCGGCGCGCAATGCGTGGTCGGCGCGGTCGATGCGCGCAATGTCGGCCCCGGCCGCTGGGAAATCTACACGCATGGCGGGCGCAAGCCGACCGGCATCGATGCCGTGGAACATGCGAAACGCCTCGCCTCGCTGGGCGCGGGCGAAATCCTGCTGACCTCGATGGACCGCGACGGCACGCGCGACGGATATGACCTCGCGCTGACCCGCGCGATCGCCGATGCGGTCGACGTGCCGGTGATCGCGAGCGGCGGCGTCGGCAATCTCGACCATCTGGTCGCGGGCGTCACCGAAGGCCATGCAAGCGCAGTCCTGGCCGCCTCGATCTTCCATTTCGGCAAGCATAGCGTGGCCGAGGCGCGCAATGCTTTGCGGCAGGCGGGGCTGCCCGTCCGCAGCTGATCCGCAGCCAAGCTGTCGGAATATCTTACATGGTTAATATTGGGCTTTCGAAACAAGCCCGCAAATCCGCCCTTTTTCCGCTCTGGCATGACGCTTGCGTTAACATCTGCAAGGCGTGTTGGGGGGAAGATGATGGTTCTCGAAAAGATCACGGCGCGACTGGCGTTGATCGCTTATGTAAACGCGCTGGCGACCCCCGCCTGGGCCGCACTGGCCAATCCGAAGAACTCGTTCGCCGACATGCTGGCCGAGCCGAGCGCGATCGTGATGCTGATGATCGGCACCGCCGGCCTGATCATCGGCCGCTTCGCGATCGCCAGCCGCCGCAAGGGCAACAAGTAAGTCGCGATTGACCGAAACGGCGCCATGCGCTTTGGGGAGCGCATGACCGCGACCCTCGACCGGCTCGAATCGACCATCGCCGCCCGCCGCGGCGCCGACCCCGAATCCTCCTATGTCGCAAAGCTCAACGCGCGCGGCATGCCCAAGATCGCGCAGAAGCTGGGCGAAGAAGCCGTCGAGACGGTGATCGCCGCGATGCGCGGCGACAAGGCCGAACTGACCGGCGAGGCCGCCGACCTGCTGTTCCACCTGATGGTGCTGCTCGGCGCATCGGGCGTGCCGATCGCCGACGTGATGGCCGAACTCGATCGCCGCGAAGGCGTATCCGGCATCGCTGAAAAGAACAGCCGCCCCAAGGATTGAAGGAGCCGCCATGCCGATCGACGCCACCCAGCCCTATGACGACGGCAATGTCTTCGCGAAGATCCTGCGTGGCGAACTGCCGTGCAAGAAGGTCTATGAGGACGATTTCTCGCTCGCCTTTCACGATATCCGCCCGCAGGCGCCCGTTCACATCCTGGTGATCCCCAAGGGGCCGTATGTTTCGTGGGACGATTTCAGCGCGAAGGGCAGCGAGGCGGAGATTGCCGGATTCGTTCGCGCGGTGGGCCATGTCGCGCGCGAGGCGGGGCTGGTGGAGCCCGGCTATCGCCTGCTCGCCAATATCGGCGGGCACGGCCATCAGGAGGTGCCGCACCTGCACGTCCACATCTTCGGCGGGCGCCAGTTCACGATGATGATACCCGACGCCTGAACGACTCGGCCTTTCGTGACACCGCGCGCTATTGCGCGTCACGAAAAGACGGCTAGGCTCCCCACCCCATGACCGTCGGCGCTTAGGGACGCCGGCGACCGGGGATACTCCGTATGATTTTCGGGCGCGTAAAGCCTCTCGACGCCATTCTTGAAACCGCAGCGAAGAAATCGCTCCATCGCTCTCTCGGCGCCTTCCAGCTGACGATGCTGGGCATCGGCGCCGTCATCGGCACCGGCATCTTCGTGCTGACCGCCGAAGCCGCACAGAAGGCCGGCCCCGGCATGATGGTATCGTTCATCATCGCCGGCGTGGTCTGCGCCTTCGCCGCGCTCTGCTACGCCGAAATGGCGTCGATGGTGCCGGTGTCCGGTTCCGCCTACACCTACAGCTATGCCGTGATGGGCGAACTGATCGCCTGGCTGGTCGGCTGGGCGCTGATCCTCGAATATGCGGTGGCCGCGGGCGCCGTTTCGGTCGGCTGGTCGGGCTATGTGGTCGGCCTGATCCAGCACAGCTTCGGTATCCATATACCTGACTCGCTGGTGCTGGGGCCGTTCGACGGCGGGCTGATCAACCTGCCCGCAATGGCGATCGCCTCGCTCGTCACCTGGCTGCTGGTGATCGGCACCAAGGAGAGCGCGACCGTCAACGCCGTGCTGGTCGCGATCAAGGTGACCGCGCTGACCCTGTTCATCGTACTGGCCGTGCCGGTGATGAACACGCCGCAATTCTCGCCCTTCGCGCCGACCGGCTTCGTCGGCATTTCGATGGCGGCGGCGTCGATCTTCTTCGCTTATGTCGGCTTCGACGCGGTTTCGACCGCGGCCGAGGAAACCAAGAATCCGCAGCGCAACATGCCGATCGGCCTGATCGGCTCGCTCGCCATTTGCACGATCTTCTACATGCTGGTCGCCGCCGGCGTGATCGGCGCGCCAGGGCTGAGCACCCAGCCGGTAGTCGATGCCGCCGGCGCGGTGCTGGAACCCGGCAGCCGCGAACTGGCGCAGCAATGTGCCGCGCGTGCGGCCGAAGGCTTCAAGGACGTCGTCTGTTCGAAGGAGGCGCTGGCCTTCACGCTGCGTGAAATCGGCTGGCCGCAGATCGGCAACCTGCTCGGCCTCGCCGCCGGTCTGGCGCTGCCTTCGGTCATCCTGATGATGATGTTCGGCCAGACCCGCATCTTCTTCGTGATGAGCCGCGACGGCCTGCTGCCGCGTGCCTTCTCGAAGATTCACCCGACCTTCCACACGCCGCACGTCATCACGATCATCACCGGCGTGTTTGTGGTGCTGTTCTCGGCCTTCTTCCCGGTCGGGCAGCTGGCCAACATCTCCAACTCCGGCACATTGTTCGCCTTCGCGGCGGTGTCGATCGCGGTGATGGTGCTGCGCCGGACCGATCCGGGCCGCCATCGCCCGTTCCGCACGCCGCTGGTGAACATCACCGCGCCGATCTCGATCCTGGGCTGCGTCTATCTGTTCGTCAGCCTCGATCATAAGAGCATCATTCTCTTCGTGATCTGGGCGGTGATCGGCCTGGGCGTCTATTTCGGCTACAGCCGTTCGCGCAGCCATGTCGGCCGCGGCGTGATCGAGACGCACGAAGACGATGCCGGCATCCCGCCGCCGCCGGTTCCGCCGGTGAACTGATAATCGCGCGAGCGGGTGGGGTTAGCGCCCCATCCGCTCCGCGATCAAAGCGGCGACGTCCTCGCCCTCACGGAAGCGGGGGCCGATGCGAGTGATGACTTCCCCCGCGACGATCGATCCCATCCGCAGAGCGACGGGCAACGTCTCGCCCCGGATCAGCCCGGCGAACACGCCCGCCGCAAAGGCATCGCCTGCCCCCGTCGTGTCGACCACCGGCCCGGCGGGCTCGGCGGGAACATCGACCCGCTCGCCCCCCGTCATGCCGACGGCGCCATCCGGCCCGCAGGTGACGATCAGCAGCGGCACTTGGCGCCCCAGATGCGCCAGCGCCGCATCGAAATCGGCGATGCCGGTGATCGCACGCAATTCGCCGTCATTGGCGAAGAGGATGTCGATCAGCCCATCGGCGATAAGCTCGCGGAATTCGTCGCCATGCTGCGAAATGCAGAATTCGGACGAGAGGGTGAAGGCCACCTTGCGCCCCGCTTCGCGCGCCACCCCGATCGCCTCGATCGCGCGGGCGCGGGGCTGTTCTGTGCGGAACATATAGCCTTCGACGTAGAGGATCCCGCTGTTCGCGATCAGCGCCGCATCGAGCGATTCGGGCGGCAGATATTCGGACGCGCCGATCGCGGTGTTCATCGTCCGGTGGCCATCCGGATGGACGATGATCAGGCAGCGGCCCGTCGGCACGTCGGGCAAGGGGGCAACGTCGAAGCCGATATGATGGCGATGCAGATCGTCCGCGAACAGCTTGCCCAGCCGATCGTCGCCGACCTGGCCGACGAAGGCGCAGCGCGCACCGGCCCCGGCAAGGGCGGCAAGCGTGTTGGCGGCGGAACCTCCGCTCACCTCCTCGCAAATCCCCATCTCGCGGTGGAGGACGACGGCACGCTGCGGCGCGATCGGCGCCATCAGCCCCTTGGTGATGCCGCGCACGACGACGAATTCGTCTTCCTGGTGGCTGAGCACGTCGACCAGCGCATTGCCGATCGCGACGATATCGAACTGGGGCGCGGTCATGTTCGTGCCGCTAGCCGATTTGCGGCGCGCGGGCAAAGCGGCCCGGCGCATCTCTGCTTGCGAACCGTGCCGGAAAAATGCTGTCAGGCGGCATGAAGCGTTCGATCCCCCTGCTCGTCCTCAGCCTGATGCTTACCGCCTGTGGCGGAACCGGTGTTCCGGTGGTCAGCGCCCCGCCGCCACCCGTGCGCGTCGACATGGGGCTGGATCGCGTGATGGGGCACGATGCCCGCGCGCTGATCGCCCTGTTTGGCAATCCAGATCAGGACATGCGCGAACCGCCCGCGCGCAAGCTGCAATATGCTAGCACGGTGTGCGTGCTGGACGCCTATCTCTATCCGCCAGCAGCGGGCCGCGAGCCGGTCGTCACCCACATCGATGCGCGATCGCCCGCCGGCGACGATATCGACCGCGCCTCGTGCATTGCCGCCCTCAGCCGGCGGAAGGCTGCGCGCTAGAGGCCAGGGCCGGCGATCTTCGGCTTGGGCTTCGCAGCGGCAGGCGCTTCCTGCAGCACCTTGAGGACGGCGGCCGCGCGCGGATCGCTGGTCGCATAATCGAGCGCGGACTTGCCCGAAATGCGATCGCCCTTCTTCGGATCGGCGCCGGCGGTGAGCAGGATGCGCACCATCGGCACGTTGCGCGCCTGCGTCGCGACGATCAGCGGGGTTTCGCCATTGCCGTTGGCCAGATCGACCTGCGCGCCGCGTTCGATCAGCAGGTTCGCGCCTTCGATGAAGCCGACGCGGGTGGCGGCCATCAGCGGGGTTTCACCCTGCTGGTCCTTCACGTTCGGGTTCGCGCCCTTGGCGAGCATGAAGGTGGTCCACGTCATGTCGCGACGCTTCACCGTGATGTGGAGCGCGGATTCGCCCGTCGAATAATCGCGCGTGTTGATGATGCCGTTCGCGCTCTTGTCGAGCGCCTTGGTCACTTCGGTGCCGTCGGCGTCGCGCACGCCCTTCAGGAAATTATAACTGTCGGAAAACTGCGCCATCGCCGGGCCGGTTGCCATCAGCGTGGCCGCCGCGACGATCGCCGCCTTGCCGATCACCCGCGCCGCCTTCGATGTCGCATATTTCATCTGACTGTCTGGTCCCTGAGGCTCGTCGCTCTTGAAAGGGGGCGCATAGCAAAGCATGGCTGGCGCCGCCATGAACAAACCGTATCGCAACCGTTTCGCCCTCATCGCCATTGCCGCAGCGCTCGCCCTGGGCGGCCCGATCGGGTGCAGCGGCGGCAGCGAGACGCCCCCGCTGGCGGGCGCGCGAATCGGCGGCCCCTTCACGCTGACCGATCAGGACGGCAAGCGCGTGAGCGACACGGCCTTCGCCGGCAAATATCGGCTGGTCTATTTCGGCTACACCTTCTGCCCCGACATCTGCCCCACCGATCTGCAGAAGATGGGGCAGGGGATGCGCGCGCTGGAAAAGGAGGATGCCGCCGCCGCCGCGAAGATCCAGCCGATCTTCATCAGCATCGATCCCGCGCGCGATACGCCGGCCGTCCTCAAGGCCTATGTTCCCGCCTTCCACCCCCGCCTGATCGGGCTGACCGGCACGCAGGCCGAGATCGACGCGGTGGCGAAGGAGTTCGCCGTCTTCCACGCCAAGGTGCCTACCAAGGATGGCAGCGACAATTATCTGATGAACCATTCGACCCAGATGGTGCTGTTCGATCCTACCGGCGCGCCGCTGGCGCTGATCCCGCAGGACAAGTCGCCCGAAGAAATGGCGGCGGAGATGAAACGCTGGGTGAAGTGACCGACCAGAAGCCCTTTTGGGAGACCAAGAGGCTCGACGAGATGAGCCGGGCCGAATGGGAATCCCTGTGCGACGGGTGCGGCAAATGCTGCCTGCACAAGCTGGAGGATGAGGAGACCGGCGAGCTGATGGCGACCAACGTCGCCTGCAAATTGCTCGATCGGCGCAGCGGCCAGTGCAGCAATTACAAGCATCGCCACGCCTTCGTCCCCGAATGCGTGCGCCTGACCCCGCGCAAGCTGCGCGAGATCGACTGGCTGCCCTCCACCTGCGCCTATCGCCTGATCGACGAGGGCAAGCCGCTGGCCGACTGGCATTATCTGGTGTGCGGCGATCGCGAGGCGGTTCACACCGCGAAGGTGTCGGTGCGCGGCTGGACGGTGTCCGAAAGCGATGTGGGCGACGATCTCGAATATCACCTCATCGATCGTGAGCTCTGATCTTATTTTCCACGGCGGCGGGCGGACGCGGACGTTGCAGATCCTGCGATCCCCGCTGGCGCGGCGGATGCGGCTGTCGGTCGATCCGCGCGACGGGGGCGTGCGGCTGGTGCTACCCAAGCGCGGATCGATGCGCGAGGCGCTGCGCTGGGCCGAGGCGAAGCGCGACTGGATCGAGCATCAGCTGGGCGCGCTGCCGCCGACACGGGCACTGACCGACGGAACGGTGATCGAGGTCGCGGGCGAGCCGCTGACCGTCACACTGGTAAGCGGGCGCGGCGTGAAGCGCGACGGCGATCGGCTGCTCGTCGCGGGGCCGCAGGACATGCTGGCGACCCGGCTGGTCCGCTGGCTCAAGAAAGAGGCGCTGGCGCGGCTACAAGCCGAGACCGACCGATTCGCCGCGCTGGCGGGCATTACCGTCACCGGAGTCGCGGTGGGCGATCCGCGATCGCGCTGGGGCAGTTGTTCGGCGCGCGGCGACATACGCTATAGCTGGCGGCTGATCCTCGCGCCTTACGAAGTGCTGGAGGCGACGGCGGCGCATGAGGTGGCGCACCGGCTGCACATGGATCACAGCCCCGCCTTCCACGCCGCCGTGAAACGCCTGCTGGGCCGCGATCCTTCACCCGAGCGCTCGTGGCTGCGCGCCAACGGCGCCTCGCTTCACTGGTTGGGGCGCGATCCCTGACGCTGGGCGGGGCGTTCGCCCCCGCGCCCGACGATGCCGTCGAGAAACTGACCGTCAAGTTCGGTGCGCGGCTGGCGCGCCTGCGGTGGCGGGGCCGCTGACGGCTGCGGTGCGGCGGGCGCCGGCTGATCGTCGGGCACGCCCGCGGCGTCGAGCGCCTGATCCATCACCGAATCGGGGCTTTGCGTCATCCCTTCATCGGGTTCGCCGAAATAGGCTTCCTCGTCGGGCTCGAGCTGCCATTCGGGCAATGTCACCTGCGTTTCGAACTGTTCGACCGGGCGCTTGGCGACGGCGACGCGCATGAAATCGGCGAACGCGCGCGCGGGCGCGCGGCCGCCCTGCAGGCCGGGAATCGGCTTGGCATCGTCGCGGCCCATCCACACGCCGGTGGTGATCCCGCTGGAGAAACCGAGGAACCAGCCGTCCTTGTTCGACGATGTCGTGCCTGTCTTGCCCGCGACCGGACGGCCGATCTGCGCGGCGCGCGCCGTGCCGGTGTTGACCGCGGTCTGGAGCAGATCGGTCACTTCCGCCGCGACCCAGGGGGCGACGAGGACGCGATTGTCGTCGGATTTATGCTCGTACAGCATGTCGCCCTTGGCGGTCGTCACCTTGACGATGCCATAGGGCGTGACGGCCACGCCCTTGCGCGCGACGGCGGCGAAGGCGCGGGTCATGTCGATCAGGCGGACGTCGGACGTGCCCAGCACCATCGAGGGGTGCGTGTTGATCTCGGTCCCCACACCGAAGCGGTGCGCCATGTCCGCAATCGCGGAGAAGCCGACTTCGGACCCCAGCTTGGCCGCGACCGTGTTGATCGAGAAGGCGAAGGCGGTGCGGATGTCGATTGGCCCGGCATATTCGCGGTTCGAGTTGCGCGGGCTCCAGCCGTCGATCGTCACCGGTTCGTCGACCACCGGCGTATCGGGCTTCATCCCGGCTTCCATCGCGGTCAGATAGACGAACAGCTTGAACGCAGACCCCGGCTGGCGCTGCGCCGCCGTGGCGCGGTTGTAGATCGACGAGACATAGTCGCGCCCGCCAACCATTGCACGCACCGCACCGTCGCGATCGAGCGCGATCAGCGCGCCCTGTGCGCCTTCGGGCGTATCGGCACGGATCGCCTTGTCGGCCGCGACCTGCATCGCCGGATCGATCGTGGTCCACACGTCGATCGGCTGGGTGCGTTCGTCGACCAGATCATCGAGCTGCGCGAGCGCCCAGTCGGTGAAATAGCGGACCGCATTCTGATCGGTCTCGGGCGCAAGGCGAACCTTTTCGGGATCGGCGGACTCGGCCTCAGACGCGGTGATCGCGCCGGCATCCTGCATAACCTCCAGCACCACCTTGGCGCGGCCGACGGCGGCGTCGCGATCGGCGGTGGGCGAGTAATTGGACGGCGCCTTGACGAGGCCTGCGACGATCGCCGCCTCGCCCATGCTCATCTTGCTGCCCGGATGGCCGAAGAATTTGCGGCTCGCGGCATCGACGCCATAAGCGCCGCCACCGAAATAGACCCGGTTCAGATAGAGTTCGAGGATCTGCGCCTTGGAGAATTTGCGCTCCATCGCGAGCGCCAGCACCACCTCACGCAGCTTGCGGCCGGCGCTATAGGCGTTGGTGAGGAACAGGTTGCGGGCCAGCTGCTGGGTGATCGTCGATGCGCCCTGCAGGCGGCGGCCTTCGTCATGCAGCCGCTTGGCGACCCAAATGGTGCGCGCAATGCCGACCGGATCGATGCCGGGGTGCATGTAGAAGCGGCGATCCTCGACCGCGACGATCGCGGTCTTCATCGATTCGGGGATCTGATCGCCGGTCAGCCAGTCGCCATAGCTCGGCCCGAGCGAGACGATCACCGAACCATCGGCGGCGCGGACGCGGACCATCTGGCCGTTGGGGCTCGACTTCAGCTCGTCGAAGCCCGGCAGCGACGCCATCGCGATCAGAACCGCGATCACGAGCGCACCCAGCCCCGCGAGCATCAGCAGCAGCAAATATTTGGCGGCGGTCTTCAGCCAGCCCATGAAGGAACCCGATCGGCCAAGGAAATGACACCAGATGTCACCGAACGCGCCCCTATCGCCTTAACCCCCGCGCCACAAGCATCGTCGCGCCGAACCGTATCGCTAGACTAAGACAGCTTGCGGCCGGGTGAACGGCCGTTTTCGGTCATTCGGCCTTCTTGAAGTCGATCGACGCCGAATTGATGCAGTAGCGCAGGCCACCCCGATCGCGCGGGCCATCGGGGAAGACATGGCCCAGATGCCCCTCGCAATTCGCGCAGCGGACCTCGGTGCGGATCATGCCGTGGCTGACGTCGCGATGTTCGGTGACGTTTTCGCCCACCGAAGGTTCGACGAAGCTCGGCCAGCCGCAGCCCGAATCATATTTGCCGTCGCTTTCGAACAGGGGGGCGCCACAACCCGCGCAGACATAGTCGCCGCTGTCATGGTTATTCCAATATTCGCCAGTGAAGGCGCGCTCCGTCCCCGCTTCGCGCAGCACATGATATTGCATCGGCGACAGGCGCTCGCGCCATTCGGCCTCGGTGAGCTTGGGCTTTTCCATGCCCGGAATGTGGGTCTGGCGCCTTCCCCCGTCAAGCGGCGGAAAAATCGTGGTTTCCAGCGATTAACCAGTTCCAGTCGCGAATTTTTGTCGAATCGGCGGGCATTGTGATCCTCGTCACTTCGGGCGCGGGGATGCCGCCTTAGATGACGAGTAAGTTGCACGGCGTAGAGTGCAGTTGCGTAAGCGTTGTATCCCGTATTCGGTTTGCGCCGCCCCGTTGCGTAACGGCGACGCACCCGATCGGAACTTGGTAGCGGCCCGACGTCTCGACCCTGGAGACGCCGGGCCGATCCATTTCAGGGCAATAGCTCGATCGTCATGGTGAAGCGCCGTTCGCCGCCGCCGTCGATGATCGCCATCCCCGGCTTTTCGAAGATATCGCCGTCGAACCCTGCTGGATCGGACAATCCGTGCCACGGCTCGATGCAGAGATAGCCGGCGCCCGGCTTCTGCCAGAAGGCGATCTGGGGCATGCCCGGATAGCCGACCGCGACCCGGCCACCGTCCGGCGCGCCATAGATGAGTCGGTCGGATGCGGGCCGATCGAGGATCAGCGCATCCGCTGCGAACAGCGAATCGGACAGCGCGAGACTGTTGCCATCGACCGGTGAAGGCCGCGGCGCGGGATCGACCAGGCCATCGGCATCGAGCCGGCGGACCGGCGCCGATTCGGGTTTGTCGAACAGGATTTCGTGCGCATCGCGCGGTGCGCCACCGGGCAACGGCCACAGTAGGGCAGGGTGATAGCCGAACGAAGCGGGCATCGGATCGGCCGATGGGTTTCGGACGCTCGCGGTCATCGTCAGCGTCGAGCCGGCGACCGCATAATCCATGTCGAGCTGGAAGGCGAAGGGCCACACGGCCAGCGTCGCCGCATCCGATTCGAGTCGGAAGGTGACGCGATCGGCCGCATGATCGACCAGTGCGAAGGTCGATCGGCGCGCAAAGCCGTGGCGGGGCAGATTGTAGCGCGTGCCCTGCCAGCGGAAGGAATCATCGCGCAGCGTGCCGACGATCGGGAAGAGGATCGGCGCGCGACCGGCCCAGACGGCGGGATCGCCGCCCCATTGCCAGTCGCGCCCGTCAGCGTCGGTCAGCCGCACCAGTTCGGCACCCAGCGGCGCAATCTCCGCCGCTATGCCGTCCGATGCGATCCGAACTGCGGTCATTCGGCGTCGGTCGCCTCAGGTGCGGCGTCGTCGCGGAAATAGGGTTCGACTGGACCGTTGAGCTTGATCGTCAGCGGATTGCCCTTGCGATCGCGGGTGTTGCCGACGGCGACGCGGATCCAGCCTTCGGACACGCAATATTCCTCGACATTGGTTTTCTCGACGCCCTTGAAGCGGATGCCGACGCCGCGTTCGAGCAGCGCGCCGTCATAATACGGGCTGGCCGGGTTGATCGAGAGGTGGTCGGGGGGCGTGTCGCTCATGGTGTTTGGTCCTGCTTATCCGAATTGCCGCCGCCCTTAATCGCGTTGCAACCGAAAGTCGAAGATGAACCGTAGATTGTGGCGTCCGTCACAGCGCGTTCAGGCGCGAATCGGCATTACATTGGTTAACAGTTCAACGGAGACCGATCATGGCGATCGACGGCAAGCGGACCACCAACCTGTTTTCGGCGCTCGAATGGAAGGTCGTGTCGCTCGCGATGCGCGAGGCGAACGATCGCGGCGAGCCCAAGGGCTGGCTGAGCCGCCTGTTCCAGACGATGACCGGCCTCGCACCCAAGATGCCGCTGGCCGATCCGCGTCTGGAAACTTTGCGCCGTTTCGTCTGCAAGGTCCGCGCCCGCGCCGACATCGCCGACATGACCGCGCGCCTGCAGGAATTCGGTTACAGCGCGCGCCAGGTCGCCGCGCTCGCGCAGATCGCGCGATAAGCTTTCCCCCGCCGTCATCCCCGCCCAACACGGGGATGACGGCATCGGGCCTTAATCCCGCAGCAGTTCGTTGATGCCGGTCTTGCTACGGGTCTGCGCATCGACGCGCTTCACAATCACCGCGCAATAGAGGCCAGGACCGCCATCCTTGCCCGGCAGCGTGCCCGGCACGACCACCGAATAAGACGGCACGCGGCCGACGAAGATCTCGCCCGATGCGCGATCGACGATCTTGGTCGACGCGCCCAGATAGACGCCCATCGACAGCACCGCGCCTTCTTCGACGATGACGCCTTCGGCGACTTCCGAACGCGCGCCGATGAAGCAATTGTCCTCGATCACGACCGGGCCGGCCTGCAGTGGCTCCAGCACGCCGCCGATGCCGACGCCGCCCGACAGATGGACGTTCTTGCCGATCTGCGCGCAGCTGCCGACGGTCGTCCAGGTATCGACCATCGTGCCTTCACCGACATACGCACCCAGATTGACGAAGCTGGGCATCAGCACCGCGCCCTTGGCGATGTGTGCGCCACGGCGGACGATCGAACCGGGAACCGCACGGAAGCCGGCGGCGCGATATTCAGCCTCGCCCCAGCCCGCAAACTTCGACGGCACCTTGTCCCACCAGCTGGCGCCGCCCGGCGCGCCGGGGATCAGTTCCATGTCGTTCAGGCGGAAGGAGAGGAGGACCGCCTTCTTGAGCCACTGATTGACGACCCAGCCGTCCGCGCCTTTTTCGGCGACGCGCATCGTGCCCGCGTCGAGCGCCAGCAGCGCCTCTTCGACCGCATCGCGCACCGCGCCCTTGGTATCGAAACCGATACCGTCACGATCTTCCCACGCCTGCTCGATCGTCGCCTGCAATCCGCTCATTTGATCTTCCCTAAAATCTCGTCGAGCCAGTGGCCGACATCGTTGATCTCGAAATCGATATGGTCGGGTTCATGGCCGTGATCGCCATGATCCGATCCGTTGTTCACCCACACCGTCGTCAGCCCGATCGCCTTGGCGGGCTTCAGGTTGCGCGCCATATCATCGACGAACAATGCGCTCGTCGGATTCACCCGCAGCGCATCGACCATGCTGGCATAGCTCGCGGCGTGGGGTTTCGGCTGATAGGCGCAGGCGTGGATGTCATGGATCGCTTCGAACGTGGTCGACAGGCCCAGCTTGCCCAGCACCCGGCCCGCATAATCGCGATCGCCATTGGTGAAGATCAGCTTGCGGCCGGGCAGTTCGGCGATGCCCTCGATCAACCGGCGATCCTCGGCCAGCGAATCCATTTCGATGTCGTGGACGAAGGCCAGGAACTCGTGCGGATCGATGTCGTGCGTCGTCATCAGCCCCGACAGGGTCGTGCCGTGATCGCGGAACAGGCCCTTCTGGATCCGATGCGCCTCGTCAGGGTCCACGCCCAGCAACCGCTGGATGTAGAGGCCCATGCGCACGTCGATATGGCCGAACAGGTCGGCCGACGCCGGGTAGAGCGTATTGTCCAGATCGAAGATCCAGCAATCGACATGTGAGAGCGCGGGGATCATGCGCTGCGGCGACTAGGCGCTGCTCGTGAAAGCCGCAAGCGATCATGGTGAAGGCGGCGTTAAGCCTATCTTTAAACGATTGCGCGATGATCGCTTCCGATTTCCAGTTCGCGGAGCGTTGTATGCGTAATGAGTTCGGGGTCCGCCTGTGCGCGGCCACCCTGCCCATGATCCTGTTGTCTGCGTGCGGCGGCGGGGGCGGCGGCGTCAGTTCGACACCCGCACCGACCACGAGCACCAGCACCGGATCGACGACGACCGATTCGACGACGCCGTCGACCAACGTCACCACCGCGCCGACGACGAGCACGACGACCAACAGCAGCACGTCGACCACGACGTTGCCGACTCCCGCGACCCAGAAATCGTCGGTCAATTATGACGACGCCGAATATCGCCGTTCCAACGCGGTGACATCGTCCGGCGCGATCACCGCCTATCAGAATGGCGCGACCGGCAAGGGCGTGAAGATCGCCGTCGTCGACAGCGGCCTGACCGACACGCTGGGTCAGTTCAGCGGCCGCATCGACGCGGCGAGCGCGGACATGGTCGGCGGCCGCGGCATCGGCGACGAGGGCGGGCACGGCACCTCGGTCGCCGCCGTCGCCGCGGCAGGGCGCCAGGGCAGCAACATCATGGGCGTCGCGTTCGATGCGACCCTGCTCGTCGCGCGCACCGACGCCGTCGGCAGCTGCACGTCGGACAAGGGCTGCAGCCACCCCGATTCGGCGATCGCCCGCGGCGTCGATCTCGCCCGCACCAACGGCGCGCGCGTCATCAACATTTCGCTGGGCGGCTATGCGGCCAGCAATACGTTGATCAGCGCGGTGCGCCAGGCCGCGCAGGCGGGCATCGTCGTTGTGATCTCGGCCGGCAATGAAGGTGCGGCCGATCCCGACGCCTTCGCGCAGATGGCGGCCGCCAGCGGCATGAACGGCATGGTGATTATCGCCGGTTCGCGCGGCGCCGACGGCACGATCTCCAGCTTTTCGAACAAGGCGGGCAGCTATGGCAGCGTGTATCTGACCGCGTTGGGCGACGCCGTCCGTGCCTTCAACCAGGAAGGCAAGGACTTCTTCTACAGCGGCACATCCTATTCGGCGCCGACGATCGCGGGTGCGGTCGCGGTGCTGGCGCAGGCTTTCCCGACGCTGACCGGCAAGCAGATCGTCGACCTGCTCTACGCCACCGCCACCGATGCGGGCGACAGCGGCGTCGACAGCGTCTTCGGGCGCGGCGTGCTGAACCTCGCCAAGGCTTTCCAGCCGCAGGGCCAGTCGAGCCTGGCGGGCAGCTCTGTCCCCGTCTCGACCACGTCGACCAACGGCGTCACCGCACCCGCGATGGGCGATGCGGCGCAGAGCGGGGCTTCGAACGGCGCGCGCGCAGTAATCCTCGACGGCTATGGCCGCGCTTATGATCTCGATCTCGGCCGCACTCTGGCGGCAAGCCCCGGCGCGCGGCCGCTGGGCAATGCGCTGGTCGGCGGGATGCGTTCGACCGGCCTGTCCTCCGGCCCGATCGCGGTGTCGATCAACGTCGGCGCCGATCGCAATTTCGTGCCGGCCGACGTGCAGGCGCTGGGCCTCGATCCCAATTCGGCCCGCGCGGCGCGGATGCTGTCGGCGCGCGTTCTGGCCCGCGTCGGCGATCGCGCGCAGGCTTTGTTCGGCTTCCGCGAGGGCGCCGCACACCTTTCGGCGATGCTCGACGGGCGCGCCGAGCTGCCCTTCATCGTCGCACGCGATGCGACATCGACCTTCGGCATGGCGAGCGTGCGCGGGCCGTCGCTCGCGCTACGTCGTGACCTCGGCTTTGCCGGCCTGACGCTGGCGGGCGAAAGCGGATCGACCGCGCCGCTGCGCATCGCGCGCAACCGCAACGTCGCGAACTTCACCGCGGCGAGCGCCCGGCTCGATCGCCGCTTCGGCGCGCTGTCGCTGGCGGCGGGCGTGGGCATAATGCGCGAGGACAGCTCGGTCCTCGGCGCGCGCTTCGGCGCGGCGCTGGGCGGCGGGGGTGCCTCGACCGCGACGATCGACCTGCGCGCGGCTTATGATCTGGGCCGGGGCTGGCAGGCGGCGCTTGCCGCACGACAGGGCTGGACGATGGTCGATCGGGTCGGCCCGCTGAGCGGCGGCCGCATCGCGAGCAACGCTTTCGCGATCGACCTGAGCCATTTCGGCGCCACCCGCCGCTTCGGCCTGCGCGTCTCGCAGCCGCTGCGCGTGGCGTCGGGCGGGCTGAAGCTCAACCTGCCGACCAGCTACGATTATGACACCGGCACCGTCGGCTATGGCCGCTCGACGCTCAACCTCGCGCCCAAGGGGCGTGAGATCGATATCGAGGCGAATTATGGCCTGGCGCTGGGCAATGGCTGGCTCGACGCCAACGCCTTCGTCCGCCGCCAGCCGGACCATTTCGCGTCAGCCGCGCCCGCCGCAGGATCAGCGGAGCTGATCCTGCCTTACGCCCCCATTCCCGGCACGGCGGCGAAGCGTTTCACCGCCGCCGCCGGACCGTCGGGCGCGTTCCACACCGAACCGCTGACTGCGAGGAAATCGGCGCCCGCCGCGACGAGCGGCGCGGCATTGTCCGGCGTGACCCCGCCGATCGCGACGCACGGCACTTCGAACAGGGTCGACCACCAGCCGAGGATCGAGAGTTCCGGCCGGTGCTTCGTTTCCTTGGTCTCGGTTGGGTAGAAGGCGCCGAAGGCGACATAGTCGGCCCCAGCCTCACCCGCTTCCATCGCAAGGTGCCGGCTGTCGTGGCAGGTCACGCCAATCTGCGCCTGCGGCCCGAGAATCTGCCGCGCCTCGCGCGCGTCGCCATCCTCCTGCCCCAGATGGACGCCGTCGGCATTGAGCCGCTTCGCCAGCCCGATCGAATCGTTGACGATGAAGGCGACCCCCTTGTCCGCGCAGATCGCCTGCAGCGGCCTGGCGAGATCGGCGATCGCATGTTCGTCGATCCCCTTGAGCCGCAGCTGGAACGCCGCGACCGGCCCCGCATCGAGCGCGGCCTTCAGCACCTCAGCAAAACCCGCATCGATGCGCGGGGGCGAGATCAGATAGAGCTGGCAGGCGGGCTTCTTCTCATCGCGTTCGAACCGATCGGCAAAGCCGGGATCGAGGCGGAGTTCATCGTCGAAATCTTCGTCGGTCATGCCGACGCCCCTAGCGCAGAATGGCGCCCGGGCGAAGCGGGCGGATGGATCACCATCCGCCCGCCCGCAAATCAGACCGTCTTCTTGACCGAAGCGGTGTAGATGTCGTCGATCGCCTGACCCAGCGACGCGTTGAACTCGTCATCGGTCATGCTGTGGCGCAGATCGTTGAGCAGAGCGCGGCTGAAGCTGGCGATGATGCCCGGATTCTTGGCGAGTTCGACGCAGGCCTCGGGGCGTTCGAAGCCGCCCGAAAGCGCGACGACGCGCAGCACGCGCGGATGATCGACCAGCGGCTGGAACAGGCCCGGCTTGGTCGGCAGCGACAGCTTGAGCATCACCTTGTCGTCACCGGTCATTGCGTCGAGCGCCTTCACCAGCTCTTCGAGCAGGATCTGGTCGGCTTCGGCGCGCTCGGCGCTCTTGATGTTCACTTCGGGCTCGATGATCGGCACGAGGCCGCCGGCGAGCACCTGCTGGCCGATTTCGAACTGCTGCTTGACGACAGCGGCGATACCCTCGCGATTGGCGAGGTTGATCACCGAACGCTCCTTCGTGCCGTAAACGCCCAGCGCCTTCGACTTGGCGAGCAAAGCGTCGAGTTCAGGCATCGGCTTCATCAGCTGGACGCCGTTCTTTTCGTCCTCAAGACCCTTGTCGATCTTGATGAAGGGGATGACGCCGCGATCGAGCAGGGCCTGCGGGGTCGGCTTGCCATCGACCTGGCCGTCCATCGTGCGTTCGAACAGGATCGCGCCCAGCACCTTGTCACCCGTGAAGACGGGCGAGGTGATGATGCGGCTGCGCATGTCGTGGATCAGCGCATACATGCCGGCTTCGTCGGACCAGGCGCTCTCGTCGATGCCATAGCCCTTGAGAGCCTTCGGGGTCGAACCGCCGCTCTGGTCGAGCGCGGCGATGAAGCCGTCGCCCTTCGCAACCTTTTCGCTCGTCTTCTGGTCAATCGTCATCGGCTGGCCTCCGGTGGATAGTGGTGGTTCAGTTCGGTTTCGGCACCGGCGCCCAGGGTGGCCCCTTGAGCTCCAGCATATTGCCTTCAGGATCGGTGAGGTAGATCGACGGCCCTTCGCCTTCTGCGCCGTAGCGCGAGGCGATTTCGGCCGCGATTCCATGCCCCTCCAGCTCTCTCAAAATGGCTTCGCCATCCCAGGGCAGGACGCGGAAGCAGATATGGTCGACGTTGCGGCCCTCGATCCCCGGCGCCGCGCCGCCCTTGGCGCCCAATTGGCCGTCGACCGGTATCAGATCGATCAGCGCGTCGCCTACCCGAAGCTGATAGAGGCCGATCGCCTCCTGATGCTTCTCGAAGCGCGCGCCGAGCACGTCGGTGTAGAATCGCGCCATCCGTTCGAGGTCGACGACCCGGAACACGACATGGTCGATGGCGCGGATCGTGATCATCAGCCGAGAGCGGCGACCCCCGGCAGTTCGCGGCCTTCCATCCATTCAAGGAAGGCGCCGCCCGCGGTCGACACGAAGGTCAGATCGTCGGCGACACCGGCGACGTTGACCGCCGCGACCGTATCGCCGCCGCCCGCGACCGAGATGAGCGAGCCCGACTTGGTGAGCGCGGCGGTGATCTTCGCCAGTGCCATCGTCGCGGTATCGAACGGCGCCATTTCGAACGCGCCGAGCGGGCCGTTCCACACCAGCGTCTTGCAGGTCTTGAGCGCGTCGGCGATCTGCTCGCTGGCGGACGGACCGCAATCGAGGATCATCTCGTCATCCGCGACTTCGTGGACGTTGACCGTGCGGACCGGCGGATTGGCGCGGAATTCCTTCGACACCACCACGTCATAGGGCAGGTGGACGGTGCAATCGGCCTTATCCGCCGCGTCGAGGATTTCGAGCGCGGTGTCCTTCAGGTCATGTTCGCACAGCGACTTGCCGACATTGATCCCGCGCGCGGCGAGGAAGGTGTTCGCCATGCCGCCGCCGATCACGAGATGATCGACCTTGGTCACCATCTGCTTGAGCACGTCGAGCTTGGTCGAAACCTTGGCGCCGCCGACGACCGCCATCACCGGATGTTCGGGCTTGCCGAGTGCCTTTTCGAGCGCCTCGAGTTCGGCCTGCATCGAGCGACCAGCATAAGCGGGCAGGATATGCGCGAGCCCTTCGGTCGAGACATGCGCGCGATGCGCGGCCGAGAAGGCGTCGTTGACGTAGAGATCGCCCAGCTTCGCCATCGCCTTGGCGAGTGCGGGGTCGTTCTTCTCCTCGCCCTTGTGGAAGCGGGTGTTCTCGAGGATCGCGATGTCGCCGGGCTGGAGCTGCGCGACCGCTTCCTCAGCCTGTTCGCCCACGCAATCGCCGATGAAGCGCACGTCGCGGCCCAGAACGTCGCGCAGCGGCGTCGTGACCATCGCCAGGCTCATGTCGGGGTTACGCTCGCCCTTGGGGCGGCCGAAATGGGCGAGGATCAGCACGATCGCGCCCTTGTCCGCCAGTTCGGCGATCGTCGGCGCGGCGGCGCGCAGGCGGGTATCGTCGGTGACCTTGCCGTCGTCCATCGGCACGTTGAGGTCCTCACGGACCAGGACGCGCTTGCCCTTGATATCGCCGATGTCGTCGAGGCTCTTGAAGGTCATGCCGGCACCTTGATCGAGGAAAAGAAAGGGGCGGCCCTTGGGGCCGCCCCGATGGTTCTTAGAGGAACTTCGCCACGATACCGGTGGTATCGATCATGCGGTTCGAGAAGCCCCATTCATTGTCGTACCAGCTGAGCACGCGGACCAGCTTGCCATCGACGACGGCGGTTTCGAGGCTGTCGACGGTCGAGCTGCGCGGATCGCCATTATAGTCGATCGAGACCAGCGGCTCGTCCGAATAGCCCAGCACGCCCTTGAGCGGGCCGGCTTCCGACGCCGCCTTGAGCAGGCCGTTCACTTCGGCGACCGTGGTGTCCTTCTTGGCGATGAACTTCAGGTCGACGACCGAGACGTTCGGGGTCGGCACGCGCACCGACGAACCATCCAGCTTGCCCTTCAGTTCGGGCAGAACGTCGCCCACCGCGCGGGCGGCGCCGGTGGTGGTCGGGATCATCGACAGGGCAGCGGCGCGGGCGCGGCGCATATCCTTGTGCAGCTGATCCAGCGTGTTCTGATCGTTGGTGTAGCTGTGGATCGTCGTCATGAAGCCGCTTTCGATGCCCAGCGCATCGTTCAGCACCTTGGCGAGCGGCGCCAGGCAGTTGGTGGTGCAGCTGGCGTTCGAAATGACGATGTCGTCGGCGGTCAGCTTGTCGTGGTTGACGCCGAACACGATCGTCTTGTCGACATTGGTGCCGGGGGCCGAGATCACGACGCGCTTGGCGCCGGCGGTCAGGTGCGCGCTCGCCTTCGCCTTGTCGGTGAAGATGCCGGTGCATTCGAGCGCGATGTCGACGCCCAGCGCCGCGTGCGGCAGATTGGCGGGATCGCGCTCCGCCGTCACCTTGATCTTCTTGCCGTCGATGACGAGGCTGTCGCCATCAACGCCGACGTCGCCGGCCCAGTTGCCGTGGACCGAGTCGCGCTTGAAAAGCAGAGCATTGGCCTTGGCGTCGCCCAGATCGTTGATCGCGACCAGTTCGAGGTCATGGTCGGTACGCGAGAGAATAGCGCGTGCCACCAGGCGACCGATGCGCCCGAATCCGTTGATCGCAACCTTCACGGCCATACTCGCTTACTCCTTGCTCAGTGCGTGAGAGCCCCGATGATCTGCGGGGCGATCTTGTCGGCGGTCAGGCCGAAATGGTCATAGAGGGCCTTAACGGGAGCCGAGGCGCCGAAGCCGTCGAGGCCGAAGCGCAGGCCCTTGCGGCCGACATAGCGTTCCCAGCCGATCGTCGTGCCGGCCTCGATCGAGACGAGCAGCGCGTCGGCCGGCAGGATGCCGTCCTTATAATCTTCGTCCTGCGCGTCGAAGCGTTCCCAGCTGGGCATCGACACGACATCGGCACCGATGCCGGCTTCTTCAAGCTTCGCCGCCGTCGCGACCGCGATTTCGACCTCCGAACCGCTGGCGATCAGCACCACCTTGCGCGCGGCGGCGGCGGGCTTGAGGCGATAGGCGCCGAGCGCCGAGAAGTTCTTCGAAATGTCTGTGCGCAGCTGCGGCAGGCCTTCGCGCGACAGAGCGAGCAGCGAGGGGCCGTCGGCCTTTTCGAGGCTGAGCTGCCAGCATTCGGCCGTCTCGATCACGTCGCACGGGCGATAGACGTCGATGTTCGGCATCACGCGCAGGCTCATCAGATGCTCGACCGGCTGGTGGGTCGGGCCGTCTTCGCCCAGACCGATCGAGTCATGCGTCATCACATAGACGACGCGCTGCTGCTGGAGCGCCGACAGGCGGATCGCGGCGCGGCAATAGTCGGAGAAGACCAGGAAGGTGCCGCCATAGGGAATCACACCGCCGTGGAGCGCAAGGCCGTTCATCGCGCAGGCCATGCCGAATTCGCGGATGCCGTAATAAATATAGCGACCGCTATAATCATCGGCGGTCAGCGGCGCCTGCCCCTTGGTCTTGGTATTGTTCGAACCGGTAAGATCGGCCGAACCGCCGATCGTCTCGGCCAGCTGATCGTTGATCGGGCCGAGCACCATTTCGGATGCCTTGCGGGTCGCGACCTTCTGCGGATTCGCGATCAGCCCTTCGAGATAGGGCTGGAGCGAGAAGTCGGCAGGCAACTTGCCCGCCATGCGCCGTTCGAACTCGGCGCGATCGGGATGTGCGACGAGGCGCGCTTCCCATGCCGAGCGGACCGCGGTGCCGCGATGACCGGCGGCGCGCCAGGCCTCGGCGATGTCGGTCGGGATGACGAACGGTTCGGAGGTCCAGCCCAGTTCCTTGCGGGTCGCGGCGACTTCATCATTGCCCAGCGCCGAACCGTGCGTGGCCGACGTGCCCTGCTTGTTGGGCGCGCCAAAGCCGATGATCGTGGTGCATTGAACGATCGACGGGCGCGGATCGGCCTTCGCCGCTTCCAGCGCCTTGGCGATCGACGCGGCGTCATGCCCGTCGCAGGCGACGGTGTGCCAGCCGGTCGCGGCATAGCGCGCCATCACGTCTTCGGACGACGACAGCGACACCGCGCCGTCGATGGTGATGCGATTATCGTCCCACAGCACGATCAGCTTGCCGAGCTTGAGATGCCCGGCGAGGCCGATCGCCTCATGGTTCACGCCTTCCATCAGGCAGCCGTCGCCGGCCAGAACCCAGGTACGGTGATCGACGACGTCGTTGCCGAAGGTGGCGTTCAGGTGGCGTTCGGCGATCGCCATGCCGACGGCGGTGGCCAGGCCCGAACCCAGCGGCCCGGTGGTCGCCTCGACGCCCGCCAGTTCGAAATTCTCGGGGTGGCCGGCGCACGGGCTGTGCAGCTGGCGGAAATTGGCGATGTCCTCGATCGTCGGGCGCGCATAGCCGGTCAGGTGCAGCAGCGAATAGATCAGCATCGATCCATGCCCGGCCGACAGCACGAAACGGTCGCGATCGGCCCATTTGGGCTGAAGCGGATCGAACTTCAGATGATTGGTGAACAATTCGGTCGCGACGTCGGCCATGCCCATCGGCATGCCGGGATGACCCGAATTGGCGGCCTGCACGGCATCCATCGACAGCGCCCGGATGGCGTTGGCGAGCTGGCGTGGCGTTACACTCATCTGAAGACCTTGCGCGGGAGCGGACACTGAAATGGCAAAGTGCCGCGCGATCGCGACCCCCAACCGCGCGACCCTTTGTCCTGTCGCGGCCCTATCGTCAACCAAGGATGGGCCTTTGGGCGGCTTGCGGGCGACGATCAGCCTGCTATTTCGGTCGATGATGGACGATCGAAGCCTGATGCTGGCGCTGGGCCGCCTCGAACGAGCGCTTGTGCGCGTGGAGCAGGGACTCGATTCCGGCCCGCGAACTTTGTCGCATGACGAGAGCGAGGCGCTGTTTCGTCTTGCCGAACGGCACCGTACCTTGCGCGAAACCACCGAGACCGCGATCGAGCGCATCGATCGCCTGCTGGGGAACGGCTGATGGCCGAAGTCGACGTTGCGGTCGGGGGCCGCCGCTACAAGCTCGCCTGCCGGGATGGCGAAGAGGATCAGCTGCGCGCGCTGGCCAGCATGGTCGATCGCAAGGCAGGCGACATCACCCGCGCGATCGGCGACATGACCGAGGCGCGCGTGCTGCTGATGAGCGCGATCCTGCTCGCCGACGAGCTGAACGACGCCAAGTCGCACCAGACGGCACCTGCCGCGGCGCCCCAGCCCGCCGAACTCGATCCGGGCTATGCGCAGGCGATCGAACGGATTGCCGAACGGATGGAGCGACTTGCGGATCGTCTTAACAGCGACGCTTGAGCCTGCGGGCGCGGCATCCTACATAGGGGACGGCGGGTACTGCCCGGCACGAGCTGCAGCGAACATCCCTGAGGCGATTCACATCCAAAGGGGGCTGTCCCTGTTAGGATCCTGGTCCGAAGCACATGGTCCCCACCTGACGTTAACGGCGTCAGAGGATATTCCAGCAAACGACCACGGCGGTCCCGCCACCCGCACCATATATGACGAAGCCTGAGGAAAAGGCGGCGCTGCGTGCCGAACTGCGCGCGAAACGCGACGCCTTCGTGATCGCGATGGCGCCCGGCGAACGCGAAGCGGCCGAAGCGGCGCTCGCCGATCGCGCGGGCGAAACGATCGCCGCCGCCAAGATCATCGCCGGCTATATCGGCCTTGGATCCGAAATCTCCTGCATGGCGATGCTCGCGCGCGGGGCCGCCAATGGGGCGACGACGGCGCTGGCTTATGTCGACGGCCGCGACCGGCCGATGCGCTTCCTGCGCTGGGCGCCGGGCGATCCGCTGGAGCGCGGCTGGTTCAACCTGCTGCAGCCCCCGGCCGACGCGCCCGAAGTGACGCCCGATCTGATCCTGACCCCGCTGCTGGGATTCGATTCGCGTTTCATGCGAATCGGGCAGGGGGCGGGCTTCTATGATCGCGCATTCGCGGCTAATCGCACCGCGAGGCGGCTTGGCATCGCCTGGAGCGTGCAGCAGGTGGATGTGGTGCCATGCGATCCGTGGGACCAGCCGCTCGACCTGATCTGCACCGAACGCAAACTATTGCATCAGGGCTTTAAGTAATGAGCGAACCAAGTTGGCGCAAACCCTTCGGAATGTTCCTCATTTTGGCACTGATCGTGATCTGGTCGGTTCTGGTCCTGCTGGCGTCGCCGTTGATCGAGCGGCTTCCCGCGCTGGTTCAGGCCGTGGTCTATACATTCCTGGGGATCGTCTGGATCCTGCCGCTGAAGCCGCTTCTGTCGTGGATGGAGACCGGACACTGGCGCAAATTTTAGGACAGGATCGCCGCGTCATTAACCGGATATAATCAAAGCGGGCTCTAGTCAGGTCGGGAGATAAAACAGGAACCCCGACGGCGTGCATCAGGACAAGATCATCGAATCGTCCGCACAGAGAGGCGAGTGGCGTCGCCTCTACGACCGTATTGGCGAGCTGCTTTTTTCGAACGATATCGAGCCGACTCCTGAGAATTTCGAGCTTTGCCACCGCTATCTGAGCGGTGACAGCACCATCGTGGGCCTGATCGACAAGGCTGTCCGCAAGGATGGCCGGATCACCGCCGCCGCGATGACCGCAATCAACGCGCAGGTTCGCTCGGGCCTCGACAGCGGCAATCTGTCCGACATGGCCGAAAGCGCGCGCGGGCTGCTGGAGCAGGTGAGCGCGGTCGTCACCCGATCGGGCGACGAAGCGCGCGATTATGCCGCCGACCTGGAAAGCGGCGCCGCCGGCCTGTCGGTGGAAGATCCGGGGATGACGGTCGACACCTTGGTCGGGCTGACCAAGGCGATGATCGACAAGACCCGCGCAGCGGAGGACGAGCTTCGCCGCACCGAAGCGCAGATCAAGTCGCTGCACGACGATCTGGCCGCCGCGCACCGCACCGCCAACAGCGATCCGCTGACCGGCCTGCCGAATCGCCGTGCTTTCGATCATCAGCTGCGCATCGCGCTGGAAAATGCGCGGCGGCAGAAGACCCCGCTCGCGCTCGCGATCTGCGACATCGATCATTTCAAGCAATTCAACGACACGCACGGCCATCAGATCGGCGACGAGGTGATCAAGTTCGTCGGAAGCTCGCTGGCGCGCGCGACCAATGACGGATTCTGCGCGCGGTATGGCGGCGAGGAATTCGTGCTGATCTTCGAACGCGCCGATCCCGAAGCCGCGCGCGCAATGCTCGACAAGGTTCGAACCGTGATCGCGTCGCGCGAATTGAAGGTCACGAACACCGGCCAGTCGCTTGGCCGCCTGAGCTTTTCGGGCGGCATCGCGATGCTGGAGGATGCGGATTCGCCGGGCACGTTGCTGCGCCGTGCCGACACCGCTTTGTATCGCGCCAAGGAGAGCGGGCGTAACCGGGTGATGCTCGACGCCTGATATCTTCAACGCCTGATTGACCGATATTGGCCTTTATCTTCAGCACGCTGTAAGCGCGTGCTTATGAGCGCCCGTAACGACTTCGCATCGATTCACAGCCACGGTTTTGTCCGTGTAGGCGCAGGCACGCCCGTCGCGACCGTCGGCGATGTCGGCGCGAACGCCGCCGCGATCCTCGATCTGGCGCAGCGCGCCGATGCCGAGGGCGTCGACCTGCTCGTCCTGCCCGAACTGTGCCTGTCCTCCTACGCGATCGACGATCTGCATCTGCAGGACGCCCTGCTCGATCGGGTCGAGACCGAACTGGGCAAGATCGTCACTGCGAGCGCGAAGCTGAAGCCCGTATTGCTGGTGGGCACCCCGATCCGGCGCAGCGGGCGGCTCTACAATACGGCCATCGCCATATCGCAGGGCCGGATTCTGGGCGTGGTTCCGAAGTCTTACCTGCCCAATTATCGCGAATATTATGAAAAGCGCTGGTTCGCGCTCGGCTATGATCTTGTCGGCCTGACGATCGATCTGTGCGGGCAGGAGGTGCCCTTCGGCCCCGATCAGATCTTCGCCGCGAACGACCTGCGCGACTTCGTTTTCCACATCGAGATTTGCGAGGATTATTGGGCGCCGCTGCCGCCGTCGACGATGGGCGCGATGGCGGGCGCGCTGATCTTGGCCAATCTGTCCGCATCTAACATCATCATCGGCAAGGCGCGCGAGCGGGCGTTGCTCAGCGCCTCGCAATCGGTGCGCGCGATCGCCGCCTATGCCTATTCGGCGAGCGGCCCCGGCGAGAGCACGACCGACCTCGCGTGGGACGGGCAGGCGATGATTCACGAACTCGGCGAAACCCTTGCCGAATCGGGGCGCTTCGACACCGAATCCGAGCTGATCATTGCCGATGTCGATGTCGGCCGCCTGCGGCTCGAACGGATGCGGACGGGGACGTTCAACGACAATGCGATGGCGGTCGGCCATCCCGAGACCGCATTCCGCCGCGTCACCTTCGATCACAAGCCCGGCTTCGCCGATATCGGGCTGAAGCGCCCCGTCGCTCGCTTCCCCTTCGTGCCCGACGATGCCGAGAAGCTCGATCTCGATTGCTACGAGGCGTTCAACATCCAGGTCGCGGGGCTCGCCAAGCGGGTCGAGGCGTCGGGTGCCAAGACGATGGTGATCGGCGTGTCGGGCGGGCTCGATTCGACGCATGCGATGGTGGTCGCAGCCAAGGCGTGCGACCGGCTGGGCCTGCCGCGATCGGCGATCCTGGCCTTCACCATGCCAGGCTTCGCGACCGGCGAGGCGACCAAGGCCAATGCCTGGGCGCTGATGAAGGCGCTGGGTGCGACGGCCGACGAGATCGATATCCGCCCGGCCGCGCGCCAGATGCTGACCGACATGGGCCATCCCTTCGCCAGCGGCGAGCCGACCTATGACATCACCTTCGAAAATGTGCAGGCGGGGCTGCGCACCGATTATCTGTTCCGCCTCGCCAACCAGCGCGACGGCTTCGTCGTCGGCACGGGCGACCTGAGCGAGCTTGCGCTTGGCTGGTGCACCTATGGCGTCGGCGATCAGATGAGCCATTATGCCGTCAACGCCGGCGTGCCCAAGACACTGATTCAGTTCCTGATTCGCTGGAGCGTGACGAGTGGGCAGTTCGATACCGCGACGGGCGACCTGTTGACCGCGATCCTCGCGACCGAAATATCGCCCGAACTGGTGCCCGCCGACGCCGATGGCGCGATCCAGAGCACCGAAGCGAAGATCGGCCCGTACGAGCTGCACGATTTCTTCCTGCATCATATCGCGCGGCTCGGCCTGCCACCGTCGAAGGTCGCCTTCCTCGCCTGGCATGCGTGGCATGATGCCGATGCCGGGCTGTGGCCGATCGGTTTCCCGGCGGACAAGCGCAACGGATATGACATGGCGACGATCCACCGCTGGCTCGAAAGCTTCCTGTGGCGCTTCTTCACGACCAGCCAGTTCAAGCGGTCGGCGATCCCGAACGGGCCGAAGGTGTCGGGGGCAGGGGCGCTGTCCCCGCGTGGCGACTGGCGCGCGCCGTCGGACGGCAATGCCAAGGTGTGGCTCGACGAACTGCGCGCCGCGCTCGACGGGGTCGACCTCTAACCCAGGCCATCCCCCGCGCAATCGAGATCGCCCCACAGCCGCCGCGCGGCCCGACGGGCGAAGCGGAGCGTTTCGGCCTTGCGGCGTGATCCCGAAAGCGGGCGCAACGCCGGTTCGCGCAACACCGCGGCGTCATAGCGATCGGCGACGATCAGACCGGCGATGTCGGGACGGAAGGCGGGATCGTCGAACGGGCTGAGATCGAACCCGGCCGGCACCGCCCAGAAATAGCGATCGCAAAAGTCGAGATAATCCGGCCATTTCGCATCGCCGAGCAAGTCGGCGCGCGACACCTTGATCTCGACGATCGTGATGCACCCTTTGGGATCGATCGCCATCAGATCGGCGCGGCGGCCATTGCCCAGCGGCACTTCGGGCATCGGCATCAATTCAGCGCGCAGAAACAGCTTCGCCACGCCGCGCGCGACATCGATGGCGACGAGCGGCGCGAGAGTCGAATCGATGTCGGCAGGAAGGCTGGCCATCGCCACCGATTAGAACATTTGTGGAACTTTTGCCACCTTCTCCTCGTCATTGCGAGGAGCCGAAGGCGACGCGGCAATCCAGGCCCGCACTAGAGTTAGGTCGCGAGCCTCTCCCATGCGGGCCTGGATTGCTTCGCTACGCTCGCAATGACGAATCTGGTTTTAAGCCAGCAACGCCTCGACGATCGCCCGCGCATCGCGATGATCGGCCTCGATCACCCAGAGATCGGGATCGGTGCGGCGGCGGCGGGCGATATAGTCGGTCTGCTCGATCGGATCGGCCGGGCCGACGCTGTCGAGGCCGAATCCGCCCTCGAATCGCCAGACGCGCTCGACCAGCCCTTGCGATTGTCCGCGATCGGCGAGTGCGACGATGATCGACCCCGCGACCTCATCGCCGCGCGCCAGCACCATCGCCGATCCGCCCTCATCCTGAATCTTGCGGATCAATGCGGAGACGAGCAGCGCCGAGGCGGGCCGCGTCTCGGTCACTTCTGGCGGTAACCCGGCAGCCCGGCGAGCGCGATGCGCGAACGCATGAAGGTGCCGGTGCCGCGCGCGACCTCCTCACCCTCCGCATCGACCAGTCGCGCGTCGGCGACGAACACGCGGCGCTTGCCGCTGACCCAGCGCCCCTCGGCCACCAGCGGCCCGGCGTGAATCGGGCGGGTGAGCAGCAGATTGAACGCGGTCGTCAGCAGGAAATAATCGCTGACCAGGCTGTTCGCCGCATAGAAGGCCGCGTCATCGAGCATCTTGAAATAGGTGGTGCCGTGAACCGCGCCGGCGGCGTGATAGACCGTCTCGTCCACGACGAAATGGATCCGCGCAAAGCCTTCCTCGACGATTTCGAGGCGCGATTTGAACAATTGGTTGATCGGCGCGGCGGCGTAGAGCGATTCCAGCGCGCGATAATGGGCTTCGGCGCCCGAAGGCGGCGGCGTAGTCCCAGCAGAACCCTGGGCCATATCAGGCCGCGTCGCGCGCTTCGCCGCTCGCGAACAGCGCGTAGAGCGCGTCGTCCGATCCGGCGCCGCGCAGCTTGGCGACGAAGCTCTTGTCGCGCATCCGCCGGCTGACGCGGGCGAGCGCCTTCAGATGCTCGACACCCGCATCGACCGGGGACAGCAGCACGAAGACCAGATCGACCGGCAGATCGTCGATCGCGGCGAAGTCGATCGGCGAGGCGAGCCGCGCGAACAGCCCCACGACCCGATCGAGCCCGTCGAGCTTGCCGTGGGGGATCGCGACGCCATCGCCGAAGCCGGTCGGCCCCAGCCGTTCGCGTTCGGACAGCCGATCGACGATCACGCGCGCGTCGATTCCGATCAGCTTGGCGGCGACACCGCCAAGCTGCTGGAACAACGCTTTCTTGTTGGGGACGACGAGCCCCTGCTGCACGGCCTGCGGCACGAGCAGGTCGCTCAGATCATCCGTCGATCGGGCAATGGTCATTCGTGGTGCTGCAACTTCCTTCAGGCCGTTCGGGCGGGCTCCACCCAGCCGATCGATCCGTCGGTGCGCCGATACACCATATTAAAGGTTCCCGTACCGCTATTTTTGAACAGCAGCGCATTGGTGTTGCGAAGATCGAGCATCATCACCGCGTCGGAGACGCTGGCATCGGGCACGTCGACGCGGGTTTCGGCGATGATCAGCGGATTGTCGGTCTCGACCTCTTCCTCCACCGGGGATTCGAACACCGTATAACCGGCATTGTCGTCATAGCCGTTGAGGGCGCCTGCCGGCTGCGCGCTGTGCCGGTCCTTCAGCCGCTTCATATAGCGGCGCAGCTGGGTTTCGATGCGATCGGCGGCCTGATCGAAGGCGGGGTGCGCGTCCATCGCGCTGCCATGTCCCTTCAGGATCACGCCCTGCATCACATGGGCGACGATGTCGCAGCCAAAGCCATTTCCATGCTGGCCGCGACCGAAGGTCACGTGCGCCGAGATACTGCGGGAGAAATATTTGTCGGCGATGGCCTGTAGCCGATCCTCGACATGGGTTCGCAGAGCCTCACCAGTTTCGACCTGATGTCCCGAAACACGGATGTCCATATCCAACCTCCAGTCTGCTTTGGCAGTCATTGGGCAGACCCGATGATGCCGGTGCCTGCCTTGGGTCAGCTTGCGGCGGCGTCCTCCAACCAGAGGGCCGACGTAAGCCCTTGAATAAACGCGTGATGCCTTTCGAGTTCCTCCTCACTTGCTTTATGGGGACGCGGCTCCCGCAAAACCACGGGTGCCACGCGGACGCTCGCCGCGACGACCGCTTCCGGGGTCGCGACGATCGTATCCACCTTGAGGCCGAGGCCGATCTGGCGGCCGCCGGTCAATTCGACATAGAGCTGGGCGAGCAGCTGCGCATCGAGCAGCGCACCATGCTTGACGCGGTGGCTGCGATCGATGCCGTAACGGCTGCAGAGCGCATCGAGGCTGTGCTTGGCGCCCGGATGCGCCTTGCGCGCGATGGCGAGCGTATCGACCATCCGGGTCATCGCGATCGGCTCCAAACCGGCCGCGCTCAGCTCCGCATTCAGGAATCCGAAGTCGAAGGTCGCATTGTGCGCGACGAGCGGCGCATCGCCCAGAAAGTCGAGCAAAGCCGCCGCCTGGCTGGCGAACAAGGGCTTGTCCGACAGGAATCGGTCCGACAGGCCGTGCACCGCTTCCGCCTCCGCCGGCATGAACCGTTCGGGGTTGAAATAGCAGTGGAAGCTGTTGCCGGTTTCGACCCGGTTGATGATTTCAACACAGCCGATCTCCACCAGCCGATCCCCGGTGAGAGGGTTCAGGCCGGTCGTTTCGGTGTCGAAGACGATTTCCCGCATGAGCGACAATATCGGACTCCGTGAGCCGACACGCAAGCCAGCAGATGACGAAGCTGTGACATGGTGCGGTGAACCGAGCCGCCATTGTCGATCACGAAGTCGGCGCGTTGCCGTTTGATATGATCAGGCATTTGCAGTCGACGGATATTGCGCAATTTCAACGGGTTCATGTTTGGCCGCGCGAGCACGCGGCGCGCCTGCTTCCACGCCGGGGCCGATACGACCACCGACGCATCGACCGAACGCCACCCGCCTTTTTCGAACAGCAACGGCACGTCGAGGATCACGACTCGGCGCGAACGGTGCCGGCGCAGGAAGTCACGGCGCGACTCGACGAGGACGGGATGGATGAGTCGTTCGAGTCGCGCGAGCGCCCCCTTGTCCCCCAGCACGTGCCGGCCGAGCGCGACGCGATCCACGCCCGCTTCACCGCCGACGCCCGGAAAGAGCGCATCGATCGCCTCGACCAGCTTTCCGCCCGGCCCCTGCAGCCGATGCACCTCGGCATCGGCGTCATAAACGGGCACGCCCAGCCGCCGTGCCATTTTCGACACGGTCGATTTGCCCATGCCGATCGATCCGGTGAGGCCCAATATGATCATGCGAGCAATTTGGCCTGAAGCGCCTCGTCATCCTGGCGCGGCGCATCGACCCCGTAGAATCGGCGGAAGGCGTCGGCGGCCTGGCCGATCAGCATCGCGAGGCCGTTGATCGCGCGCAGCCCGCGCTGCTTCGCCTCCGCCAGCAACGGCGTTTCGAGCGGCGCATAGACGATGTCGTAGATGATCGCGTTCGGCGGAACATGGCTGAAATCCAGCGGCAGCGGCGGATAGCCCTTCATGCCCAGACTCGTCGTATTGACGACGACGTCGAGAATCCCGTCGCGATTGTCCCAGTCAAAGGCGATCGGGGTCGCGAAATGATCGAGCGGGGCGATCAGTTTCTCATCCGGCGCGAAATTGGCGCGCAGCGCCCGCGCCTGATCGAGATTGCGCGCGCCGACGACGATCGTGAATCCCTGATCGTGCAGCGCGAGCGCGACCGCCTTGGCCGCGCCCCCCGCACCTAAGATCCGCGCCATGCGGAACAGGTGCGTCTCGGCCAGCATCGGCTGAAGCGGCTCGAGGAAACCGGCATAGTCGGTGTTGTAGCCGACCAGTTCGTCCCCCTCCGGCACGACACAGTTGACCGCACCGATCCGCGCGGCCGCCGGATCGATCCGGTCGAGCAGTGGCATGATCGCCTGCTTGTGCGGGATCGTGACATTGCATCCGCGCCATTGCGGATCGGCGCGGCGGCTGGCGAGGAAGCCGGCCAGTTCGTCGGGTTTGACGTGGGTTGCGAAATAATCGGCATCGATGCCGGCGGCGGCCAGCCAGTGGCGGTGAATCAGCGGCGATTTCGAATGGGCGATCGGATCGCCGATCACCTCGGCATAGGCTTTCATCGCGGCATCACCCCCCGATCGCGCAAATAGGTGAGCAGCTGGAGCAGCGGCAGGCCCATGATCGTGAACTGATTGCCTTCGATCCTGTCGAACAATTGCACGCCCGGCCCCTCGATCCGATAGCCGCCGACGCAGCCCGAAATCGCCGGCCATTCGGCATCGAGATAGGAGTCGACAAATTCGTCGCTCATCGCGCGCATGTGCATCTTGGCGACATCGACGAAGCGCCAGACGGGCACGCCGCCCTCGCAGATCACCGCCGCGCTGAACAGGCGGTGGCGCGTGCCGGCCATGCGGCGGAGCAGATCGGCCGCCGCCGCGCGGCTAGGCGCCTTGTCGATCATCTCGCCATCGTCGAGCGCGACCGTGGAATCACAGCCAAGCACCAGATCCTGCGGATATTTACGCGACAGCTTGGTCGCCTTGAGTTCGGCGAGCGCATCGGCGAGCGCGCGGGCATCGCGGCCTTCGGCCCGCAACGACGCCTTGGCCGATTCCTCGTCGACCGCCGCCGCCATCGCTTCGAACGGCACGCCTGCGGCATCGAGCATCGCGCGGCGCGAAGCGGATTGCGAGGCCAGGATCAGTCGCACTTCAAACTCCCCCGCCCGCGCCGCCGGACTTTTCGTTGACCAGATTGATGATCGCCGCCGCCGTTTCCTCGATCGAGCGGCGGGTGACGTCGATCACCGGCCATCCCTGATCCGAGAACATCCGCCGCGCGAAAGCGAGTTCGCGCGCGACAGCCTCCTGATCGACATAAGCGGTCTCCGGCGTCTGATTGAGCGAGAGCAGCCGGTTGCGGCGGATCTGGATCAGCCGTTCGGGGCTGGTCGTCAGCCCGACGACGACCGGATGGACGAGCGTGAACAGGCTTTGCGGCGGCGGGGATTCGACCACCAGGGGAATGTTCGCTACCTTATATCCGCGATTGGCGAGATAGATCGACGTCGGCGTTTTCGACGATCGCGAAACGCCGGCGAGGACGATATCGGCCTCCTCCCAATCTTCCGCGGCGATCCCGTCATCATGCGCGATCGTATATTGAATCGCGTCGACGCGGGCGAAATAGGCCGCATCGAGGCTGTGCTGACGCCCCGGCCGCGCGATCGCCTCCTGTCCCAGCAGCCGCGACAGCGCCTCGATCACCGGATCGAGCGCCGAGACGATCGGCAGCCCGAGTGCATGACACCGAGTCTCCAGCCGCCGCCGCACCTCGTTGTTCACCAGCGTGAAGATGACGAGGCCGGGGCGCTGCGCAATTTCGAGCATGATCCGGTCGAGATGGCCGACCGATCGGACCATCGGCCAGAAATGCTTGATCGTCTCGACATTCTCGAACTGGGCGAGACCGGCCTTGGCGATATTTTCCAGCGTCTCGCCGGTCGAATCCGACAGCAGATGGAGGTGGAGGCGGATCATAGGCGTCGTGCCTGCTGGACAAGCCTGTGGAAAAACATGGGGATCGCGCTAGCCGAACGGCGGGTATCGTTTCAAGCGCTGCATCGCTCCCCGCTGACGCTGACTCACTTCATCGATTCGTCCACAGGTGATGCACGAAACCGACAGGGCTGTGGATAACGGGAATGACGTCAGGGACTCGGCGGCGGATCGCAGCGCGGCAGGAGTCAAGCTGTTGGCAATCGGGCGGCTTGTGAATAAACCCCGCTTCCCGAACCCCTACAAACTCCTACTTCCCTTCTTTAGTTCCTTAAGAGAGTCATGAAGATGATGGCGACGCGTCATGAAAATGCCGGCCAGGTGATCGATCGTCCCTTGCTTGCCGTGCTCCGGGGTGAGCGTCGCGATCCGCCGCCAGTGTGGCTCATGCGGCAGGCGGGGCGTTACCTGCCCGAATATCGCGCGCTCAGGGCCGAGAAGGGCGGATTCCTGGCGATGGCGTATGACAGCGACGCGGCGGCCGAGATCACGCTGCAGCCGATCCGCCGGTTCGGATTCGACGGCGCGATCCTCTTTTCCGACATCCTCGTGATTCCCCACGCTCTGGGTCAGGATCTGCGCTTCGAGGCCGGCGAAGGGCCTCGCCTGTCGCCGACTCTGGTGGATCATGCGCTGTCGGTGCTCGAGCCCGTCGCCGATCGGCTCGATCCGATCTACGACACGGTGCGTAAGGTTCGTGCGAGTTTGCCCGAGCAGACGACGTTTCTCGGCTTTGCGGGCAGCCCCTGGACGGTCGCGACCTACATGGTCGCAGGGCAAGGGAGCCGCGAGCAGGCCGAGACGCGGCGCATGGCCTATCGCGATCCCGCGGCCTTCGGGGCAATCATCGATACGCTGGTCGATGCCACGGTCGATTATCTGTCGAAGCAGATTCAAGCGGGCGTCGATGCGGTGCAGCTGTTCGACAGCTGGTCGGGCAGTCTGGCGCCGCGCGAGTTCGAACGCTGGGTGATCGCGCCGACCGCGAAGATGGTCGCCGAACTGCGTCGTCGCCATCCCGATACGCCGATCATCGGCTTTCCGAAGGGCGCGGGCGGCAAACTGCCGGCCTATGCCCGCGAAACCGGCGTCAGCGCGGTTGGGCTCGACGAGACGGTCGATCCGGTCTGGGCGAATGCCAGCCTGCCCGAAAATCTGCCCGTGCAGGGCAATCTCGATCCGATGGCGCTGTTGATCGGCGGCGACGCGCTCGACGCGGCGATCGACACGATCAGGGGGGCTTTCCCGACGCGGCCGCATGTGTTCAACCTTGGCCACGGCATCACGCCCGACGTGCCGATCGCGCATGTCGAGCAACTTCTGGGCCGGCTGCGGGGTTGAGGCTTTGATGGACGCCTACATCGGATTCCTGGGCAATGCTTATCCCTGGGTGAAGGCCGGGCACCTGATCTTCGTCATCTTCTGGATGGCGGGGCTGTTCATGCTGCCGCGATTCTACATCTACCACTGGGCGTCCGCCCCCGGATCGGCCGAGGACAAGGCGTGGATCGAGCGCGAGCGTCGGCTGCGATCGATCATCATGGTGCCGTCGATGGCGATGGTGTGGATCTTCGGGCTGACTCTGGCCTTCGATCAGGGGCTGTGGACGACGCCCTGGTTCCTCGCCAAGTTCGCGACCGTCTTCGCGCTTTCGGGTTTTCATGGCTGGGCGGTCGGTTATGGCAAGCGGATGGCCTCGGGCTATCGCGCGCCGTCGGACAAATCGCTGCGCTTCATGAACGAGATTCCGGGTATCGCGACCGCGATCATCGTCATCCTGGTGATCGTCCGGCCGTTCTGAGTCTCCTTGACTTAGGCGCCCACGCTGCTTAGCTGCGCGTCAGAACAAGGCCTTCCGTTCGAGCAAGGCCCTCTTCCCGACTGACAGCATTGGTTTTACGCGCGCAGATTGCCGCTACCGATCCTCCCGAAGCCCCCAGGACTCCGACTCGCATGCATCTGAAAGACCTCAAGAAAAAGACCCCCGCCGAACTGGTCAGCATGGCCGAGGAGCTGGGCGTCGAAGGCGCATCGACCATGCGCAAGCAGGATCTGATGTTCGCGATCCTGAAGGTCGAGGCCGAGAATGGCGAGCAGATCATGGGGCTGGGCACGATCGAGGTGCTGCCCGACGGATTCGGCTTCCTGCGCAGCCCGGAGGCGAACTATCTCGCCGGCCCCGACGACATCTACGTTTCGCCCAATCAGGTCCGCAAATTCGGCCTGCGCACCGGCGACACGGTCGAAGGCGAAGTCCGCGGGCCGAAGGATGGCGAGCGTTATTTCGCGCTGACCAAGCTGATCTCGGTCAATTTCGATGATCCTGATGCGGTCCGCCACCGCGTCAATTTCGACAATCTCACCCCGCTCTATCCTGAGCAGAAGCTGATCCTCGACACGCTCGATCCGACCGTGAAGGACAAGTCGGCGCGCGTGATCGACATCGTCGCGCCGCAGGGCAAGGGCCAGCGCGCGCTGATCGTCGCGCCGCCGCGCGTGGGTAAGACGGTATTGCTGCAGAACATCGCCAAGGCGATCACCGACAACCATCCAGAAGTCTTCCTGATCGTGCTGCTGATCGACGAGCGGCCCGAAGAAGTCACCGACATGCAGCGCAGCGTGAAGGGCGAGGTCATCAGCTCGACCTTCGACGAGCCTGCACAGCGCCACGTCCAGGTTGCCGAAATGGTGATCGAAAAGGCCAAGCGCCTTGTCGAGCACAAGAAGGACGTCGTGATCCTGCTCGACTCGATCACCCGTCTCGGCCGTGCCTACAACACCGTCGTTCCCTCGTCGGGCAAGGTGCTGACCGGCGGTGTCGATGCCAACGCGCTGCAGCGCCCGAAGCGCTTCTTCGGCGCCGCGCGCAATATCGAGGAGGGCGGTTCGCTTTCGATCATCGCGACCGCGCTGATCGACACCGGCAGCCGCATGGACGAAGTCATCTTCGAAGAGTTCAAGGGCACCGGTAACTCCGAAATCGTCCTCGACCGCAAGGTGGCCGACAAGCGCATCTTCCCGGCGATGGACGTCGGCAAGTCCGGCACCCGCAAGGAAGAGCTGCTGGTCGACAAGGGCAAGCTCAGCAAGATGTGGGTGCTGCGCCGCATCCTCATGCAGATGGGCACCATCGATGCGATGGAGTTCCTGCTCGACAAGATGAAGGATTCGAAGACCAACGAAGACTTCTTCGACTCGATGAACCAGTAAGGCGGCGGATAGCTCTAGATAGCTCTCAGGGGGCCATCGACAGCCGCGCGCTGGCATCCTAACAGCGGTCTATGATCGACCTCTGGAACCACATCGTCGCCGATTTCTCCAATATCGGCTCTCCGTCCGCGTTGGCCGCCTTCGTCCAGGTGCTGATGATCGATGTGATGCTGGCGGGCGACAATGCGATCGTCGTCGGCGCGCTCGCGGCGGGCCTGCCGCCGGCGCAGCGCAAGAAGGTCATCCTGATCGGCATCGTCGCGGCATTGGTGCTGCGCATCGTCTTCGCGCTGGGCGTCAGCGCGCTGATGAACATCGTCGGGTTGGTCTTCGCCGGCGGTCTGTTGCTGTTGTGGGTCGCGTGGAAGATGTTCCGCGAATTGCGCATCCATACGGGCGAGGGCGCGCCCGAGGATCATGACGGCGTGCCGCAGTCCAAGACCTTCTTGGGCGCCGCCTGGTCGGTCGCCTTGGCCGACGTGTCGATGAGTCTGGACAATGTGCTGGCGGTCGCTGGCGCAGCGCGTGAGCATCCGGGCATCCTTGTCGTCGGCCTGCTGCTGTCGGTCGCGCTGATGGGCGTCGCCGCCAATCTGATCGCGCGCTATATCGAGCGGTATCGCTGGATCGGCTATGTCGGTCTGATCGTGATCGTCTATGTCGCGATCAAGATGATCTACGAAGGCGGGCATCAGCTCGTCCCGTTGTTCGGCTGATTCGTCACCGCTGATTCGTCGATTTGCTGGCTTGGCGCTCCGGATGTGCGCATTCCGGAGCCCCGCTGCGCATCTCAATTGTAAAAAATTCGCAAAGCCTTGTCGGCGCTTTTTACACGGACAAGCGCGATTCCGATCATCCTAAGCTTGAACGATACTGAATCTGTTCTTCAAGCGGACATAATGTCGGATTTTTTTACATATTCTGTTGTCAGCCCTTCGGCGAATTCACTGTTTCTTTGCCTCCGTTTTGGATAAGCGCGGAGGGGACGAGGCGCGGGTGGGCAATACCGGCGCGAACAGGGAATATGACGATGCGCTGGACGCAGATGGTTCGGAACATGAGTGTTGCCCTGCTGGCATTCGCCGCAGCGGGCTCGGCCCAGGCCGCGATGATCGCGACGCCGGTGACGAACACGGCCGCCCAGCTCAAGGAATGGAACCTCATCGCGTTCAACAACATCGTTCAGATGAACAGCGAGATCGAGGGTCGTACCTTCGTCGGCGGTAACATCCAGGCGACCAACGGCCAGTATAACTTCACGGCGACCTCGGCTTCGGCCAACGGCACCGGCGCGCTGACCGTCGTGGGCAACACGGCGGGCCAGAAGATCGACTTCAAGCAGGGCGACCTCGTGGTCGGCGGCAATCAGGGTACCTACCAGCTGGAGCGCCAGACCAACGGGACGACCGTCTATGTCGGCGGCACCAACAGCGCCGGCCTGCAGAACAATCTGTCGCCGACGACGGGCCTGGCGCAGAGCAACCCGAACTTCACCGCCGCGTTGAACGCCCAGAAGGCGTCGCTGATCAACAACATGACCAGCCTGTCGGACAATCTGAAGGCGCTGGCCAGCACCGGCACGGCGAGCACGGCGAACAACAAGTTCACCTATAACGCCACCGGTTCGTTCAACGTGATCAACACCACGGTCGACCAGCTCAAGAGCATCGGCGATCAGATCAGCATCACCTCGGGCACCGGCAAGACGACGATCATCAACGTCGCCGGCAATCTGAGCAGCGGGTCGATCAACGCCAACATGGCGAACACGGGATCGGCGCAGAACATCATCTGGAACTTCTACGAAGCGACCGACCTGACGCTGGGCGACTGGCAGGGCACCGTCCTGGCGCCCAAGGCGACCTTCGTGAAGGACAGCCGCGGCAACCTTGAAGGCAATTTGATCGCCAACAACGTCTCGCTCTACGGCGAAGTCCATGCGCTGAACTTCCAGGGCGATCTCTCGTCGGTCGGTGGCAGCGTCTCGGCAATGCCCGAGCCGACCACCTGGGCGATGCTGATCCTCGGCTTCGGCATGGTCGGCAGCGTGATGCGCCGCCAGCGTGGACCGGCTCTCGCCCGCGCCTGATCGGGCAGGGCAATCGAACGGGAAGGGGGCCGCAAGGCCCCCTTTTTCATTCAGGGGATCAGCAAAGTCGATCCGGTGGTCTGCCGGGCCTCAAGCGCGCGGTGCGCGTCGGCAGCGTCGCCCAGCGCGAAACGCTGGCCGATCGTGATCTTCACCGTGCCGTCGGCAAGTGCGGCGAACAGCCGATCGGCCGCCGCCTGCCGCTCCTCGGGCGTGACGATATAGTCGAACAGGGTCGGCCGGGTCACGAACAGCGATCCGCGCCGCGATAATTCGAGCGGGGAGAAGGGCGGTACCGGCCCCGAGGCATTGCCGAACGTGACCATCATGCCCCGCCGCGCGAGCGCATCGAGCGACGCGGTCCAGCTTGCCGCGCCCACGCCGTCGAAGCTGACATGGACTCCGCGCCCGTCGGTGAGCGCGCGGACATCCTCCGCAAGCGTGTTGAACCCACCATGCAGCACATGATCGGCGCCCATCTTGCGCGCGATCTCGGCCTTCTCCGCCGATCCGGCATGCGCGATCACGGTGACTCCCGCCGCGTGAAGCCATTGGACGAGAATCTGGCCGACGCCGCCCGCAGCGGCATGGACGAGCGCGGTGGCGCCCTTCTCGATACGCGCACAACGGAAGATCAGTGCCTCGGCGGTGAGACCCTTGAGCAGGGCGGCGGCCGCCAGATCGTCGTCGACATCGTCGGGCAAGCTGATCAGCTCGGCAGCGGCGATCGTCCGTGCGGTGGCATAGCTGCCGGGAGTGCGGGTGACATAGGCGACCCGTTCCCCGACGCTGAACCCGTCCACGCCCTCACCCAGCGCCTCGACAATACCCGCGGCCTCGACGCCGAGCCCCGCCGGCAATGGCACCGGATAGAGGCCGGTGCGGTGATAGGTGTCGATGAAGTTGATCCCGATCGCACGGTGCCGGACGACGACTTCGCCCGGTCCCGGCCGCAGCGTGCCGAGATCCTCGCGTGCGATCGCCTCAGGCCCGCCATAGGCCGCGACCGAAAGGCGCCAGTCGCTCATCCGATATGCTCGGCGAAGAAGGCGGCCGTGCGCCCGTCGGCCAGCTTGGCGCCCGCGTCGTCACGCCGATTGCCCATCGTGGTCGCAAAGCCGTGATCGAGGCCGGGATAATCGTGGAGCGTGACCTTGGGATGGCTATCCAGCCCGTCGTGCATCGCCTTCTGCGCATCGGGGCCGACGAAATGATCGGCGGTCGGGATGTGGAGCATCAGCGGGTGGGCGATCGCGTGCGATTCATGGAGAAGCCCGTCGATGCCGACGCCATAATAGCCGACGCTCGCGTCGATATCGGTCCGCGCGGCGGTCATATAGGCGAGGCGCCCGCCCATGCAGTATCCGACCGCGCCGACCTTGCCGCCCTTGGCTTGCTCGCGTGCCGCATGGATCGTCGCTTCGATATCCTCGATGCCCTTCATCTGATCGAACTGGCCGAACAGTTCGAACGCGCGCTGCAGCTCGGGTTCGACATCGGGATCAAGCTGGATGCCAGGCTCGATCCGCCAGAACAGGTCGGGGGCGAGCGCGACATAGCCTTGCGAAGCCCATTCGTCCGCTTTGGCGCGGATGCCGGGATTCACGCCGAAAATCTCCTGGATGACGATGATCGCGCCGCGCGGAGCGCCTGCGGGCTCGGCGAGGTAACAGGGAAAGGTGCTGCCATCCAAGGCTTTGATATCAATCATCTTTCCCATGAAAATCTCTCCTTGAGGGCACAAGCGCCAGGATGAGTCGGTTCGCTTGTGCGCAAGCGGCATGCCTGCGATAAGCCTAACGCGGCCTTGCGTCGTTTCAATGTCTTATGATCGGAGCGGCGATGAAGGTATCTGTGGACGTTGATTGCACGCCGGAAGAAGCGCGCCGGCTGATGGGCCTGCCCGACATGACGGCGATCCACGACGCCTATACCGACAAGATGAAGCGGATGATGGAAGAGGGGATCACCCCCGATGCGCTGCAGAGCATGATCGGCCAGTGGATGCCGATGGGCGAAGCCGGCATGTCCATGTGGCGCTCGCTGCTCGACCAGATCGGCCGTGCCGGAACGTCCTCCAAATAATCCCGACGCCGGGCCTGTCCTGACCCCCACGATCTTCGCCCTGTCGAGCGGGATGCCGCCGGCAGGGATCGGCGTGGTGCGGATCAGCGGACCGCAGGCGGGCGACGTGATCGCGGCGCTCACCGCCCGACCGCTACCGCAGCCGCGCCGCGCTACGCTGCGTCCGTTGATCGATCCGCGCGACGGGCGGTTGCTGGATGAGGCGCTGGTCCTGTGGTTTCCGGGGCCGGCGACCGCGACCGGCGAAGATCTGGCCGAGTTCCACGTGCACGGCGGCCGCGCGGTGATTGCGGCGGTCCTCGATTGCCTTGCCCGGCAACCCGGCCTGCGCGCGGCGGAGGCCGGCGAGTTCACGCGGCGCGCGCTGCTCAATGGCCGTATCGACCTGATCGAGGCCGAGGCGCTGGGCGATCTGCTGGGCGCCGAGACCGAGGCGCAGCGGCGCCATGCGCTGATGATGCACGACGGCGCGCTGAGCCGCGCGGTCGAGAGGTGGCAGGCGACCCTGCTTGCGCTGTCGGCCCGGCTCGAGGCCGTCCTCGATTTCTCTGACGAGGACGATGTGGGGGATGGCGTCGATATCGGTGGCGACCTCCGGGTATTGCGGACCGAACTCGACACCTGGCTCAACCGGCCGCGCGCCGAGCGGCTGAAGGACGGCCTGCGCGTCGTGCTGGCCGGGCCGCCCAATGCGGGCAAGTCGTCGCTGTTCAACGCGCTGCTCGGCCGTGACGCGGCGATCGTGTCCGACATTGCCGGCACGACGCGCGACATGATCGAGGCGCCTGTCCAGCTGGGCGGTCATGCCTTCGTCCTGATTGATGTCGCTGGGCTGCGCGATGACAGCGGCGACGTGATCGAGGCGATCGGGATCGACCGCGCGCGCCGTGCGGTGGCGGCCGCCGATGTCGTCCTCTGGCTCGGCGATCCGGGCGAGGCGCCGGAGGGCGCATTGCGGATTGGTGCGCAATCGGACCGAATTTCGCATGGGAGCGATATTGATCTCCGTCTGTCGGCACATACAGGCGAAGGACTCGAGGAGCTTATCGCGTGGCT